>VYCW01000011.1 GCA_009843735.1 Acidimicrobiaceae bacterium | reverse complement strand
CATATCTACATGTCAAAACCTATTTCTGCTACCGTATCGAGCGCCCCCGGCAGGATTCGAACCTGCGCACACGGCTCCGGAGGCCGTTGCTCTATCCCCTGAGCTACGGGGGCTGGGCCGGGTCATGCTAGCGGCGCGCGGCTCACCGGCGGGAAAGGGGGTGCCCGGTAGGATCGGTCGATGCCGGATGTGCGCGACGGCTTGCGGGACGGGCTGCGGTCGGCCCTCGAAGGAGCCGGCGTCGATGGCGCGCCCGTTGAGATCGCCATCGAGCGCCCCCGGGACCGTTCCCACGGTGAGTGGTCGTCCAATGTCGCTCTGGCCGCGGCCAAGGCGGCGGGGCGTCCACCCCGCGAGTTGGCCGAGCAGATCGTCGCCCACCTGAGCGCCGAGCCGCCCCCGCACGTGGTGACGGTGGAGGCCGCCGGCCCCGGCTTCGTGAACTTCAGGCTGGCCCCGAGCTGGCTGCACGAAGTGCTCGGCGCGGTGATCGACGCCGGCGTCGACGGCTACGCCCGCAGCACCGAGGGTGCCGGACGCTCGGTGAGCGTGGAGTTCGTGTCGGCCAACCCCACCGGACCGCTGCACGCCGGTCACGGACGCTGGGCCGCCTACGGAGACTCGCTGTGCCGGCTGCTGGAACGCTGCGGCTACGCGGTGTACCGGGAGTTCTACGTGAACGACCGGGGCCGCCAGATCGACCTGTTCACCGCCTCTCTCGAGGCTCGAAGCCGCGGCGCCGAGCCGGCCGACGACGGTTACCACGGCGAGTACGTGGCCGAGTGGGCCGCCGAGATGCCCGACACCGCGGAGGTGCGCCAGTGGGGGCTGGAGCGCGCCCACCGGGACCAGGCCGAGACGCTGGCCGCGATGAACGTGTCCTTCGATCTCTATACCAGCGAGTCGGCGCTGGTCGCCCGGGGCGCCATGGACAGTGTCCTAGACGAGCTGTGCGGCCGGGAGATGGTGTACGAGAACGACGGCGCGGTATGGCTCCGCACCGGCGAGTTCGGCGACAGCGCCGACCGGGTGCTGGTCAAGAGCGACTCCGAGCCCACCTACTTCCTGCCCGACATCGCCTACCACCACGAGAAGTTCTCGCGGGGCGACCTGGTGATCGACATCCTCGGCGCCGACCATCACGGCTACGTGCCCCGGATGCGGGCCGCGCTGGCCGCGCTGGGCCACAACCGCGAGAGCTACGAGGCCCTCATCGGCCAGAACGTCACCCTGCGGCGGGGCGGGGTCGAGGTCCGGCTGTCGAAGCGAGCGGGCGACATGGTGATCGTCTCGGAGCTGCTTGACGAGGTCGGTCCCGACGTGACCCGGCTTGTGTACCTGCTGCAATCCATCGACACCACCCAGACCATCGACATCGACGTGGTGTCGGCCCAGTCGTCCGAGAACCCCGTCTACTACCTGCAGTACGCGCACGCCCGGATCCACTCACTGGGCCGGCAGGCCGAGGCCCGCGGCGTGCAGCGGGCCGCGCTGGACGGAGTGGACCTGGCGGTGCTCGTGCACGAGCGTGAGCTGGACGTGCTGCGGGCCCTGGCCGGGCTGCCCGACACGGTCGCGGCCGCGATGCGGGCCCGGGCCCCGCATCAGGTGACCACCTGGGCCCGGGAGCTGGCCGCCGCCTTCCACCGGTTCTGGCACGACTGCCCGATCCTGCGCGACGACGTGGGCGAGGACCTCCGCCAGGCCCGCCTGTGGCTGGTGGAGGCAACCCGGATCGGCCTGACCGTCGCGCTCGCCATCCTCGGCGTGTCGGCCCCGGAGAGGCTCTAGCGCCATGCCTGCGGATACCGCGCCGTCACCATCACCGCTGCCGCGTCATCTGCTGCCCGACAACCACGACGTGTCACAGGGCCGGCTCAGAATCGGGGCGTGCGACCTGATCGAGCTGGCCGAAGCCCACGGCACGCCGCTGTTCGTGTACGACGAGGAGCACATGCGCAGCCGCTGCCGGGAGGCGGTGGACGCGTTCGGGCCGGACGTGTCCTACGCGGCCAAGGCGTTCCTATGTGTCGCCATGGCCCAGCTGGTGCATTCCGAGGGTCTGGGATTGGACGTGGCCACCGGCGGCGAGTTGCACGTCGCTCTGGCTGCGGGCGTCCCCGCGGACCGCCTCGTGCTTCACGGCAACAACAAGTCGATGGGGGAGCTGAGGCAGGCCGTCGAGGCTGGCGTCGGGCGCATCGTGGTGGACAGCTTCGACGAGCTCGACCGGCTGGAGGCCCTGCATTCCGAGACCGGCGCGCGGCCCAGGGTGCTGCTGCGCTTCACCCCCGGCGTGGAGGCGCACACCCACACCTACCTGGTGACCGGAGCCGACGACTCCAAGTTCGGCTTCACCGTGTCCACCGGCGCGGCCGCGGCCGCCATGGAGCGGGCCATGGAGTCGTCCTCGGTCGATGTGGTCGGTGTCCACTCCCATATCGGCAGCCAGGTGTTCGAGGCGTCGTCGTTCGCCAAGGCGGCGGCCGTCATCGCAGAGGCGGCCGCGCCGTTCGGTGTGCAGGAGATATCGGTGGGCGGGGGTCTCGGCGTGCCCTACGTGGCCGGCGAGTCGGCGCCCACGATCACGGAATGGGGCGCCGCGGTGCGTGACGCCTGCCGGGCGGCAGGAGTGACCGCGCGGGTGACCGCAGAGCCCGGCCGCTCGATCGTCGCGGCCGCGGCGGTGACCCTCTACACGGTCGGCACCATCAAGCGAATCCCCGGCGTGCGGACCTACGTCGCGGTCGACGGGGGGATGAGCGACAACCCGCGGACGATGCTCTACGGCAGCGGCTACGAGGCCTTCCTGCCCAGGGCGACGGACGCCCCCCGGGAGTTGGCCGCGAGCGTGGTGGGCAAGCACTGCGAGTCGGGCGACATGCTGGTTCGAGACGCGGCCCTGCCCGCCGACATCGCCGTCGGCGACATCCTGGCCACGCCCGTGACCGGCGCCTACGGCCACTCGATGGGCTCCAACTACAACAAGGTGCCGCGACCCGCGGTGGTGTTCGTCGCCGGCGGCGACGCCCGCCCCGTAATCCGGCGCGAGACCTACGACGACCTGCTGGCCTGCGAACTGCCCGACGCCTGAGAGGCCCCGCGGGTAGGCGAGCGAACCCGGCCCATACGGGCGGGGCCGTGGCCCGAGCGGCCCGTGAGCGCAGCGAACAAGAGCGGGAGACACCCCGCCCCGACACGACCGGCTTGCACCTACCGGCGCACGTTCTCAGGAGTCGCGGCGCTCGCCCGGGGGCGCCACGACGCGGCCAGACGCTGCCACCACCTAGGTAGCTGCTCGGCGGCCCCAGCCTCCGACCGGCCGGGAGGATCCGAGCGCGCCGGACGCACCGGCATGAACTCCACGGTCGGCGTGGAATCGACGCGGCCGGCCTCCGTGGCCGGAGCGGGCAGGACCCCACGGTCGCGCTCGAACATGCCGGCTGCGCCGCCGGCGTCGAGCGTTGAGCCGTCGCGGCCGAGCATGAATGAGATCTCGGCGCTCAGGGCCGGGGAGCATCCAAGCCGGCGCAGATCCGCGGTACGCCACGATGTGGCCGGGTCTAGCAGCGTGCCGGTGGACAACTCGACCAGAGTCAATGCCAGCGCGGCCATGTCCGTGCCATGCCGGGCCGGGGCCTGGGGCGGCAACCGGCCCGGACTGTGCCGCTCCAGCGGCTTGCCGTCGGCGGGACCGGCTGCGTCGAAGTCGGCCAGCCACAGTTCACCGTTGGGGCTCAGCAGCAGGTTGGCCGGCTTGACGTCACCGTGTACGAGCCCAGCATCGTGAACCCGGGCGAGCGCGGCGGCTGCGGCTGCGCCGACTGCCCTGACCTCCGAGTCGGGCAGCGGTCCCCGCTCATGCAGCACATCCGCTAGCGAGCATGCCGCCTTCTCCAGTTCGAGCCCGTCGGCACCCACACCCTGCAGTGCCACGATCCCGGGGCCTTGCAGGTCACCGAGATGCCGAGCCTCCCGGGCCGCAGCCTCGGGCGAGGATGACCGCTTCAAGAACGCAATGTCATCATCTTCCATGATTCTGGATCATATTTGGTTTCGCGAGCGCTGAGTCCCGCCTCCGGTGGCCGGTAGCTTGGAGGGGTGAACCGCCTCCGTATCGGACTCCTCGGCTGCGGCAACGTCGGTGCCGCCCTGGTGACGCTGCTCGGTGAGCAGCGCGCCGAAGTTGCGGCCCGCACCGGCATCGAGCTCGACATCACCCGCATCGCGGTGCGCTCCACCGCCAAGGACCGGGGCCTGCGCATAGACCCGTCGGTGTTCTGCACCGACGCGGCCGCGGTCGTGTCCGATGCCGACGTCGACCTGGTGGTCGAGGTCGTGGGCGGGATAGAGCCGGCCCGCACGCTGGTGAGCAGCGCCATCGCGGCCGGCAAGCCCGTTGTCACTGCCAACAAGGAGTTGCTGGCCAACTACGGCGCCGAGCTGTTCGCCGCGGCCGACGACGCGGGCGTGGACCTCCTGTTCGAAGCGGCTGTCGCCGGAGCCATCCCGCTCATCCGGCCCCTGCGGGAGTCGCTGGCGGCCGAGCCGGTGGAGCGGATCATGGGCATCGTCAACGGCACCACCAACTACATCCTCACCCAGATGGCCGAGCGGGGCGCCAGCTACGCGGAGGCTCTCAGCGAGGCCCAGAGCCTCGGCTACGCCGAGCGCGACCCAACCGCCGACGTCGAGGGCTTCGACGCCGGGGCCAAGGCCGCCATCATCGCTACCGTCGCATTCGGGGCCGTGGTGGTGGCCGGCGACGTCTACCACGAGGGAATCTCCCGTCTCACCCTTCACGACATCGAGATGGCTCGCCGTCTCGGCTACGCGGTCAAGGCGGTTGCCGTGGCCGAGCGCACCGGCAACGGCGAGGCCGAACAGCCGGAACTGGCCGTCCGGGTCCACCCGGCCATGGTCCCGTTCCAGCACCCGCTGGCCAGCGTGCGCGACAGCTTCAACGCGGTGTTCATCCAGGGAGACGCCGTCGGCGAGCTCATGTTCTACGGCAGGGGTGCCGGCGGGCGGCCTACCGCCAGTGCCGTCCTCGGCGATCTCGTGGATGCCGCGGTGAACCTCACGTCGGGTGGGCGCGGCCGCATCGGGCACTTGGTCCGGGCCCGGATCCGGTCCATCGACGACCTGCGGTCCGCCTACTACATCGGTCTCGAAGTCGCCGACCGGCCCGGCGTCCTGGCCTCGGTGGCCGACGTGTTCGGCCGCCACGGCGTATCCATCCGGTCTATGGAGCAGCACGGCCTGGGCGACGACGCCAGCCTCGTGTTCATAACCCACGAGTGCCGCGAGCGCGACCTGCAGTCGACCCTTCGAGAGCTTCGGGACCTCGAGTCGGTACACGAGCTGGGGACCGTCATCCGCGTCATCGGCGACGAGCACCACTGACCATGCGCTACATCAGCACCCGGTCCGAGTCCGGGCACGGGCCGGGCCTCGCGTTCGATGATGTGCTGCTGGCCGGCCTCGCTCCCGACGGAGGCCTGTACGTCCCCGAGCACGTGCCCAAGCTGTCCTCCGAGCTCGCTTCCGCGGCAGGCAGCCTCGGCTACTCCGAGCTGGCCGCCCGGATGCTGGCTCCGTATGTGGGGGACGCGGTGGACCGCGAGGCGCTCGAGGAGATGGTCGCGGACGCCTATGCCAGCTTCGCCCATCCCGATGTGTGCCCGCTGGTGGCCCTCGACGACGACCACTGGCTGCTCGAGCTGTTCCACGGACCCACCTTCGCCTTCAAGGACATCGCCCTTCAGGTCGTGGCCCGGCTCTTCGACCACGAACTCGAGCGCCGCGACGACCGGGCCATGATCGTGGCGGCCACGTCCGGCGACACCGGTTCGGCCGCTATGGAGGCCGTGGCCGGCCGGGAGCGCATCGACATCGTGGTGCTTCACCCCGCCGGCCGCACCAGCGAGATCCAGCGCCGCCAGATGACCACGCTGGACGCGTCCAACGCCCATGCCGTGGCGGTCGACGGGACCTTCGACGACTGCCAGGACCTGGTGAAGGCGATGTTCAACGACCGGGCGTTCCGCGTCGAGACGAAGCTGGCCGCGGTGAACTCGATCAACTGGGCCCGGGTCGCGGCCCAGATCGTCTACTACGTCTGGGCGGCCGGGCGCCTGGCCGACGAGCGGCCGGTCACGTTCTGCGTCCCCACCGGCAACTTCGGCAACGTCCTCGCAGGCCACTACGCCCGCCGGATGGGACTGCCGACCGAGCGCCTCTTGATCGCCTCCAACACCAACGACATCCTCAGCCGGCTCATCAAGACCGGCGAACTGGCCGCCCACGACGTGGTGCCCACCCTCTCACCCAGCATGGACATCCAGATCTCGTCCAATCTGGAGCGCCTGCTGTTCGAGTTGTTCGACGGCGACGGCGCGGCGACGACGAGCCTGCTCGCACAGTTCCGGGCCGAGGGACGGGCCCGGCTGAGCGCCGAGCAGCACCGGCGGCTCAGGGCCGAGTTCGCCGGGGACCGGCTCGACGACCGGGAGACGCTGGAGGTCATGAGCAGGGTCCACGCCGACTCGAACATGTTCGTCGACCCTCACACCGCGGTCGGGATCGGTGTGGCCGAGCGATGCCGCCGCCCGGGTGAGCTGGTAGTGACCCTGGCCACGGCCCATCCGGCCAAGTTCGGCGACGCCGTGGAGCGGGCCACCGGAAGCCTGCCCGACGCGCCCCCGGCGCTGGCGGCGGTGGCCGACCGGCCCGAGCGCTGCACCTCGCTGCCGAACGACATCGCCGCGATCGAGGACTTCGTCCGCTCCGTACGTCGGGGCTGACCGCCCCCGGGTTGCATCCGGGAGGCATCGATCCAGCCGGGCTGGAGGCCGAGCGAGCGGACGGACGGATCTGGCCCATACGGGTGAGGCCCCGGGCCCGAGCGGCCCGTGAGCGCAGCGAACAAGAGCGGGGGCCCCGGGCCCGAGCGGCCCGTGAGCGCAGCGAACAAGAGCAGGATCTTGGTTGCAGTCCTGGGCGTTTGGTGCCTAGCCTTCGCCCATCGCCTCGCGCCTTCGGCGTGACGGCTTGTCCCCGGCTCGTCATGCGTCGCTTCGCCGAGCCGGGATGCCTGAGTCCGACAACCGGGGAATGCATCCGTGGAAGCGACCGAGATGCGGCGCTCAACGCTGCAACGCAAAGATCGTGGCGAACTCAATCAGATCGCCGCCGCGCTAGGGGCCAAGCCGTCCAGCCGGGCCCGCAAGGACGAGATCATCCAGTTGATCATCGACCTCACCGCCGACGGCGCCAGGATCGCGCCCGCGAGCGACGCCGGATCGCCCGAGCGCGCCCCGGACGCCGCTGCCGAGTCCGACGGCCGGGCTGCCCACAGCTCAGCCGCCAAGGGCGATGACGATGACCAGAACGGCGGCAACGACCAGAACGGCGACATCCAGAACGGCGGCAACGGCGATCCCGTGGCCGCCGAACCGCGCAACGGCAACCGCGTCGCCGAGCGCGGCGACGACGAGGTCGAGGCGGGCAACCGGCGTCGGCGTCGCCGTAGCCGCGACCGGGACCGCGACCGTGAGGACAGCTGGGACGGCGACCCCGTCGCGGTGACCGGCCGTCTCGACCTCCGGGACGAGGGATACGGCTTCCTGAGAGTCGAGGGCTGCCTGCCGAACCGCAACGACGCCTATGTCCCCGTCAAGACGATCCGCCAGTTCGGCTTACGCCGCGGCGACCAGCTGTCGGGCACCTCCCGCCCGGCGAACCGGGCCGAGAAGAACCCGGCCCTGCTGACGCTGGAGTCCATCAACGGCGGACCCGCCGAGCTGACCGACCGACCGCTCTTCGAGAAACTCACACCGATCCACGCGGTGCGCCGCCTGGCTCTGGAGCAGCCCGAGGACTCCGATGCCATCACCGCCCGCCTCATTGACCTGGTCGCACCCATCGGGGTCGGCCAGCGGGTACTGGTCAAGGGGCCCAGAGGGTCGGGCACCACCGAACTGCTGGTGTCGATCATCGCCGCGATCGAGATGAACGAGCCCGACATCTACGTGATGGGGCTGTTCCTCGACCAGCGGCCCGAGGACATCACCGAGGTGCGGCGCTGCATCCGCAACGGCGAGATGGCCGCCACCTCCTTCGACCAGACCGCCGAGGAACATGTCCAGACGGCTGAGATGACCGTCGAGCGGGCCAAGCGCCTGGTGGAGTCCGGTCGCAGTGTGGCTCTGGTGCTGGACAGCCTCACCGCACTGGCCCAGGCCTACAACGCGGCGCTCTCGAACGCGGGCCGGGCCTACAGCGGCAATGTCGAGAGCGGCGCGGTGCACATGCCCAAGAAGCTGTTCGGAGCGGGTCGCAACGTCTCCGAGAGCGGCTCGCTCACGATGATCGCGTCGATCGTCTCGGACGGATCGAGCTCGCTGCCCGGGATCCTGTGCGACGAGTTCGTGGGCGCGGCCAACACCGAGATTCACCTGGACCGGTGGGCTGCACAGCTCGGAGTACACCCCGCGGTCGACCTGGGCGCCTCGGTGTCACAGGACGAGGACCGCTTCCTCGACGCCGACGAGGTCCAGTCCCTGCAGCAGCTCCGGCGCAGCTTCAGCGACGGTGCAGGCGACAGTCCGGCTGCTGCCGTCAAGGCCCTCGAAGCGGCGCTGTCGAGGCTGCGGGACACCTCCTCCAACGCCGAATTGCTGCGCTGAACCCAGACGCGGCACGAGGCGGGAGAAAGTTCGCCCGCTCAGGGGTTGTGACCGGCCCGTCGGACTTACAGACTGGTGCCCCGATGAAGGCCGACATACACCCCGAGTACCGGCTGGTCGTCTTCTCCGACCAGTCCGCAGGCACCTCGTTCCTGACCAGGTCCACCATTGCCACCGACGACACCATCGAGTGGTCCGACGGCAACACCTACCCCCTGGCCAAGGTCGAGATCTCCAGCGCCAGCCACCCGTTCTTCACCGGGACCATGAAGATCGTCGACACCGCGGGCCGGGTCGAGCGCTTCGAGCGCCGCTACGGCCGCCGCAAGGGCCGCGAGTAGCGACGGCCGACACCGCGGGCACAGTCGGCAATGGACCACACTGAGAAGGGGCGGCTACGCGCTGGCGCGGGCGACGCGCTGGCCAAGGCCTTCGAGATGATCGCCACCCCGGCCATCTTCGGCGTGGGCGGCTGGCTCGTCGACGGACGGCTCGGGACGTTCCCGCTGGTGACCCTGCTCCTAGTGGTGGTTGTCTTCGGCTACCAGGTGTGGAGTTTCGCTCGCGACTACGGCGCCAGCATGGACGAGGCCCTCGACAGCAGGCGGGCCGGCTACGGCGGCCCTGGACCCGAGGCCCCCGGCCAGCCATGAGCGCCGTGCAGGAAGCCCTCGACGTGTCCGAGGCAGCGGGCACCTCGTCGGAGGTGCCTGAGGCACCCGAGAGGGCGGTGGCCGCCGACATGGCGCGGCGATCGGTTCTCTTCGCGGTTCCGCTGCTGGTGGGCGGCGCCCTGGGGTGGGGATGGCCCGGCGTTCTGTCGGTCGGGCTGGCCCTCGCGCTGGTGCTGGTCAACTTCGGGCTGGGCGCGGCCGCCATCGGCTGGGGCGCCCGCCTGGGCGCGGGGCCGTTGATGGCCGCCGCGCTGGGTGGTTACGTGGTCCGCCTCGGTATCGTCACCGCCGCTGTGTTGCCGATCCGCCACCACGACTGGTTCGAGCTGCTGCCCTTCGCGGTGAGCCTGATCGCGACGCACTTGGGCCTGCTGATCGTGGAGGCCCGCCACGTGTCGGCGTCGCTGGCCTTCCCTGGCCTCAAACCGGAGAGATCGGCATGAGAATCCTGGCTCTCGAGTTCCCGCCCGTCAGCCACCTGTTCGACTGGCCCACGATCTGGCTCGACGGCACGCCGCTGGCCATCAACAAGACCGTGCTCATCTACCTGGCCGCCACCGCGGCCACCATGGTGCTGTTCGGGCTGGCCGGGCGGACCCGCGAGTCCCTGGTTCCGGTCGGTGTGCAGCACGTGGCCGAGTCCGGTGTGAACTTCATCGAGAACTCGGTGGTGATGCAGACCATCGGCCCCGACGGCAAGAAGTTCATGCCCTTCCTCACCTCGATGTTCTTCTTCATCCTGTTCTCAAACATCACCGAGGTGATCCCGTTCATCCAGTTCCCGGCCAACAGCCGCATGGCCATCCCCATCACCCTCGCCCTGCTGGTGTGGGTGATCTACAACGTGGTCGGCGTCAAGAGCCAGGGCCTGTTCGGCTACCTGAAGAACTCGATCTTCCCGCCGGGTGTGCCCAAAGTCCTCTACGTGATCGTGACGCCTATCGAGCTGGTGTCCACCTTCGTCGTGCGGCCCTTCTCGCTGGCTATCCGGCTCTGGGCCAACATGGTGGCCGGGCATCTCCTGCTGGTCACCTTCGCCATCCTGACGGCCACCCTCTGGGACTTCTTCTACGTCTCGGCCGCGCTGCCCTTCCTGATGCTGATCGCGATGACAGCCTTCGAGATCCTGGTCTCGTTCCTGCAGGCCTTCATCTTCACCATCCTCACCGCGGTGTACATCGGCGGTTCCATGCACGCCGAGCACTAGAAACCGGCCCCTTCCGCTCCTCCCACC
>VYCW01000005.1 GCA_009843735.1 Acidimicrobiaceae bacterium | reverse complement strand
ACGATGTTCTGGCCGGTGGTGTAGGCGCCGTCGGCCGACGCCAGGTACGCGTAGGTGCCGGCGATCTCCTCGGGGAGGCCGAGGCGGTCCATGGGGACCATCGGCCAGCTCTCCCTCGCCGCCTGCATGGCCTCCTCGCTGCCCAGCAGCGCCAGCGACAGCGGCGTGTCGAGCGGGCCGGGGCTGACGCAGTTCACCCGGATGTTGTGCTCGACCAGCTCGATGGCCATCGTCTTGACCAGGCTGATGATGCCGGCCTTGGAGGCGCCGTAGTGGGCGTCGCCCGTCGACGCGAACACCCCCGAGATCGAGGCGGTGTACAGGATCGTGCCGCCGTTGCCGGCCGCCACCATGTCCCGGGCCGCGGCTTGGCCCAGCACGAACGACGCGGTGAGATTCACGTCCATCACCCGGTGCCACTCCGCTAGCTCGAGCTCCAGGAACGGGTGCATCGAGTCGGCTCCGGCGTTGCTCACCAGCACGTCGAGGCGGCCATCGCCCCGCACGGCCTCGTCCACCGCCCTCTGGCAGTCCTCCGGGTTGCGGACGTCGCCGACCACCGACCGGGGCTCGGCACCGATCTCGGCCAGCTCAGCGGCCACCACCGTGATCCGCTCGGCGTCCTTGTCGAACAGCGTGATGCGGGCCGCGCCCTCATGGGCGAACCGGTGTGCGGTGGCCCGCCCGACACCGCTGGCTCCCCCGGTGATCAGCGCGGACACGCTCTCAAGCCGTCTCACGTCTCGGGTCTCCTTCCATGCATCCGGGCCTACACGGCGGCCGGGGCCCGGCTCCTGAGGTCGTGCAGGGTCTCGGCTACCCGGGCCAGGCCCTCCAGGATGGCCTCGGGCTCCGCCGCCAGGCTCACCCGCACGAACCCCTCCCCGCCCTGACCGAACGCCAGACCCGGCACCACCACCACCTGGTGCTGCTCCACCAGCCGGGTGGCGAACGACCACGAGTCGAGGCCGCTGTTGCGTATGTCGACCATGACGAAGAACGAGCCGCCCGGCTCCACGTAGCCGACCTGTTGAGAGTCGAGCAGCGCGGTCGCCTTCCGCCGGCGCTCGGCGTACGCCGCGACCATCTCGCCCACACACTCCTGCGGTCCCTGAAGCGCCACCAGGGCCCCGTGCATCGAGATCGTGGCCGCGCTGGAAACGACCGGCTCCTGCAGCAGCGACAGCTCGCCCACGAAGTCGGCCGGCCCGACCGCGTACCCGATCCGCCAGCCGGTCATGGCGTACGTCTTGGAGAACGAGTAGACGGTCAGCAGCTCATTGGACCGCACCCGCGACGCCGGCGAGAACGGCTCGGTGTCGAACACCACCTCGTCGTAGGCCTCGTCGCTGATGACAGCGATCCCCCGACCGGTGACCAGCTCGACCACCTCTATCTGGTCGGCCGGGTCGAAGACCACCCCCGTCGGGTTGCCCGGCGAGTTCAGTATCAGCGCGACCGTGTCGGGGGTGATGGCCGCCTCCACCGCGGCCGGGTCGAGCCGCCAGCCCGTCGACTCGTCCACCGCATACGGCACGCAGCGGGCCCCGAGCACATGGATCATGGCGGCGTAGTTGGCCCATCCCGGGTCGGGAACCAGCACGTCGCGGCCCGGCTCCACCGCCAGGGTGAGGCTGGTGAACAGCGCTCCGCAGGCTCCGGTGGTCACGCAGACCTCGTCGGGACCGGCGATCACGCCGTTGACCCGGGCGAGCTTGTCGACGATGGCCTCCCGCAGCTCCAGGAAGCCCTCGCCGGGGGCGTAGCCGGTCGACCCTGCGCTCGACCGGGCCGCGGCGCCGTCGATGATGTGCTGGGGTGTGGTGAAGTTCGGGTCTCCGCCAGCGAGCTCGATGGGATCCTCGATGGTGGCCGCCAGGTCGGCCATGCGCCGGATGCCCGAATGCGGGGTCTCCAGCAGATGATCCCGGATCCGCATCAATCGCTGTCCGGGTCGAACATGCCGGCACCGGTGTCGGGCGGGGCGACCACCACATGCTCGTAGGTCAGCCAGAACTGGCCGTCGGTCCTGGCGTAGTTGGCGACGTCCTCCCAGGCCTTGGCGGCCAGCGGATGCTCGTTGGCGCCCGCCTGGGCATCGCGGCTCGGATACCACAGCTCGATGAAGGCGTCGAGGGTGCGCTCCACCGGCATGCTCACCGTGTCGCCGACCCGCGACACCACATAGCCGGAGCTGCCCGGGATCGACGCCGAGATGGGGGCGTGCACCGTCTTCCAGTAGTCGAAGAACCCCTCGGTGGTGAAGTCGTCCCGCTTGGCGGCCGTGCCGAACAGGTTGAGCCGGGAATGGGCCCCTGACGGCCTGCGGTCGACCGGCGCCAGGAACACGATCTCCTCGACCCGCCAGCTCGACACTGCCGCGTCCACCGGGCCGGTCAGGCGGCTGAGCACCGACTCCGCGTCCGCGCCGGCCGAAAGGTCGATCCACGCCTGCACCGCCGCGATGGTCTCAGCGGGGCCCGACAGCGACTCGTTAAGGCTGTTCACCGTCAATCCGACCAGCCCCTCACCGCCTCCACCGGCCGCCTCGACCAGCCGCCCCACCGCGTCGGCCCGTTCGTCCGGCGTGACCGGGTGATCGGCGTCCAACAGGACCACGTACTTCTCTACAGACATTTCCTCTACCCCCTGGCGTGACGGAAATCGCCGGCCGACTCGGCCGCCGACAATAGACCTCGCACCCGCTCGGGGCTAGGCGCGGCAAGCCCTCCGAGACCCTTTGGCTCACGGGCCGCTCCAGGTCGCGCTCGCCGGGCCGGTTGTGAGCCGGGACCGGGCCGCGCGGTAGGTTGAGTCGCGGGGTCACCACTGGACGTCAGGGGGTGGGATCCATGCATGACGTACTCGTCGTCGGCGGTGGCATCGCCGGTCTGACCGCCGCCCGAGACCTGGCGCAGGGCGGCCACGCCGTGCTCGTGCTCGAAGCCCGCGACCGGCTCGGCGGTCGGACCTGGTACAAGCAGTTCCCCGGCACCGGCCACCGCAACGAGATGGGCGGCACGTGGTTCGACGAGGCCACCCAACTCAACATCGCCCGCGAGATCCAGCGCTACTCGCTGCCGACCGTCCTCAGCCCCGCCGGCCAGGAGTTCCGGGTGTCGCTCTGCGGCCGCAGCCTCCCCCGCCCCGACCAGCCCGTGCCCCGTGAGTTCCGTCCCGACCTCGACAAGGCCCTCGACCACATCATCGAGCAGTCCCGCCGGGTCACGTTCGGCGCCGGCCTCGACCACCCCGACCTGTGCGACCTCGACATCGCCTTCTCGGAGTTCATCGCGCCGTACACCGGGCAGCCGTTCGTGGCCGAGTACCTCACCATGTGGTCCGCGTTCGCCTTCGGCTGCCACCCCACCGAGAACTCGGCGCTGCAGGTCCTCACCTGGGTCGCAGGCTACGACAACGCCGTATGGACCCTCGACGACGCCCCCGCCACCAAGTTCGCCAAGGGAACGTCCAGCCTCGTCGACGCCCTCGCCGCCGACGGCGACGCCGACCTGGAGCTCTCGGCGCCGGTCGCCGCGATCGTCGACGCCGGCGACCGCATCGAGGCCACCACAGCCGGCGGTGACACCCACACCGCCCGCTTCGCGGTGCTGGCCGCCCCGGTCAACACCTGGCAGGACATCGAGCTGCCCATCCCCGCCGACTCGCTCAAGGCCCGACTCGCCCGCGAGGGGCTCGCCGGCCACGCCCTCAAGCTCCACGCCCTGGTGGACAACGTCCCCGAGTTCTTGATGGCTTCGGGGTGGGGCGGGCCGCTGTGCTGGACCTCTGAGCAGGCCAACTTCGACGGCGGGCGGCTCCTGGTGGGCATTGGCGAGGACGACTCGGTCATCGACGCCACCGACCCCGCCCAGGTGCAGCAGGCCATCCGCCAGTTCGCCCCCGAAGCGACCGTCCGGATCTGCGACAGCCACAACTGGACCGCCGACCCGTACGCCAAGGGGACCTGGACGACCTACCGCCCCGGGCAGCTGTCTCGCTGCTACTCCGACTTCGCGGTCCCTCACGGCCGCCTCTACTTCGCCGGCTCGGACCTGGCCCGGGGCTGGGCCGGATTCATGGACGGCGCCATCGAGAGCGGCGCCGACACCGCGGCCGCGCTCGACCGGCGCCTGAACGACGGCCGCTAGCGGCACCGCCACTTGGTGGCCGAGTCTCATGGCTGACATCACGGTGTTCGTGGCCCGCACGGTGCGGACCATGGAGTCGTCGCTGCCGGTGGCGGAGGCGGTGGCGGTCCGCGACGGCCGGATCGTGGAGGTCGGGACGCTCGACACGATGGGCCCGTGGCTGCGGTCGCACAGCCACGAGATAGACGACACGTTCAGGGACCACTGCATCATGCCGGGGTTCGTCGACCCCCACCTGCACCCCTCCATGGCCGCCATCCTGCTGCCGATGCACTTCACCACCGCCGTCGGATGGGACCTCCCGTGGGAGGACATCGGACCGGTGCGCGACCAGGAGCGGTTCCTCGCCCGCATGGCGAGCCTCGACGCCGGCCTGGCCACCGGTGAGCCGCTGTTCTCCTTCGGTCACCACCCAATCTGGCACGGCCCCATCGACCGCGGCGCCCTCAACGACATATCTGCGACCCGCCCGATAGTGGTGTGGCACCGCGGCTACCACTCGATAGCGGTGAACGACGCCTGCATGCGGTGGATGGGCCTCGACGTCGAGGCTGCCGGCCGCCATCCCCAGATCGACCTCGACGCGGGCCGGTTCTTCGAAACCGGCCTGAGCGTCGCGCTGCGCCACCTGCGGGGCTACCTCCTTGAGACGCCCCGGTTCCGAGCCGGGCTGGACCGGATGCGCCAGGTCATCCACCACGGCGGCCACACCACCATCGGCGACGCCGCGCTCGGCTTCTACGGGTTCGAGCAGGAGTGGGAGCACCTTCGGGCGGTGATGGACCAGCCCGACACGCCGTTCCGGGTCCAGCTGATGCCCTTCGCCATGGGGCCCGAGGGCGACGAGCGGACCGACGAGGAGTTCGTCGAGCGGGTCCTGGCGTACCCGTCACGCAACACCCATCGCCTGCGGTTCAGCGACCACGTCAAGATGTTCGCCGACGGCGGGTTCTTCGCGGAGCTGCTGATGCTGAAGCCGCCGGGCCATCTCGACGGCCGCCACGGCGAGTGGATGACGCCGCCAGAGCGATTCGAGGCCGTGGCCCGGGCGCTGTGGAACGCCCGGCGCCGGATCCATGTGCACTGCAGCGGGGACCTCGGCGTCGAGCTGGCCCTGTCCACCCTGGAGAAGCTCCAGTGGGAGCGCCCCCGCTTCGACCACCGGTTCACCTTCGAGCACTTCGGCATCTCCAGCTCGCAGCAGGTCGACCGCATGGCCGCGGTCGGGGCGGTGGCCTCGGTAAACGCGTACTACGTCTACGAGCTGTCCGAAGCCTTCGCGGCCAGCAGCGTCGGATACGAACGGGCGTCGCAGATCTCTAGGGTCGGGTCGCTGGAACGGGCCGGCGTGCGGTTCGCGGTCCATTCGGACTTCCCGATGGCGCCGGCCAAGCCCCTCAACAACGCCTGGGTGGCAGCCAACCGCCTCACCGAGTCCGGCGCGGTGATGGGCGCCACCGAGCGGGCGTCGCTCGACGCGGCCGTCAGGGCCATCACCACCAACGCCGCCTACGTTCTCGGGCTGGAGGAGGAGATCGGTTCGCTGCGCTGGGGCAAGCGGGCTGATTTCACCGTCCTGGAGGCGGACCCCTACGAGGTCGGCGTCGAGGCTCTGCGGGACATCCCCATCTGGGGAACCGTCTTCGAGGGCGAGAAGTTCCCGATCCGCGACGGCCGGCTGTGACGGACACCGGCACCCCGGAGGGCCTGGTTCCCGTGACCGTGGTGGCCGGCTATCTCGGCGCGGGCAAGACGACGCTCATCAACGAGCTGCTGGCTCAAGGTCACGGCCGTCGCCTCGCGGTGCTGGTCAACGACTTCGGTGCGGTCGACATCGATTCGGCCCTCATCGCTGAACACACCGGGCGAACGGTCAGCCTGAAGAACGGCTGCGTCTGCTGCTCGATCGCCGACGAGCTCGGCGATGCCCTCGACCGGGTGCTCGCATTGGAGCCGGCACCCGACCAGATCGTCATCGAGGCCAGCGGCGTCGCCGATCCGGCCAAGGTCGCGGCGTACGGGCAAGGCTGGCCCGGCTGCCGCCTCGACGCAGTCGTCGTGCTGGCCGACGCCGAGACCGTCAGGGCGAGGTCGCGGGACCAGTTCGTCGGTGAGCTGGTGACTCGCCAGCTCCGCCGGGCTGACGTGGTGCTGGTGACCAAGTGCGACCTTGTGACCGGACCCGAACTGGCCGACCTTGCCGGCTGGCTCGCCGAGGAGGCCCCCGGCTCGGCGACGCTTACCCGTTGCTCCGGCCAGCTGGATCCAGCGCTGATCCTGGAGGCTGGTCGAGCTGTCGAGGGAACGTCGCCGCAGTCAACCTTGAGCGGCGACAACGGCCCAGCCGAAGCGGTCTTCGAGTCGGCCGTCCTCGAACTCGACCGTGCTGTCGACCGGAGCCGGGTGGAGACCGCGCTGCGGGACTGGCCCCAATCCATCCTGCGAGTAAAGGGTGTCATGCAGTTCAGCGGCCGCAACAACGGGCTCCACGTCGTCCAGAGGGTCGGGCGGCGTTGGAGCATCGAGCAGGCTCCCAGCGACTTGGATCAAGACAACATTGGCAAGCTCGTGGTTCTCGGACTGCGCGGAACCCTCCACCATCAGGACCTAGCGGCATCACTGCTCAACTGACTGTGCGATCTCGCCATACTCGCCGCCGCCACCGACCGACGCATCGACGTAGTACCCGTCTAGTCACCGGGCTGCGGGCTAGATGTGGCGTTGTGTCCAGTCCCGCAGGGCGGCCAGCACGACCTGGCGCTTGCCGTCGTCGGGCAGGTAAGGGGCCCGGGACAGCTCGATCTGGATCCAGGGCATCTCGGCCGCGTGGAAGCAGGTGATGTAGCCGCCCCGGAACGGGTCGTTGACCTTGACCGGGCCGTCGAGGTGGCGCCGGAAGCATTCTTGGAGGCTGTCGATCCACTCCGGCGGGCAGGTCCCGTCGCCGTTGCTGAGGCACACCCAGGGCCTCTCGGCGCCAGGATCGGGTCCCAATGGCGGCCCGGTCGCGGCCATGGTGTGACAGTCGACGCCCAGCACCCAGTCGCCGGAGCGTCCCAGCTCGGTCAATCGCGCATGGTAGGGGCGGTGGTAGGCGTCTAGTAGGCCTTCGATCTCTGCCTGCGACAGCGGGCGGCGCCAGACCGGGACGTTCCAGCAGGTGTGGGTCTTGACCGCCCCGTCGGGTCCGATGTCGTCGCGGGACCGGTTCACATCGACGGCGACTCGGGCCACGTCGGTCGTCACGAACGCCCCGACCTCGGCCTCCAGCGAGTAGATCTCGGCCGCGCCGCCGTCGCCGTCCTCGGCGATTTCCGCCGCTGTCAGCGCGCAGAGCGGCTCGACCTCGGCCGGCACCCGCAGACCGGCGTGGGGAACCGACACCAGCAGCGGCAGCATCACCCCACCGGCGCCGGCACCGAGGCAGGGCCGGCGGCCGCGCCGTCCCTGCGGGGATCGGCCACCCCGACGAAGCGCTCGCCGTCGGCCATGACCATCTGCACGCAGCCCATGTAGAACGAGTACGACTCTCGGCGGTTCAGCTCGAAGCCGGCGCCCTCCAGCGCCTCCAGGACGTCGGACGCGATGCGGGACGCCTCCGCGGACACCACGCCCTCCAGCGAGCAGTGGATGCGGGGGGCGTCCACCGCGGCCCGCGGCGACGACTCCCGCAGTCGCAGCAGCACCTGCAGGATGGCTGGCGGGATGCGCTCGCTGCCGGGCGAGCCGATGGCCAGCCACGGCCGTTCGTGCTTGAGGACGATCGTGGGTGCCACGCTGGCCCAGGGCACCGCGTTGGGGCGCAGGTAGTAGGGATGCGAGGGGTCGTCGTAGTTGAAGGCGCTCATGTAGTTGTTGTAGAGGAAGCCCAGCTGCGGCGACGCCGCGCACGATCCGTAGACGTTCTCGATCGACTGGGTGAGCGCCACCGCGTCGCCGTCGGCGTCCATCACCGACAGATGCGTCGTCTCGCCGGCGGTTCGGACCGGCGCGATCCGGCGGGCCACCTCCCGGGCGTAGCCCCGGTCCAGCATCTGCTCGTCGGAGACCTGGGGGAACAGGTTGGGGTCGACCGGGCGGTCGTTGCGATCGATCAGGGCCTGCTGGATGGCCCTGGCCAAGCACACCGCGCCGTCGGCGGTGTCGATGTCGCGCAGCTCGCGGGGAAGGCTCAGGTGGATGTTGAGCAGCTCCACCAGCGTGCGGCCCGCGCCCGGCAGCGGCATCGTGAACAGCTGGTCGCGGCCGGATCGCCCCGGCAGCGGCTCGCGCTCGATGGGCACCGGGATCTGGGCCAGGTCGTCGTCGCGCAGGATCCCGCCGTTGGCCTCCATGTCCTCATGCATCAGCCGGGCGGTCTCGCCCGAGTAGAAGTCCTCGTAGCCCTGCTCGGCCAGGCGAGCAAGGGTGGCGGCCAGCACGGGCTGGACGAACCTCGTGCCGGCCCGCCGGGCCCGCCGGCCGTCCTGCAGGAACAGCTGCCCGGCCGGATGGGCTTGCAGGTGCCTGCGCTCGCGCCGGGTGAGCCGGTACTGCAGCATGCTGATCTCGTAGCCGTCGGCGGCCAGCTCGATGGCCGGCTCCAGGACCGTCGCCCAGTCGAGGCTCCCGTAGCGCTCCAGCACGTACGCGTAGGTGGCGGGCGAACTGGGGACGGTGGTGGCCAGATGCCCGCGCCGGCGCTCGGCCCGGAGGTCGGCGAAGTTCTCGATCAGGGCCCGGTTGGGGGCCCGCGACGAGCCGTCGATGGCGACGGTGGCCCCGGAGGCCCGCTGATGGATGAGCATCATGGTCTGGCCGCCGAGCCCCGACGCGGCCGGCTCACACACGCCGAGGGCCAGGGCGGCCGCAACGGCGGCGTCCACCGCGTTGCCTCCCCGCTCCAGCATCCGAACCCCGGCGGCGGTGGCCGAGTAGTGGGCCGTGCTCACCATGCCGTGCGCGGAGGCGGCGACCCGCTGGGGCTCGTGGATGCGGGTGTCGGTCAACTCCAGCAGGTCGGTGTCGACCTCGGTTACCCGCCGCCGTTTGGGCCCCGGCTTGGGGGACTTCCGCGGTTGCGCGGGCGCGCCCGGCGGGTGGGTGGTGGGTTGGGTCATCCGGGTCAGCGTCCGATCCGGCTGATCAGGTACTCGGTGAGCACCAGGGTGCGCTGCACCAGGCTTATCCGCTGGACCGCCTCCTCGGGCGTGCCGCCGTGGACCATGGCCGGGCTGACACCGCACACAGCGGCGGTGCCGTCGGGGACGAGGCCGGCCACCGAAGGCCACGCCGACGACTCCCTCTCCACCTCGATCTCCCATTTGGCCGCGGCGGCCTCCAGGGCGTCCACCAGCGGCTGGTTGCCGGGCCGGGCCAGCATCGGCGGCCGGTCGGTCAGCCGGTGGAGGCTCCACTTCGGCCCGCCCCGGCCGAGCACCTTGCGCATGGCGGCCTCGGTCTCGTCGGCATAGGTCGGGTTCAGGTACGACATCATCAGCGAGATCTCCACCCGGTGGGGCATGAACATGGCGTGGCGGTCGGTGCGCATGTCAACGACGCCGATCGACAGGCGCCGGCGGGGCGAGCTCAGCTGGCCGATGGCCTCGACCTTCTCGCAGGCCCAGCGCACCACCGGCCGGCGGCGCCCCACCTGGCCGGGGCTGAGCCTCTCGCCCTCTATGGTCAGGTCGTAGCGCCGGCTGCCCCGCCGCTGGGTGACGATGCCGTGGCCGACAGAGCCGGGCCGGCACACCAGTACGTGCTCGGCCCGGGCCGAGGCCTGCTCGATCAGCCTGCGGCTGTGGGCCGCGTCGCGGCCCTCGTCGCAGTACAGCAACACACCCAGCGGCACCCGCCTGAGACTGCGGGTGCTGCGCAGCGCCCGCAGGGCGTACTCCAGCATCACCAGCGAGGCCCGCGACCGGCCCACACCCTCGCCGTAGAGCCATTCCGGGTCGCGGCGGAAGCCCTGCTGCACGCCGCCCGGCATCACCGGGACGTCGAGGTGGGCCACCAGCAGCACACCGCCGTCGAAGCCCCGGGCCGTCTCGAAGGTGTGCGCCTCGGGGTCGTCGGTCAACTCCGGCACCGGCCGCATCCCGACGTCGGCGAGGATGCGGCCGGCCCGCTCCACGGCCCGCTCCAGCCCGACCGGGTCGTCGGTGCGGCTGGAGACCTCCACCCACCGCCGGAGCGAGCGCTCCATGGCGTCGCGGCGCTGGGTGACGAACTGGAAGGCCCGCTCCGACGGGTCCGCCGCCCGGGCGTCGACCGTCGGTGGCTGCGGGGTACCGAAGTAGCGGGCGCTGGCCACCTCCACCAGCCGGTTCACGAACGCGGCGAAGTCCAGGCCCACATCGGCTGCGCCCACCAGGTAGGACCCGTGCTCGCCCAGGCTCGGGAGGCTGTTGGCCTCCAGCACGTAGAGGTTGTCGTCGGCGTCCATGCGCATGTCGACCCGGGCGCAGTCATAAAGGCCCAGCGCTGAGAACGTGCGCACCGCGATCTCCTTGGCCTCCGCGGTGAGCTCCTCGGAGATCGGGGCGGGGCACACAGGCTGGATCTGGCGGCCGCTGCGGCCGGTCTTGTCCTCGTAGGTGT
>VYCW01000020.1 GCA_009843735.1 Acidimicrobiaceae bacterium | reverse complement strand
GTCGAGAAGGCCGACGGCTGGGTCCCCTTCCCCGCCCCCCGGGGCTTGGCCGCCCCCGCCCGAACGGTCCCCCTCGAGACGCTCGAGGACCTACAGGCCTTGCTCGAAGACCTCTGGCGCCAAGCCGAGTCCGCCGGCCGCGACCCCGCCGACATCGACATCTCGTTCATGACTCTCACCGGAGGGAGCCCGGCCGACAAGGACTTCAACCCCGAAGCCCACCTCCAAGCCCTGGACCAGCTAGCCGCCCTAGGCGTCACTTGGTGTGCGGCCCCCATCCCCGCCGACTCTCTGACCCACGCCCTGGAGTCCCTCCACCGCTACGGCGAGTCAATCATCAGCGCCTGACCGGCGAGGCCGGGGGGTGGCGGCGAGGAACGGCCGACCGACAATGGGGCGAAGCCCCGTCGGTCGGACGGCCTCGACGACAGGACCCGCCGGCCGGGGGCCCGGTAGCATCCAGACATGGGAGCAGACTTGGGCTTCCGGGCGTTCGACGTGGACGAGCACTACTACGAGGCTCCCGACGCCTTCACCCGCCACATCGACCCGTCGATGAAGAAGCGCTGCATGCAGTGGGCCGAGATCGACGGCCGCAAGCGGTTCCTGGTGGCCGGCAAGGTCAACAAGTTCATCCCCAACCCGACCTTCGACCCGATCGCCAAGCCGGGCAGCCTCGAGGACTACTTCCGGGGCCGCAACCTGGAGGGCCGCGACATCGCGGCCATGTTCGGCGAGCTCGACCCGCTCGACGACCATCCCGGATTCCGCGACCGCGACGCCCGGGTGGAACTGATGGACCAGCAGGGCCTGGAGTCGGTGCTGCTGTTCCCAACCCAGGGCGTGGGCATGCAGGAGGCCCTCAAGCGAGACCTCCAAGCCCTCCACGCCGCCTTCAGCGCCTTCAACACGTGGCTCGACGAGGACTGGGGCTTCGACCGCGACGGCCGCATCTACGCGGTTCCGATGCTCACTTTCGCCGACCCCGAGATGGCCGCGGCCGAATTGGAGCGGCTGCTGGGGATGGGTGCCCGCATGGTGTGCACTGTCCCCGGACCGGTGCCGACCGGGAGCGGCTACCAGTCGCCGGGGATGCCGGACTACGACCCGATCTGGGCCCGGCTCGAGGAGGCCGGGGTGCCGCTGGCCATGCACGCTGGCCTCAACGGCACCGTCCAGTACGGCCGGGTGTGGGAGCCGTCGCGGGGCCAGTTCGAGGCGTTTAAGCACATGGCCTTCCCGCTGGTGGCCTTCTCGGACCGCTCGATCTCCGACACCTTCGCGGCTCTGATCTGCCACGGCGTGCTCGACCGCTTCCCTCGGCTGCGTCTGGCCACCATCGAGAACGGCGCCATGTGGGTTCCCGACCTGCTGCGCAACCTCAAGATCTGCTACGGCAAGATGCCGTGGGAGTTCAAGCGCCACCCGGTGGAGGCGTTCATCGAGAACGTGTGGGTGTCGCCCTACTTCGAGGACGACATGGAGCTCATCAAGGACTGCATCGGGGCCGACCGGATGCTGTTCGGCTCCGACTATCCCCACGCCGAGGGCCTGGCCGAGCCGGCCTCCTACATCGACGACATCGCCGGCTTCAGCGACTTCGAGGTCCGCAAGGTGATGCGCGACAACGCCTACGAGTTGCTGTCAGCCTCCGCCCGCTAGCCCCCGCCCGGCTCGCCAGCAGAATCTCGGTTGAGTTCGGTGTCGTATAGGCACCATAACTCTCCCGAGAAATCTCGGATCAGCGGGTCTTGACCGCGAAGTCCTGCAGGGACGTGTTCTTGCCGCCGTGGCGGCCGGTATCGCGGGACTGGATGGACACGTCGTGGCCCTCTACCGACGCCCGCAGCGCTCCCACCGTGCACTCCGAGCGGTCCAGCACCGAGAACGGGTCGTAGCAGAACCAGTCCATCGCGTTGAGGTGGGTGATCCGGTCGACATCGCTGTCGGGCACCCCCGCGAACACCTCGACAAGCTCCTCGGGCGCCTCGGGCCAGTTCGAGTCGGAGTGGGGGTAGTCCATCTCCCAGCAGATGTTGTTGATGCCGATCTCGTGGCGCAGGGCCACCCCCACCGGGTCGGAGATGAAGCAGGTGAGGAAGTTCCGCCGGAAGACATCGCTGGGCTTGAGGTCGCCGAAGGACTGGCCGGTCCACAGGTGGTGCATGTCGTAGGTCTTGTCGGCCCGGTCCATGAAGTACGGCACCCAGCCCGAACCGCCCTCCGACAGGGCGATCTTCAGGCCCGGGTAGCGCCGGGGCACCGTCGACCACAGCAGGTCCGAGGCCGCGATCGACGTGTTCATGGGCTGCATGTGGATCATCACGTCCATCGGGGCGTCGGGGGCGCTCACCACCATCTGCCCCGACGACCCGAGGTGGATGGACAGCACCGTCTCGCAGTCGACCAGGGCTTCCCACAGCGGATCCCAGTAGGTGTCGTGGAAGCTGGGCTGGTCCAGCGGCACCGGGTTCTCGGTGAAGGTCATCGAGTGGCAGCCCAGCTCCGACACCCGGCGCACCTCGGCCGCGCACTCCTCCGCCGACCAGATCATGGGCAAGGCCATGGGGATGAACCGCCCCGGGTAGGCCCCGCACCACTCGTGTATGTGCCAGTCGTTGTAGGCCCGGATCAGATCGGCGGCGAAGTCCTTGTTGGGGTGGTTGGCGAACAGCCGGCCCGCGAAGCCGGGGAACGACGGGAAGCACATCGAGCCGAGCACCCCGCCCGCGCTCATGTCCTTGACCCGCTCGTGCACGTTGTAGCAGCCGGGCCGGATCTCGTCGAAGCTGGTCGGCTCGATGCCGTACTCCTCCTTGGGCCGCCCGGCCACCGCGTTGAGGCCGATGTTGGGGATGATCGAGCCGTTGAAGGTCCACACGTCGTCACCGTTGTCGGTGTGGAGGATCCTGGGGGCCTCGTCGCGCCACTTGGCCGGCAGGTGATGCTCGAACATGTCGGGCGGCTCGCACAAGTGATCGTCGACGCTCACCAGGATCATGTCGTTCATGTCCATGGGGACCCTCCTTGCTACTCCGCTGGCCTATTCCTCGACGAAGTCGTAGTCGGCGTCGCCCTGGACGACTTGCTTGAGGATCTTGCCGGTGGCGTTCCGGGGCAGCGGCTCGGTCCGCAACTCCCAGTGGGCCGGAACCTTGATGTCGGCCAATGTAGCGGCCACCCAGGCCTCGAGTTCTTCGATCAGGTTCTCGGCAGGCTGCTCTTTGTCGACCACCACCACCGCCTTGACCTCCTGGCCCAGCTCTCGGTGCTCCACGCCCACAACGGCCGATTCGGCCACCGAGGGGTGGGCGTCGAGGCGCTGCTCGATCTCTGTGGGGTAGATGTTCTCGCCGCCGCGGATGATGAGGTCGCTGCGCCGGCTCACCAGGAACAGCAACCCGTCGCGGACGTAGCCGTAGTCGCCGGTGCGCAGCCAGCCGTCGCGGATGGTCTCGGCAGTGGCAACAGGGTCGTTCCAGTAGCCGGGGGTGATCATCGGGCCGGACAGGCAGACGTTGCCGACCGCGCCCTCGTCGAGCTCTCGGCCGCCATCGTCGGTGATGCGCACACCGACGATGGGGAGCGGGTAGCCAACCGAGTCGGGGTAGTCGCGCAGCACGTCGTCGGCCGCACTAGTGGCCAGACCGGAGCTCTCGGTCAGCCCGTAGCCGATGGTGACGCTGACGCGGGCATGGGGCAGGGCCGTGCGGCAGATCTCCTGCAGTTCCGGCGACCAGACGGATCCACCACCGCCGATGCTGACCACCGACGAGGTGTCGTAGTCGTCCAGCCGGGGATGCTCCACCAGCCTCCAGAGCTGGGTGGTGACTCCCCCCCAGCGGGCGATGCCGTGCTCCTCGGTGAGGCGCAGGATCTTCTCGGCGTCGTAGCGGCCGGTGGTCCACAGGTGGTTGATCCCCGCCCCGACGGCCATCACCGCACAGGCGTGCAGGCCCGACACGTGGAACAGGGGACTGCATGCCAGGGTCGGCCCGCCGACGTCCATCGACTCGCCCGGGAAGCGCACGAACTGGCGGGCGCCGATCATGAAGGCGCAGGTCAGGTAGGCGAAGAAGTTGCGGTGGGTCTGGATCGCGCCCCGGGGCCGGCCGGTGGTTCCCGACGTGAACAGGATGGCGGCCGGATCGTCGACGGCTATCTCAACATCGGGCAGGGCCGCGTCCCGATAGGCGTCGATCAGGCTGTCGATCGAGTCGGCCTCGTCGGGAGCCATACCGATTACGGGGATGCCGGGGTCGCCGTCGAGGCGCTCCAGGCGGCGGCGGTCGGCTATCAGCACCTTGGGCTCGGTTAGCTCAATGCCGTAGCGGATCTCGTCGCCCTTCCACCAGCCGTTCATGGCGACCGCGACGGCTCCGGCGCTGACCGTTCCCCAGAACCCCTGGATCCATCCCGGCTGGTTGGCGCCTAGCAGCCCCACCCGGTCGCCGGGCCTGATGCCGTAGCGCTCGGACAGCGCGGCGGCGACCGCAGCCGCGTGGGAGATGTTCTCGGCGAAGGTGGCGCTGCGGCCGTCGTCGAACAGGTAGTAGCGGGCCGACCCGTCGCCGCCGTGGTTGGCCGACGCGGCCAGCAGGTCGCGCAGGTTGCTGTGGGGGCTGGCCACCACCGGAATCTCGACGCCGTTCACCGTCTCGGTGATGATCTCGAAGAAGCCGCCAGGGCCGGTGAGCATGGCGTCGGCCTCGGCAATCGACATCGCAGGGGTGGCGGAGTCCGTTGCCTGGTCGGTGTGCTCGTCAGTCACCGTGGAGACACTAGTTCGGAGCCTCTGCCGGTCCTACCTGCAACTATCGGTGGGTTACGATGCGACGGCCGATTGAGATCGGCGAGGCCAATGCAAGACCTGCCCCACGGCACCATCGATGTCGACCATCAGGCTCCGGCCTTCGTTGCCGACCGCCACAACCGCTACGCGGCGCTCCGGGAACAGTGCCCGGTGGTGTTCAACCAGCACTACGGCGGGTTCTGGATGGTCACCGACTACGAGTCGGTGGCGGCCGTGGCCCGCGACAACGAGACGTTCGCCCACAAGTACGAGCCCGACGCCGGCGACGGGATCTCCTATCACGGCATCTGCGGGATACCCCGGCCGCCGTACGTGCCCCGCATGGGCGTGTCGGAGATCGACGGCCCCGAGCATGCCGATCTGCGCCGGGTGCTGAACCCCCTCATGACGCCCCGGGTGATCGAGCGCCAGCGACCCCGCATGGAGGCGGTTTCGTCCTGGTTCATCGACCAGTTCGTGGAGGCCGGCGCGGCCGACCTCGTGCTCGACTACGCCACGCCGGTGCCGGCGGTGCTGACGCTCGAGATGATGGGAATGGACGCGGCCAACTGGCGTCACTACGCCGACTTCTTCCACGCCACCTCCTCCTACGAGGCCACCGACGCGAGGTTCCGCAGCGCGGTGGCGCGGCGCGACGACATGTGGGCCGAGCTGGCCGGCTTCGCCGCCTACCGCAGGGACAACCCGGCCGATGACGTGACCACTGCCCTCGTCAACGCGACCATCGACGGGCGGCTCCTCAGCGACGACGAGATCACCGGGATCATGTGGAACCTGGTGGCCGGCGGCCTCGACACCACCACGTCGCTGGTGTCGTGGGGGCTGCACCACCTCGGAACCCATCCCGGCGACCGGGCCCGCCTCATCGAGGATCCGGACTTGATCGGACCCGCGGTGGAGGAGTTCCTGCGCTTCTACAGCCCTAGCGAGACCCTCACCCGCACCGCGACCCGGGACGTGGAACTCGGCGGCCGCCGGATCCGCCGGGGCGATGTGGTGTTCATCAGCTGGGTTGCCGCCAACCATGATCCGTCGGTGTTCGACGGTGCCGACGAGATGCGCATCGACCGTGCCGTCAACAAGCACCTGGCGTTCGGCCTGGGGGGCCACCGCTGCATCGGCTCGTCGATCGCCCGCATCGAGTCGCAGCTCATGCTGGGCGACGTGCTGGCCCGCCTCGGCGACTACGAGGTCGACGCCGACGCGTTCACGCCCTATCCCGGCAACCTGCTGATGACCGGCGTGGTGTCGATGCCGGTGACGTTCACGCCGAGCGCCCCCACGGGAACAGACGACCCTTTCGGCCGCTAGCGGGCATCTCCTCCCGCACCAGCACGGTGGCCGACCACAGACCGGGGAACACGGGCAGCCAGAAGGCGAACACGCGGTGGGCCACCACGCCCAACAGGGCCACTTCGATGGGCACCCCGACCGCCCTCAGCGTGAAGGTGGTGGCCGCGTCCACGCCGCCGGTGGCGATCAGGGGGATCGGCACCGACTGGGCCAGATAGCCCATGACATAGGCAACGACGATGGCGGCCACCGAGACGGTCACGCCGAAGGCCCGCAGCGCGGCCCACAGGCTCACCAGGTCGCCCACCCAGTACAGCAGCGACCAGTTCAACAGGCGCCGCCCGTCGGCGGTGCGGGTGCACGTCCTCACCCGGGCCGCGGCAGTCACGCCGACCGCCAGCGCCCGGCGGAGCCGGCCGGCTCCGTCGGCCGCATCGAAGGCAGCCGCCCGGTGGGGCTGCGTGAACCAGCGAGCCACCGCGATCACCGCGATGAACCCCGCGAGCCAGCTCAAGGTCATCGCCTTGGGAATGCCCGGGTCCAGCAGCCCCACCAGCGCGCCCAGCCAGCCCAGCCCGCCGAACACGAGGTAGACCGCGGTGTTGAGCGTGATCAGCTGCACCATTGCGTTCCGCTTGGAGAACCCCAGCCGTCGCAGCACCCAGAACGTGAATGCCATGCCGGCTGCCCCGCCCGCGGCCACGAGCTGGGTGAGCCCGAACCCGGCCAGGGCGACCTTGACTGAGTACCAGACCCCTACCCGGGGGCCGCCGTGGCGCGAGCCCACGATGCCGGAGTCACCGATCAGGTCGCCGCTGCCGGCCACCGACGCGCGGAAGGCGCCGGCGTAGCCGACGAACACTCCGATCTGGCCCAGCGCGCACAGCCCGAGCCAGCCCCAGGCGGCACCGTTGAGCGTGTCGCCCAGCTTGGTGAACCCGGCAAACCGGCCGATGGACACCACCAGCACCGCGGTGACGGTCAATGCAACCCCGGCAGCCAGCGCTACCTGGGCGGGCCGCGGTGCCCGCAGGGCCTCCAGCCGATCGGCCGCGGCCGGCGACATCGGCTCGGGCTGCGGGGCGGCCCGCGGATCGGGTCCGGCTTCGTCGGAGGGAGGGGGGTGCTCGCTCATCGGGTCGCGACCCGGGCTGCGGCCCCGAGGGCGGCCCCGGCGATCACGTCGGCGGTGTAGTGATTGCCGGTGGCCACCACCACCAGCGACACCGCGGCCGGATAGACGATCCCGAAGGCGCGTGCCAGCGGATTGCGGGCGTAGCGGGCCATCCCCAGCCCGGTGACCACCGCAAAGGCCACATGGTGGCTGGGCATGGCCGCTATGGGGTTGTACAACCGAACCAGCCACCGGTGCTGCAGGTCGATTCCCCGGTCGAGCAGGGTGTCCACCTGGTCGTCGCGGCTGCGGGGCGGGGCGGTGGGGAAGGCCAGGAACACCGGGAGGGCGCCGGCATAGGCCGCCACCGCGGCCCGCCGCTCCCGGATGAAGGCGGGGCTGCGGTTGCGGTGGAGCACGATGAGCCAACCGGCGCTCAGGGTGAGGTTGCCGACCGCGTATCCCACGTTGAGCATGTCGACCAGGCGGCGATGGCGCAGCGCGGCCTGCTGGACCGCGGGCTCGATGCGCAGTCCGAGCCGCTCCTCGGCGGCCACCACCCGGTCGGCGTTGCGGGCTGCCCGGCTCCGTCCGCGCTCGTTCCACACCAGGCGGCGCACGAGGTAGTAGCAGCCCAGGCAGGCGGCACCGATGCCGAACTCCCGGAGGATCCTCATCCCGGCCGCTCGCCTGTGGGCTCTTCGCCCGCGCTCGCTCCGACCCAGTCGAGCGGAGCGGCCATCGACCAGTGCTCGGGGTTAGCCCTGATCGCTTCCGACCAGCGGTCGGCCAGTTGCTGCAGGACCACCTGCTCGCCGTCCCGTCCCGCCTGCGGGGGCGGAGGCTCGATGGGTGGATCCATCGTGGCCTTCCACCGCCTCGGGCCCAGTGGCAGGACCGTGAAGGAGATGATGGGGGAGCCGGCCAGGCGAGCCAGCGCGGCCACGCCCGCAGCCATCTGCATGTCGCTGTCCAGGAAGCGCACCCTGTGGGTGTGCCCGGCGAACTCGCTGTTGTCGCCCAGCAGCAGCACCGCTTCGCCGTCCTGAAGCCTGCGCACGCTGCGCAGGGCGGCCGCCTGCCGGTACATGACCCTCAACCCCACGCCGGAGCGCACGTGCTCGATGGCCCAGGCGATCCAGTTGTCGGCCACGATCACATTGGTGGGGACCGGAACCTTCTCTCCGGGGATGGCGGTGGCCACCTCCCACCCGCCCAGGTGGGTGCCGGCGAGGATCAGGCCTCGGCCTTCGCTCACGGTGTCGTCGACGAAGTGCCAGTTCTCGTAGATGACCGTGTCCAGGAACTCCCGGGGTCGCCCTATGGCCCAGAGCAGGTCGGCCGCGGCGTGGGACTCATTGATCATCACCGCGCGCACGGTCCGCTTGACGAGCGGATCGTCGGGACTTGCGCCGACGGCGTGACACAGGTTGGCGGCCAGGTTCCTGCGCCTCTTGGGCCGGAGGGCCCACTGGATGTTGCCGCCCACCACGGCCAGCCCGTGCGCCAGCCAAGCCGGCAGGCGCGACCCCACCCAGGCGGCGCCGTCGATCACCCGGGCCAATGCGATGGCGCAGGAGCGCAGGATCCGGACCCTGAGCGATGCCAGCGGCGGGCTCGCGAGACGCAGAGACCCGTCCGTCTCAGAGCAGCGCAGCATCACCGCGACTTTAGACCCGCGTCCGGTGCAATCTAAAGGGGCGCACGTGCGAAGTACGGGTAGGTTCGACCACCGTGAGCAGCCCGGCAGGCAGCGAGCCGGTAGGCCGATCCGCAGCCGGCGTCGACGGATCCGACCCCGATGCCGAGCGCACCCGGGGCTTGGTCGATCCGGAACGGCTGGGCCTGTGGATGGACGCCAACGACCTGCCCGGAGAGGGCGAGCCGCTGTCGACCCGGTTCATCTCCGGCGGGGCCTCCAACGAGATCTTCGAGGTGAGCCGGGGCGGGCATCGCTGGGCCCTGCGCCGGCCGCCCCGGCGGGTGCCACCCGGCCGAAACGAGACCATGATGCGCGAGTACCGGATACTGGACGCGCTGGCCGGCAGCGACGTTCCCCACGCCCGGGCGGCCGGTGCCTGCGACGATCCCGGGGTGCTGGGAGCGGCCTTCTACCTGATGGACTTCGTGGACGGCTGGTCGCCGATCAGCGAGCCCGACTGGCCCGAGCCCTTCTACTCGGACCTGGAAGCCCGGGCCGGGCTGGCCTACGAACTGGTGGAGGCCATCGCCCGGCTGTCACGGGTCGACTGGAGAGCGAGAGGCCTGGAGGGCCTGGGCCGGCCCGACGGGTTCCACGAGCGCCAGGTGGACCGCTGGTACGCGCACCTGGAGCGGTTCAAGTTCCGGGACATTCCAGGGCTCGACACCGCCGGCGCCTGGCTGAGGGGGCGCAAGCCCCGCAGTTACGAGCCGGGGATCATGCACGGCGACTACCAGTTCGCCAACGTGATGTTCCATCACGGAGCACCGGCCCGGATGGCCGCCATCGTGGACTGGGAGATGGGCACGGTCGGCGATCCGCTGCTGGATCTGGCCTGGGTGGTGATGGGCTGGCCCGACGACACCCGGCCAGGAGCGGCCGGGGGCCGGGTCGGCGGCTACGTGGACTACACGGGCATGCCGGGCCGCGACGACCTGCTGGAGCGCTACGAGGCCGTGTCGGGCCGCGACACCGGCGAGATCGACTACTACGTGATCCTGGCCCGTTTCAAGATGGCCATCGTGCTGGAGGGCGGCTACGCCCGCTACGTGGCCGGTGGGGCCGACAACCCCAAGATGGAGGCCTTCGGCGCGGTCGTGCTCGACATGGCCCAGGCCGCGGCCGACCTCACCCGCACAACCAGCCTCTAGCGGCGCGTAGCGTTACACCATGGCCATTGACTTCTCGGTCGAGCCGGAGTTCCAGGCGCACCTCGACTGGATGGACCGGTTCGTCACCGAGGAGGTCGAACCGCTCGACCTGTACTTCCGCGACACGGCCAGCCCCTTCGACCGCACCAACGACACCGCCAACGCCCTGGTTCGGCCCCTGCAGCGCCGGGTCCAGGACCGGGGCCTATGGGCCTGCCACCTCGGGCCGGAGTTGGGAGGACCCGGATACGGCCAGGTGAGACTGGCCCTGATGAACGAGATCCTGGGCCGGTCGCTGTGGGCCCAGATCGTGTTCGGTTGCCAGGCACCCGACTCGGGCAACGCCGAGATCCTGGCCCACTACGGCACCGACGAGCAGCGCCAGCGCTACCTGCGGCCGCTACTTGCCGGCGAAATCTCTTCCACCTACTCGATGACCGAGCCCCAGGGCGGGTCCGACCCCAACTACTTCACGTGCCGGGCCAGGCGCGACGGCGACGAGTGGGTGATCACCGGCGACAAGTGGTTCGCCTCCAACTTCGGTTACTCGACGTTCCTGATCGTGATGGTGATCACCAACCCCGACGTGCCGGTGTATCGGGGCTCGTCGATGATCCTGGTGCCGTCGGACGCCGATGGCCTGGAGGTGGTGGCCGACGTGGGCCTGGGATCGGAGCCGCTGGGGGAGGGCGACCATCCACACCTGCGGTTCAACGATGTGCGGGTGCCGGCCGAGAACCTTCTGGGCGAGGAGGGGGCGGGGTTTAAGATCGCCCAGACC
>VYCW01000040.1 GCA_009843735.1 Acidimicrobiaceae bacterium | reverse complement strand
CGACGTCGGCAGCTTCGTGGTCGACTCGGCCGCCGCAGTAGCCAAGGACGCAGACAACAGATTGCTGCAATGGCGAAACGGCTCCTGAGGCTCGGCAGAGCCGGGGCTGCTCAGGGACTGCAGCCAGCCGCCATTTACTAGTGGAGAACTCCTCTAGTTATGCCAGGCTGAGACTCAACCCACACAGCCTGCGTGAATCCTGATGAGACTCCATGCTGTCCGCGAGTCCGGCAGCGTGCGGAGCGGAGTCGGATGATGGGGATGCGCCGATCCAGGATTTCGTGTTACGATAATTGCGTGTGGAGTTCCATCGCTCTGCGTTCAAGCACGGCCTCGACCGCAACACGATCCTGCACGCGCTCGAACACGCCCTCACCATCATCGAACTCGAACCAGCCGCTGACCCGCCGAGGATCCTCGCCATCAGCGCCGACCCAGCAGGCAACCTGCTCGAGATCGTCTGGCTCGAACTCGACGACGGAGCCGAGATGGTGATTCACGCAATGCCGCTGCGCCCAGCGTTCCACGCACTCCTGCCGACCCAAAGCGATCAGCCATGACTACAGCAAAGACTACGACTGGCCGCATCCTCACCGACGCCGACCTCGACGCCATCGCCGAAGAGGTCGAGACCAGCGACTACGACATCGACACGCTGCGCAAGCGCCGCAGAGGCCGTCCCGCCATGGGCTCGGGTCCGGCTGAAGTAGTGCCCGTGCGCATCGACCCCGAACTGCGAGCCGCGGTCACCGCTCGCGCTAAGACCGACGGCACGACCACAAGCGAGGTCATCCGCGAGGCGCTGCGCAGATTCCTGGACGTCAGACAGGCTGAGCAGACACAACACGCATAAACAGGCCGTCACCCTTCAGTTCAGTGGTCAGTCAGTCAGTTTCAGTCAGTAAGTAAGTGGGCCGTAGGGGATTTGAACCTCTGACCTCCTGCGTGTCGAGCAGGCGCTCTAACCAGGCTGAGCTAACGGCCCCGAGCCAAGCAGGGTAGCAGGCGTCATCGCCGCCCAGCGATCCCCGGTTGTCGATGGCCTCGGGAACCTGGGGCGTGGCTGTAACGTCCAAACTGCCGTGACCAAACTGCTCGGAATCGTGGTCGTGCTGTTCTCAATGGCGACGGCCTGCGGCTCTTCGGACACGACGACGGCGGTCCCGGAGCCGGCGGCTGATCCCGGAACCGTCGAGGATCCGGCGGCGGACCCGGGCGACACGGCCACCACCACTGCAGCAGTCCTGGAGCCAGTGGCGGATCGGCTGCCGGCTGATCCTGAGGCTCCAGTCGGTGAATGGGCCGCCGGTGTCAACGCGGCCGGATGGGACTTCCATCGGCACCTGAAGGGCAACGCAGTCTCCAGCCCGGTGAGCATCGGCATGGCCTTCAGCCTTAGTCGGGCCGGCGCATCGGCCGACTCCGGGGCCTCGCTCGACCAGATCTTCGGATTCCCTGAGGCCGGCCTCCACGACGGCGCCAACGCCGTAGACCTCAGGCTAGCGAGAGCCTCGACCGGGCTCACCACCCTGGAGGTGGCCAACCGGCTGTTCCCCGACGACGGGTTCTCGATACTGCCGGAGTTCCTCCACACCGCCGCCGCTCAATACGGCGCGGCGCTGCAGCCTGTCGACACCGCCGACGGCGCCGCCGCGGCCCGGGCCATCAACGACTGGGTGTCCGAGCGCACCCGCGGTCTCATCCCTGTCATCGTCAGCGACAGCGTCGTCCAGGACCAGGAGCTCGTCCTGGTGAACACCGTGTATCTCAAGGCCGACTGGGCCGAGCCGTTCCTGGCCGAGTGGACCAGCGACGGCCAGTTCACCACCGCCGACAACCGGTCGGTGACGGTGCCGTTCATGCGCGACCGGGAACCGGTGCGTCGTCGCTTCGTCCAGCTCGGCGCCGCCGACGCGGTGGAGCTCCCCTACCGGGGCGGCCAGCTCGCCATGTGGCTCATCGTCCCCCACGACCCCGCCGGCCTCACTGCCGTCGAGGTGTCACTCGACGCGGAGGCGCTCACCGCCCTGCCGAGCGCCGCGCAGACGGGTCTGGTCGACCTCACCATGCCCAAGTGGGAACAGACGCTGCCGCCCACCGACCTGTTCGAATGGCTGTGCCCCCAGGGATTCTGCCCCGGCCCACTTTTCGACGGGATCGCGCCAGCCATCTTCGTCTCGGCCGCCCTGCACGGTGCCAAGGTGATCGTCGACGAGAAGGGCACCGAGGCGGCCGCCGCAACCGCCCTGGGCTTCGCCGAGTCGGGGCCTCCCCCAGCCGATCTCACCATCGTCGCCGACCGCCCCTTCCTGTGGGCCATCGTCCACCCGCCCACCGGCACCCTGCTGTTCGTGGGCCGTCTCGTCGACCCGGCCGCATAGCAACGGCGCGGGGTAGGCGTCACTCGCCTCGGAACTCGGGAGTCCTGCGCTCGAGCATGGCCCGGCTGCCCTCGGCGAAGTCGGCGGTCCCCTGGAGGCGGTCCTGCTCGCGGTGCTCGTGGGCCACGGCCGCCTCCACCTGGTCGGCCAGATCGCCTCGCAGCGTCGCCCGGATGGACCTCACCGCTAGCGGTGCCGACATCGCGATCTCACGAGCCATACCGTGCGCCGCGTGCCGGAGGTCGTCGAGATCCGCGAGACCGTCGACCAGACCGAGGTTCGCGGCCTCCTCCCCCGGCACCCGCCGGCCGGTGTACAGCATGTCGGCCGCCACCTGCGGGCCCACGAGCCTCGGCAGGGTCACGCTCACGCCGAAGCCCTGGTGGAACCCCAGGCGGGCGAAGTTGGCGCTGAAGCGGGCCTCGGGCGCAGCGATCCGGAAGTCGGCCGCCAACGCCAGGCCCAGCCCGCCGCCCACCGCGGCGCCCTGCACCGCGGCCACCACCGGGGTGTGGGTGCGGAAGATCCTGACCGCGGCCGCGTACAGGTCCTTGGTGGTGTAGCCGACGCCCTCACCGGAGAAGTCGGCGCCGGCGCAGAAGTGCTTGCCCTGCGCGCACAGCACCGCGGCGCGGCACCGGGGGTCGTCGTCCAGCGACTCGAGCGCATCGGCGATCCCGGCCACCATCGCCAGAGAGAAGAAGTTGTTGGGCGGGCGGCGCAGCTCGACGGTGGCCACATGGTCGTCGCCGATCTCGATCGCCACGGAGTCGGTCATCTCGCCATCGTCCTCGACGGGGCCCTGGTCGGCGCCCAAGAACCGGGAATCAGCCGCACGGATTCCCTTGGCGTCGACGTATAGGGCATTCGGTGAGGGTACTGCGCAGCCACGTTGCCAGCGCGCCAATAATCGACTATCGTCGATGATAGATGAATACTGAAACGCAAACCGCCATCCGGACGTCGCTCTCACACGAGGACGCCGACGAGTACGCCAGCTGGTTCCGGTGCCTGGCCGACGGGACGCGGCTGCTCGTGCTCAACATCGTTGCCACCACCGGGCGGGCCATGACGGTCGGCGAGATCGTCGACCGTGCCGGCGTGGGCCAGTCGACGGTGTCGCACCATCTTCGCGTGCTGGCCGAGGAGTGCTTCGTCCATATGCGGGCCGAAGGGACGCGGACGCTCGTCACCGTGAACCGCGACTGCCTCAAGGAGTTCCCCGAGGCGGCCGCCCGGATAATGGGACTCGAGTCCTCATGACCTCGGTGCCGGGAGCGGCGCTGCTGGTCGCGGAGATGGTCGGCCTGCTGCTGGCCGTCACCTTCGGCGTGGCGCTGCTGCAGCGCCGGATGGGCGACGCCGCCATCCGGCGGTGGATGGGCGGGCCGCCCCGGCGGGCCGCGCTCAAGGGCATCGCGGTGGGGTTCATCACGCCGTTCTGCACCTACTCGGCCATCCCGGTCCTCCTCGGCATGCGCCAGGCCGGTGTGCGGCCCGCGGGATACGCCGCGTTCATCTTCGCCGCACCCGTGGTCGACCCGGTGATGATCGGCGTTCTGGCCATCATCATCGGCCCTACGGGCGCAGCGGTGTACGTCACCACCGCGTTCGCGGCGGCCTTCCTGCTGGCGCTCATCGTCGACGCAATCGACATCGCACCCCACCTCAAGCCGGTCCCGGCGCTGGTCGGGTCACCCGCCCCGGCATCCAGTCTCGCGAGGCCGGGACCCTCCTCGCCGCCAGCGAGCTGCTCGTCCCCGGAGGAAGTCCCGTGGTCCGGATGGCGGGAGGAGTCTCGGGCCGCGTGGCGCCGCGCGATGGCGCTGCTCAGGAGCATGGCCTGGCTGATCGCCGCAGGCGTGGGCGTAGGGCTGGCGATCGGTCTGCTCGTCCCCACCGATGCCCTGGCCGGCATCGCCGGCGCCGACAACCCGCTGGCCGTTCCCGCCGCGGCCGCCGCGGGCATCCCGCTCTACTTCGGTACCGAACTCTTCATCCCCATCGGCGACGCCCTCCACGCCAAGGGAGCCGGCACCGGAGCCATCGTGGCCCTGGTGATCGCGGGCGCCGGAGCCAACATCCCCGAGTTCGCGCTGCTCACCAAGATCGCCCGGGGCCGAGTGGTCGCAGCGTTCTTCGCCTACGTGTTCGCCGTCGCCGTTGTCGCCGGCCTGCTCACCGACCTGATCCTTTAATCACCCGGTCTACGCGTGGCTCTGGTACGGGTGCGGCTCCGGTCAAGGTGCGGCCTAGCTCGGTATCTTCCGGGACTGCTAGAACGCCTACCGTGAGGATGGCTGATCCCACGTGCGGACGTTGCGGCCGCCGCCGACTGCTGTGGCCTGAAGGCTGAAAGGCTGGGCTGGATGGCTAAGTCCGGGAGGCTTGGACGGTCCACCTCGCGATCGGGGCGCAGGCACCTGTCGGGTCCGGTCTCGGCGACCGAACGGATCTTGTCACTGGACGCGGTACGGGGCGTGGCCGTGCTCGGCATTCTGCCCATGAACGCCTTGGCCTTCGGCCTGGAGCCGGCGGCTTACTTCAACGTCTCTGCCGACGGGATCCGTCAACCCTTCGACTGGGTCGTCGGGGTGGCGACCATGATCTTCATCAACCAGAAGATGATGGCGTTGTTCTCGCTGTTGTTCGGGGTGGGCGTCGTCGTATTCGCCGACCGGGCCCGGGCCAAAGGGCGCCGGGTCGTCTGGCTGAGCCTGTGGCGCTTCGTACTGCTGCTCGCTGTCGGCCTCGCCCACACCGCCTTGTGGGACGGCGACGTCCTAGTGCTCTACGCGTTGTGCGCGCCGATCGTGCTGCTGGTCCGCAAACTCCCGACGGGCCTGCTGATCGGCTCGGGGGTCGTACTGGCTCTCGCGGGCAGCCTCGCGGCGCCCCTGTTCCAGAGGACCGTCGCCGCCGACGGAGCCGAACTCGGCGACTATTGGTTCACCGACGCGGGCACCAAGTCGAACGCGGTGTGGGGCTGGTTCCTTCTGGACGTCGGCGGCCGGGCCTTGGGCCTGATGCTGATCGGCGTCGCCCTGTACCGGCTAGGCATCGTGCAGGGGCAGCGAGACAACGAGTACTACCGACGCATGGCCTGGTGGGGACTCGGCGCGGGAACAACGGTCACGGCAGCCGAGATGGTGCTCCGGATCGCGGGCGACTGGTCACCGGACCACGCCCTCACGGGGCACGTTCTCACCGGCCTGGGCACGATCCCCATGGCTCTCGGCTACATGGCGCTGATCATCACATGGAACCAGCGCGACAGCCACCTCATCGAGCGCTTCCGCAACGCCGGCAGAATGGCCCTCACCAACTATCTCGCCCAGACAATCCTCGGCGTCACAATGCTCACATGGTGGTGGGCCGACGTCGGTCTCAGCCGCACGATGATCGCCGCGTGGATCCTCGGCGTCTGGGGGCTGCAACTCTGGTGGTCGACATCATGGCTGGACCGGTTCCGGTACGGACCGTTCGAGTGGGCATGGCGCTGCGCGACCTACCGCACCCGGCAACCGTTGCGGCGCGAGGTGAGGGCGAGCGAGCCAGCGTAAGCACCGCGCGCTGCTGGCCTCCCAGCCGTCGTCGACCATGATGGCCGCGGCCCGGAAGGGACCCGGCCGCCTGGCGTAGTCCTCAAGGAGGGGAACACTGATGAGTGAACCGTCTTGGCGGGAGGCCCGGGCCAGTCGCTTCCGGCCCGACGGCGTTGTGGGCACCCCTCTGCACACCCGCACTGCGCAGCACAGCAAGACTCCGTGGTACTTCAATTGGGACCTCAACCATGTCGTCGACGTGTACGACGACTTCCACGCCGAGCTCGGCGCGATCCGCGAGACGGTGGCGATGGGTGACATGTCGCCGCTGTGCAAGTGCCTGATCTCGGGCCCGGACGCCGCCCGGCTCGTCGACGAGCTGGTGCCCCGCAACATCGACAACCTCGACGTGAGCACGGTGCAGTACACGCCATGGTGCAACGACGACGGCAAGGTCGTCTCCGACGGGCTCGTGTTCCGCGCGTCGGAGTCGAGCTACCGCTTCACCGGGGATCCGACCTGCGACTGGTTCACCGAGAAGGCCGAGGGTTACGACGTGGAGGTCATCGACGAGACCGACGACTACGGGATCCTCATGGTGCAGGGGCCTCGGGCTCGCGACGTGGTCGAGCGGGCGACAGGGGCCGACTGGTCCGACCTCGACTTCTCTCGCATGGTCCGCACCCGCATCGGCGGCGCCGACGTCGAGCTGGCCCGGCAGGGCTTCACCGGTGAACTCGGCTACGAGATCCTGATGCCGGCCGGCAGCGGTGCTCCCGTGTGGGACGCCGTCGCCGAGGCCGGTGCCGACTCCGGGCTCCGGCCGTGCGGCGAGTGGGCGATCGACGTGGCCCGGGTCGAGGCCGGGCTGCTGATTCCGGGACCCGACTACGCCAACGCCGGACCGGACCCCACCGGCTCGCACACGGTCTCGGCGTCGGATCCCGAGTGCCACTCGTCGCCGTTCGAGCTGGGGATGGGGCCCTTCGTCGATCTGTCGAAGGAGTCCTTCGTCGGTCGTGACGCCCTGGTCGCGGAAGCCGAGGCGGGCGGACCGCCGCGGGTGCTGGCCGGACTCGACATCGACTGGAGGGCCATCGTCGCAGCCCACCTCGACCACGGCGTTCCCCCGAACATCTCGCCGCGCGTCGAGTGGGTGGCCAAGCCGGTCTCCGTCGACGGCGACCGCATCGGCCGGGCGACAAGCATCACCTGGGGCCCGTCAGTCGACCGGCTGATCGGCTTCGGTCACCTCGGCAAGGCCCACGGCGAACCCGGCACTCAGATCTTCGTGGACTGGGCCATCCCCGGAACCAACACCGTGTTCGCGGCACCCGCCACCGTCTCAAAGCTGCCCTTCCTAAAGCACCGCCGCACCGCCGGATGATCCAGCCGCCCACAGTGTCGTGATCTCTGGGCTTGGAATTGACTTCAGGAAATTCGCTGGCCTCGGCAGGCCTGCACCTGGGATCGTCTCGTCTGCTTGCAGCAACAACGACAGCGCCTCGGGCTGAAACGGAGCTTGACGTTTCTGGAGCGCGATCACTACAGACGCACTCGCACACGAACGGTGGTCTGAGAGCTCAAAGCCGTGGGCGATCACGACACAACTGACATCTGGGTGTCTCGTGGGTTGTCGCGGCGCCTAGCGACTGAGGCCGCAATCAGCAGCGTCGCGATGACCGCCACGATGCCGATCACCAGCACAATCACCCGTGCATCGGGATCGTGCGCATTGGGATCCAGCGTTGCAGTGTCCTGGAGCACCTCGTCGAGCAGCGTGTTGACGTCAGCTTGCAGCGCGAGCGTCGCCTGACGGCCGGACTCGATCAGCTCCGCCTCTTGAGCGATCAGGGGCAGCCGGTGGCGAAGCGAGTCGAAGAAGTTCGCATCCCCGTTGCCGAAGGCAACGAACTGGCGTGCCAGCGGAACCAATTGAGGGTGCACCTGGGCTCCGCCCTCCTGCTCGAGGAACGCGACGCTCGACTCCAGCCGATGGGCCGCGGTCGCAAACCTCTCTTCGGCCTCGGCGATCAGCGCCGGCTCAGAGATGATGATGGCGATGATGAGGCCGGAGAAGGTCCGGAACAGCGAGTTGAAGACCAGCGTGAGGTGCCGGTATCGCAAGAGCTCCTCACGCGACAGCGGATCGGAAGCGCCCGTCGGGCCCTCGAGGGGGAATTCGCTCCTGCCGGTCAGCATGTAGTAGAGCTGGTTGTCGAGACTCGCGACGACCGCCGGCCGGAGCTGGTAGTCGAAGAAAGCTCTCAGCTGAGCCCGCTGACCGCCAGCGGACTGCAGAGCTTCGACGAGTCCAGGGCGGCCATCGTGGATTCCTTCCACGTCGGACTGCAGACTATCGACGGTCGTGCGCATGCGCACGACTGCGTCCCCATGGCCCGCGCTATCCAGGACATCGAGACGCTGGCGAATGCCGGAGAGGTCGGCCGCGGCCGCGTCACGGGCTGCCGGCAGATCTGCCAGCGGCGTCGTCGGCGTGGTCCGGGTGATCGACGCGGCGGCCACCGAACTCACGTGCTGATCAACGGTCAGCGCCGCATTCAGGAGTTCGGCCGTCCCGCCATATCCGTCGGTGGACCCGATGCGGCCGATCGATTGTGAGAGAACCGTCGAGGCCTCCGTCTGCAATGATGCCAATATCCCGTTGATCGCAGCGATTTCCCTCGCTTCCTGCGCGGCCAGACCCAATCGGGTCTTCATCATGTCGATCATGTTCGCTTCGCCGTAGGCACCGTCAACCAAGCCGCTCGCTAGCGGAATCAGCGTGGGTTGCAGATCTTGGCGGGTGTCCTCGGCGAACACCTCCAGGCTGTCGGACAGCTGATACATCACCAAGTCGACGTTCTCCTCGACCGTGGCAACGAAGGCGACGTCGGACTGCCGGGCCGCGACCTCGAGGAGGACCGATCCTTGGTCGACTTGTTGCGTCAGGAGTGCGAGGCGCGAGTAGCGCAGCAGGTCTTCGGGTGAGACGGCATCGCCGTCGTCGGTGATCAAGCCATAGAACACGTCGTCCTCGCTCGCCACCGCGGCGGGCACGAGTTCCCAGTTGGTCATCGCGATGATCTCTTGCCGGCGTCGTTCGGACTCGCGCCGGACCTCCGCAAGGGCCGGTCGACGGTCTTCGATCGCCGCAGACTTGCGCGCTAGTTCGTCGGTCAGCTCACGCATCGTTGCCGATGCCTGCTCGTACCCGGCGTCCTGCAGATCGTTGATCTGCCCATAGAGGGTTTCGACCGACGCATCCAAGGACGCTCGGGACTCAGCCAAGATCTCCGACGTCATGCTTGGGTGAGTGCTCACTGTGGCAGCGTCCGCTAACGACTGAACTTGCCGTACAACGGCCAGTGCTGTGGTCACCGCTTCAATGTCGGGGGCTTCGGTTGTCTGGGTCGCCGAGTCGCCGACGGCAACCCAGGCCACGGCCGTGCTCGCAGCGATGACCGCGAACACGACTAGCATGACCGTCGCCGACCGGGCCGAGACCCGCAGACGGCCCATTACTGCGCGTCCCCAAGGTTAGTGGCCGGAACGAATCTGCCCTCGTCGTTGATCACGGTCAGCAGAACTTCGTCCGAGCCCTGGTTGTCGCCGGGCCCGTAGTGCAGGCTGACACCCGAGAGGTCGATGGACTGCAACTCGGTGAACGCGCCCAAGAAGCACTCACGTGTCAAATCTGCCCCGCACGTCTCAAGTGCGACGATGGCCAATCGTCCCGCCAAGTACCCCTCCAGCGAGACGAACCCGGGCACAGCGTCCGGGTCGAACTCACTGATCGCTGAGCGATAGTCCGCCACAACCGGTGTGTCGACGTCATCCGGAATCGGAACTACCTGTGTGACGTACACACCGCCCGCATCATCTCCCAGCTCCTGCGCCAGAGCGTTGCTGCCCACGAAGGAAACCGCCATGAAGACGGGATCGACGTCCTCGCGGAGCAGCGTGATCGCTTTGGCCACTGGCTGGTAGGCGCCGATGAAGATGACCGCTTCTGGCTGTGCGGCTGCGATGTGGAACACCGCGGCCTTCACCGCACTCGAGTTCCGCTCGTAGTACCAGGTGGCAACGGGTGCAAGCCCCCGTTTGTCAAGGGCCTCAGTTACCCCGTTCAGGCCGGATTGGCCGTAGGAGTCGTTCTGGTACATCACCGCGACCCTGGTCACGCCGAGGTCGGAGGTGAGGCGCTCCACCATGTGCTCGGTCTCCTGCGCGTAAGAGGCTCGCAGGTTGACGACCGAATTCAGATCGGGATCACGCAAGAAGCCGGCGCCGGTGAACGGGGCCACGAACGGCACGGCCCTCGACTCAGCGAGGGGAACAGCGGAACGCGAGGTCGGTGTGCCCACCTCGCCGATCAGTGCGAACACCCTCTCCTTGGTGATCAGGTCGCGTGTGTTCGCGAAGGCGAATCCCGGCTCGTACCTGTCGTCCAACGTGACGAGTTCGAGCATGCGACCGTGGACCCCGCCTGCCTGGTTCTGCTCGTGGAAGGCAGCCTCGATGCCCAAGCGCATAGAATGCCCAAGTGCTTGCGCCGGGCCGCTGAAGGCCGCCGACTGCCCGAACAGGACACGATCAGCGAAGACGCCCGGGGTCGCCTGATCAACGGCCGCTGGCGCTGGTGTCGGAGCCTCTGTCGTATTGGCCGTTAGAGCATCATCCGGCGCGGCGCCGGTGCACGCCGCCACGAGGATGGCCATGCCCGCAACCAGAGCTGCCAGCGCTCGACTCCTCGGGAGGGGGTTGGCCATGGGCTTGGACATAGCGTCTTTCCTTTGGGCGAGGGCAGTGTCCCACAACTTAGTGGGCCTCGGGCTGAGGGGATCCGTTTGTGAGTCCGGGTGCCATGGGTGTTGTGGTTGGTGTCGGCGCGACTCCCAGTGGGCGGCGTACGCGAATGCCCGAGCTGGATGGAAAACTGCGCGTCCCCGCTAAAGCCCGAACATGACGGCCCCAGAAAAACGATGTGAATTTGGAGCGCCGGGCGGGATTTGAACCCGCGGCTTTACGGCTTTGCAGGCCGTTCC
>VYCW01000072.1 GCA_009843735.1 Acidimicrobiaceae bacterium | reverse complement strand
GCCGTCCATGTAGCGCAGGTACCCGATGTCGCGCAGGAAGTTGGCGTAGGCGTCGCCGTCGTGGCCCCGGCCCTCGGCGCGGGCCGCCCGATGCCAGTCGTCGATCTGGGACTGCAGCTCGTCGCGCCGGGCCAGCAGCGCGGCGTTGCGGGGACCGAGGTCGACCAGGATGGACTGGAGCGCGCTCCAGAACTCGTCGATCTGCACGCCGGTTCCCGGGAGGGCCTCGACTGCGATGAACTCGTAGAGGGCAGGATCGATCTCAAGGGAACCGGCACGCATGCGGTCTAGCCAACCACGATGGTCCCCCGGTTCCAAATCCCCCGGTACCTGAGTGGCTCTAGGACTTGATGCTGGTCAGGGACTCACGGTGGTACCCGGCCACCCGCTTGTAGCTGTCGTTCAGAGCCGCCATCTCGGCGGTGGAGATCACATCTTCGATGCGCTCGAAGGGCCGGTCCCCGGTGCGCTCGTGGACCGTCTTGAGGATCACGTCGGGAGGTGCCGACCGGCTGGCCTGCACCACCGCCGCGGTGGCCGCGAGGCGCTGGTCCTCGTAGCACTCCAGGGCTTCGGGTATCGATCCGGCCGACTGCAGGCAGTCGGCCAGGACCCGGGCATCGAGGATGGCCTGGCCGGCGCCGTTGGAGCCCCGGGGGTACATGGGATGGGCGGCGTCGCCCAGCAGGGTCACCCGGCCGTGTGTCCACCTCGGCAGCGGGTCGCGGTCGACCATCGGATACTCCAGGATCTGCTCCGAGCCCCTGATCAGCCCAGCCACGTCGAGCCAGTCGAAGGTCCAGTCAGCGAAGACGTGGTGGAAGTCCTCTAGGTGGCCGACCCGGTTCCAGTCCTGCTCGTTGTAGGAGTCGGTCTGCACCTCGGCCACCCAGTTCACGAGCTGCCGGCCCTGGCCGTCGACGTTGTGGCGGATCGGGTAGATCACCATCTTGCCCACCGTGAGCCAGCCGGCCCGCAGGTAGGTGGACCCGCTGAGGAACGGCTCCCAGACGGTGGTACCCCTCCACATGTTCACACCCGAGTAGACGGGCGGGCCCTCGTCGCCGAAGAACTGCCGCCGCACTGCCGAATGGATCCCGTCGCAGCCGATCACTGCCGCGCCCCGCGCCGGCGGCAGGGCTGCGCCGGTGCCGGAGTCGACGAAGTGGGCCACCGCGCCCCGGGCGTCCGAGCCGGCGCCGGTGCAGCGATGACCGGTCAGCACCCGTTCGGCGCCGCCGGCCACCCGGTCGAGGTAGGCCCGGTGGAGCACCTGCTGGAGGTCGCCCCGGTGGATCTGGAACTGGGGCCAGTCATAGCCGGCATAGCGCCCCACGGGCTCGGAGTACACGAACTGCCCGAACCGGTTGAAGAAGCACGACTCCCTGGTGGTCACGGCCACCTCGCCCAGGGCATCGGTGAGACCTAGCAGGCCGAGCTCCTTGCTGGCATGGGGCAGCAGGCTGATTCCCACGCCGATGGGCTTGATCTCGGGCGCGGCCTCGTAGACCCGGGCGGCGATGCCCCGCTCGTGCAGCATGAGGGCCAGCGTCAGGCCGCCGATACCGCCCCCGACGATGATCACATCGTCCATGGCGGCCCCGGGTCTGGGACGGGCTGCGTCACTCCCGCTCTTGTTCGCTGCGCTCACGGGCCGCTCGGGCCACGGCCTCGCTGTCCGCTCGGCCTCTGGCAGGTCAGGCTGAGTCGGCCAGGTAGGACTCCAGCGAGTCGTCCAGCGCGTCCTCCCACGACGTGTGGTGGATGGGCGCCACCGTGCCCGTCAGCGGCGAGGTGTGCCCGTGGTCGCGGTACCCGATGATCGACTGCTTCTTGTGCTTCTTCCAGTCGTAGAACATCTGGTTGACCAGCGGCGTGTTGAAGTCCGGGTAGTCGGTCTGGTCCACCAGATCCTGGGTGTAGGCCCCCTGGAAGTCGATGCACGCGTAATCGTCTGCCAGCGCGTCCTCCTCGGCCTGGGATGCCTCTATCCAGCGGGCCTGCTCGTCCGCGTCGGGCAACTCGATCCGGCCCAGGATCACGTCGCGGGCGTACCAGGCCTGCGCGTCGAACATGTTGAACGTGTACCACTGGTCCTGCATCCCCAGATAGAGGATCCGGTTCTCGGGCTGGAACACCACGCCGCGGTACAGCATCGAGGTGGCCAGCCGGTTGGCGGTCACCAGGCGCAGCTCGTCGTCTATGAACGGGAAGTGGTGCAGGTAGCCGGTGCACGAGACGATGGCGTCGACCTCGGTGGTCGAGCCGTCGGCGAAGTGCACGGTGCGGCCGTCGACATGGGTCAGGATGGGCTTCTCGGTGATGCCGTCGGGCCAGTCGAAGCCCATCGGACCGCTGCGTGAGGTGCACACCACCGAGCGGGCCCCGTACTTCCAGAGCTGGGAGGCGATGTCCTCGGCCGAGTAGCTCGACCCGATCACGAGCACGGTCCGATCGGCGAACTGCACCGCGTCACGGAAGTCGTGGGCGTGCAGCAGCGTGCCGCCGAAGGTCTCGTAGCCGGGGTAGTGGGGCATGTTGGGGATGGAGAAGTGCCCGGTGGACACCACCACGTGGTCGAAGTCATCACTGGTGTCGGTGTCGTTGGCCTGGTCGTGGGCGGTGACCGTGAACCCGCTGCCGTCGGCTGAGCGGCTGATACGGCGAACCGCGTGGCTGAACCGGATCTGGTCGCGGAAGCCGCTGCGTGTGGCCCGGCCAATGATGTAGTCGTAGAGCACCTCGCGGGGCGGGAACGACGCGATCGGCTTGCCGAAATGCTCTTCGAAGCTGTAGTCGGCGAACTCCAGGCATTCCTTGGGGCCGTTGGACCACAGGTAGCGGTACATGCTGCCGTGGCAGGGCTCGCCGTGCTCGTCCAGGCCGGTGCGCCAGTCGTAGTTCCAGAGCCCGCCCCAGTCGGACTGCTTCTCGTAGCAAACGATCTCGGGCGCCGATGGGGTGCCTGCCCCCGAATCGCTGGCGAAGGCGTGCAATTGCGACAGACCGCACGGTCCTGCGCCGATGACAGCTACTCGTACCATGATCGAATCCCCCCTGTGGTTAGGTGTATCGATAGTGAGAGTAAAACTTAGCGCAGTCTTGCAGGCCGCGCGGAGCGAAGCTAGTCGCTGGCCAGCACCTCGTCGAGAGCGGCCAGGACCAACGTCACGTTACGGGTTCGGGCGGTGTGGCCCATGCAGCCGATGCGCCAGCACTTGCCCGCCAGAGCACCCAGCCCGCCGCCTATCTCGATGCCGTAGCAGTCGAGCAGCGTTCGACGGATATCGGCCTCGCTGGTGTTGGTCGGGAGCCGCCACTCGGGCACCCGAACGGAGGTGAGCTGGGGCAGGCGGGCGCCGGCGGGGGCCAGCAGCGTGAAGCCGCGGGCCTCGAGCCCGGCTTGGAGAGTCTCCCCACACACCCGGTGCCGTGCGTGGGCCGCCTCGAGTCCTTCGTCGAGCACCACGCCCAGTCCTGCGTGGAGCGCATAGATCATCGAGATCGGCGCGGTGTGATGGTAGGCCCTCGCCCCCGCGCCGGAGACGTAGTTCGCGATCATCCCCATGTCGAAGTACCAGGACGATGGCCGGCAGTGCAGTCGCTCAACCGCCCGGGCCGAGACGCTGATCGGCGCCAGCCCAGGCGGCACTCCCAGGCACTTCTGGGTTCCGCTGTAGGCGATGTCGACGCCCCAGTCGTCAACGCGCACGTCGATGCCGCCGAGCGAAGTGACGCAGTCCGCGAGAAGCAGGGCGTCTCCCTTGGCCGAGCCGAGCTCGGCCAGGTCGTTGCGCACTCCGGTGGAGGTCTCCGCATGGACCACTGCGATCACGGCCGGGTCGGGGTGGGCGTCCAGTATGCGCTGCGGGTCGAGCGGGGTGCCCCATTCGGCGTCCACCCGTACGACGTTGGCTCCGCACCGGCCGGCGACGTCGCACATGCGCTCACCGAACACGCCGTTGACTCCCACCACGACGGTGTCGCCGTCGGAGATCACGTTCACGAAGGCCGCCTCCATCCCCGCCGAGCCCGTACCCGATACCGGGAACGTAAGGGCGTTGCCGGTCCGGAACACGGCCCGCAGACGGTCGCAGGTCTCGTCGAGCAGGCCGAGGAACTCGCCGTCGAGGTGACCCATCACCGGACGGGTGAAGGCCTCGATGACCTCGGGGTAAGGATTCGATGGGCCCGGGCCCATGAGGATCCGTTCGGTGTGCCGGGTCTCGGTCCGCAACGCGCTCTTGACCTTTCATAGTGTTAGTGGTACCTTCCATCAGAGTAGTGGTTAAGCCTTGAGGGCGCAAGAGAGAGTTCGCGGGAAGTCCATGAGTCATCTCCAGATCGCCGAAGCGAAACGCAGGCTGCACCGCAGCGAGCTGGCGGTGCCCGGGTCGCGTCCCGAGTTGTTCGAGAAGGCGGCTATGAGCCGGGCCGACTATGTGTTCCTCGATCTTGAGGACGCGGTGTCGCCCGACGAGAAGGAAACCGCCCGGCACAACGTGATCGCCGCTCTCGGCGACATCGACTGGAGGGCGGCCGGCAAGACGGTGTCGGTGAGGATCAACGGCCTCGACACCCACTACATGTACCGGGACCTGATCGACGTGGTCGAGAAGGCCGGGGCCCACCTCGACACGATCCTGGTGCCCAAGGTGGGCGTGCCCGGTGACATCTACACCGTCGATGCCCTCGTGACCCAGATCGAGCAAGCCAAAGGCTTCAGCCACAGGATCGGCGTGGAGGCTCTGATCGAGACCGCCCTGGGCATGGCCAACGTCGAAGCGGTGGCGGGGTCGAGTCCTCGGCTGGAGGCGCTCCACTTCGGGGTGGCCGACTATGCGGCCTCGTGCCGGGCCCGCACGATCACCATCGGGGGACTCAACCCCGACTACCCGGGCGACCAGTGGCACTCGGCGCTGTCACGCCTGCTGGTGGCCTGCCGGGCCAACGGGCTGCGGGCTATCGACGGCCCGTTCGGGGACTTCGGCGATCCAGAGGGCTTCACGGCCGCGGCCCGCCGGGCCGCGGCCCTCGGCTACGACGGCAAGTGGGCCATCCACCCGTCGCAGGTCGACCTGGCCAACGAGGTGTTCACCCCGCCGCCGTCCGAGGTGGATCAGGCCCGCCGGGTGCTGGTGGCGCTGGAGGAGGCTGCCGCGGCCGGCCGGGGCGCGGCTCAGCTCGACGGGCGCATGATCGATGCCGCGTCGGCCCGGATGGCTCACAACGTCGTCGAGACGGCCGAAGCCATTACCGCTCGGGGGATGTAGCGCGGGAACGCGTGCGGTTCTGAAGTCGAGAGCGCAAGGAGGGGCGTTCATGGAGATTCACGAGTACCAGGCCAAGGCCATACTGGCCGACTACGGCGTGGCCATACCGGACGGAGGCCTGGCCTACAGCCCTGAGCAGGCCACCTACCGGGCCTCGGAGATCGGCGGGGAGCAGTGGGTGGTGAAGGCCCAGATCCACTCAGGGGCCCGGGGGCAGGCCGGTGGCATCAAGCTCTGCGGCGACGAACGCGAGGTGTGGGAGGCGGCCGACGAGCTCCTAGGCAAGCGGCTGGTCACCAACCAGACCGGCGAGCGGGGCAAGGGCGTGTACCGGCTCTACGTGGAGGCGGCCGTGTCGGCTGTGAGCGAGATCTATCTGGGGTTCGTGCTCGACCGGTCCGCCGAGCGGGTGATGGTGGTGGCCTCGGCCGAGGGTGGCATGGCCATCGAGGAGATCGCGGCCCGCGACCCGGCTGCCGTCGTGCGGGTCAACGTGGAGCCGGCAGTGGGGCTCCAGGCGTTCGAGGCTCGCGAGATCGCCTTCGCGGTGGGCCTGGAAGCGAGCCTTGTCCCGCAGGCGGTCCAGATGATGAGCGCCTGCTACCGGGCCTTCGGTGACCTCGACGCCACCATGCTGGAGATCAACCCGCTGGCGGTCACCGCCGACAACCGCCTGGTGGCGCTGGACGCCAAGATGACCTTCGACGACAACGCCCTGTTCCGTCATCAGGACGTGTCGGAGCTGCGGGACAAGTCCCAGGAGGACCCCCGGGAGCGAACGGCCACCGACCGCGGTCTCAGCTATGTGGGGCTCGACGGCAACATCGGTTGCATCATCAATGGGGCTGGCCTGGCCATGGCCACCATGGACATGATCAAGCATGCCGGCGGTGAGCCGGCCAACTTCCTGGATATCGGCGGCGGCGCCTCGCCCGAGCGAGTGCTCAAGGCGTTCCGGCTGGTGCTGTCCGACGACAACGTCGAGGCCGTGCTGGTGAACATCTTCGCGGGCATCAACCGGTGCGACTGGGTGGCCGAGGGAGTGGTCCAGGCGCTGGAGCAGCTCGACCTGGAGGTTCCGGTGGTGGTGCGGCTGTCGGGCACCAACGTCGAGGAGGGACGGCGCATCCTGGCCGAGGCCGATGTGGGCGTGATCACCGCCGACTCGCTCGTCGAAGCCGGCACCAAGGCGGCCGCGGCGGTGCGGGGGAGGGCAGCCTGATGAGCGTCATCCTCGATGAGACCACGCCGGTGCTGGTTCAGGGCATCACCGGCCGCATCGCCACCTTCCACACCGCCGAGATGCTCGAGTACGGCACCAACGTGGTGGGCGGCGTCACGCCGGGCCGGGGCGGCGGCTCCCACTGCGGAGTGCCGGTCTTCGACACCATGAAGCAGGCCGTGGCCGCCACCGAGGCCACGGCCAGCATCGTGTTCGTGCCGCCACCGTTCGCGGCCGACGCCATCATGGAGGCGGCCGACGCCGGGATCGAGTACTGCGTGTGCATCACCGAGGGCATCCCGGTCCAGGACATGATCAAGGTGAAGCGCTACCAGCGCCGCTACCAGCACGCCAGCCGGATGTGCCTGATCGGGCCGAACTGCGCCGGGGTGATCAGCCCGGGCCGGGCCATGATGGGCATCATGCCTCCCCACATCTACGAGCGGGGCCCGGTCGGCATCGTCAGCCGGTCGGGAACGCTCGGCTACGAGGCGGCGTCGCAGCTCAAGGCGGTCGGGATCGGGGTGAGCACCAGCGTCGGGATCGGGGGCGACCCCATCAACGGCAGCTCGTTCCTCGATCACCTCAAGCGCTTCGAAGCCGATGGCGAGACCGAGGCGATCGTGATGATCGGTGAGATCGGGGGGCTGCAGGAGGCCCAGGCCGCCCAGTACGCCCGCGACCACATGCACAAGCCGGTCGTGGGCTACATCGCCGGTCTGACCGCGCCCAAGGGGCGCACCATGGGACATGCAGGCGCCATCGTCTCCACTGTCGGGGAGTCGGCCGCCGAGAAAGTGGAACTCATGCGGGAGTGCGGCGTGAAGATCGTCAAACTGCCGTCCGACTTCGGAACCATCGTGCCGAAGGTCCTCCGCCGCTAGCTAGCTGCGGACCCGGGTCTTGTCGGGGTCGTAGAACGGGTACCGCACGACCTCGGCCGCGATCCGCTTCTCGTGGCCGTCGAGTTTGCCGACCTCTACGGCCGTGCCGATCTCGGCGTGCTCCACCGCCATGCGGCACAGGGCGACGTTCTTGCGCAGTGTGGGGGAGATGGTGCCGCTGGTGATCACGCCCACCTGGTTGCGGCCGGCGTACACGCCGTCGCCGTGGCCCGCGGGCTCGCCCCCGTCCACCTCCAGGCCCACCAGCCGTCGCTGCGGGTTGTCACGACGCTTGAGGAGGGCGTCCCGGCCGATGAAGTCGTCCTCCTTGGTCTTGAGCGGCACGGTGAACCCGATGCCGGCCTCGTAGGGGTCGGTCTGATCGCAGAACTCGTACCCGGCGAAGATGAGGCCGGCCTCGATGCGCAGGACGTCGAGCGCGGCCAGGCCCATCGGCACCAGGCCGTGCTCCGCGCCGGCCTCGAAGACGGCGTCCCACACCGCGGGCGCGTCCGAGGGATGGCAGAACACCTCGTAGCCGAGCTCGCCGGTGTAGCCGGTGCGGGACACCACCAGCGGGATCCCGTCGTGGTCGCCGATCCGGGCGATGGTGAACCGGAACCATCCCAGCTCCGCGACCGTCGGCTGGTCGGGGCGGGTCCAGATCACCTGCTCCAGAATGCGGCGGCTGTCGGGCCCCTGGACTCCGAGGTTGTGCAGCTGCTCGGTGGAGCTGCGCACCCATGCCTGCAGCCCCAGGCGCTGGGCCTGCTCCCGCAGCCAGACGCCGCTGTAACCCAGCTGCCCGCCGATCCAGCGGAAGTTCGCACGCCCGATCCGGAACACGGTGCCGTCGTCGATCATGCCGCCGGTGTGGTGGCACATGGCCGTGTACGACACCTGACCGTCGGCCAGTCTGCGGACGTTGCGGGTGACGCAGGTCTGCATCAGCAGCTCGGCGTCGGGGCCGGTGACCTCGTACTTGCGCAGCGGGGACAGGTCGATGGCCGCCGCGGCCTGCCGGCAGGCCCAGTATTCCTCGATGGGACCGTGGGCCGTGTAGGAATCGGCCAGCCAGTAGCCGCAGTACTCGCTGAAGCTGCGGGTCTCCGCAGATGTCCGTGGATGGAACCCGGTCTCCTTGGTGAGCTGGGCCTCGGAGTCTGCGGTCATTCGGATCGCCGTCGCTTTCTTGAACCGGTTGGCGGCCCCGTAGACGCGCACCGCGATGTCGGTGGGGGTCCAGGCGTTGGCCGCGTCGATGTCATCCGGGCATGACGTGGACACGCACACCAAGTCCTCCAGGGCTCGCAGCAGCACGTAGTCGCCGGGCCGGGACCACGGCTCGTCGAGATAGATCTGGTTGGCGTCGTCCAGCTGGGTGTTGTAGAAGAAGTTGATGGCCTCCCAACCCCGGCGTCGGGCCACGCCGTAGGGGTCGAGCTGGTTGTTGATGTTGTCGGTGCAGTTGATGTGGCCGGGGTAGCCCATCTCCTCGTAGTAGCGGGCGTTGCAGGCAGTGTTGAACGTGTCGTGGCGGCCCACGGTGTCCTGGATTACCTCCACAAGGGGCTGCATCCTGGCGTTGTAGAACTTCGAGTACAGGCCGGGAGCGGGACAGGTGGCGCCCATGAGCGTGCGGGTGATGGTGGCGTCGAGGCAGAGATCCGCGCCCGCTTCGAGGTCGGCCACCGCGAAGCACTGGAAGTCCGAGCACTGCCGGCCCTCGACGTCGACCACCTGGAACCAGTCGCCCTTGGCCACCTGGTAGGCGACGGCGGTGCTGTGCTTGATGATGAAGTCCTGGCTGGGGTCGGCCAGGGGAGCGGGCAGCAAGGGCTTGCCCTCATCGGAGGCCGGGGCACGCCGGTGCACGTACGCGATCAGGTCGGTGGGGGGAGCGCCGCCGTGGGCCGACATGGCCTCGCCCGGAGCGGCCACCACGCAGGCGACCGCGGCGTCGGCCACCACACGGGCCCGAGTCCCCGGGGGCGTGTCGCCGTCGAGCAGCCTCAACGGGGTGGCCGCCCGCACCGAACTCAAGTCGATGCCGGCCCGCTCGAGTCCGGCCCGCACCCGTCGTGCGTCCTGGAGCTCGGCCGACAGGATGTCGAGGGCGGCCGGTTCGCCCGTAGATCCGAGCAGCCTGCCGTTCCCATCCGCTCCGGCCGGGCGGAGCAGGCCCGGGTCGGACCGCCCGCCGGCGTCGAAGGCGACCAGTTCACAGTGCTGGCGACCTTCGGGGTCGACGACCTCCAGTTCGTCCCCGGCCTCGAGCGCCAGCACGGTCGCACCGCCTCCGGTCACCCGGTAGCGCTCCACGCCAGCCCCGAGCATCATCAGCCCGGGTACCAGGACCCGGGGCTGCTCCGGCGCGATCGTCGTCATGGCCGCCTCCCGATTGTTCGTGCGCTCCGGCCAGTCTCGCGGCGCAGTCTCACCGGTGCAACCAAGAGGCCGAGCGGGTGGTGCGGCTCCGGGTTCAGCGTCGGCGCCAGCGCAGGGGGCCTGAGAGTCCCCGTCCTCCTGGTTTGTCGCCCGCCTGGCCGACGTTGGCGAACATGTCCCACACAAGCAGGACGGTGGCCACCAGACAGGCCACGATCGCTATTGCGAGCCCCCACGCCGGGTCTGCCTCGCTGTCGAAGAGCTCCCGGATGGCGGTGGCGGCCGAGAAGCCGACGCCGATCCAGGCCGGTCTCCACCCCACCTGTACCAGACCGACGGTGATCAGGCAGACCACCAAGACCAGCTGCCCAGCGCTGGTGCTGGTGCCGAGCACCGATTCTGCACCGTTCTCGCCGGCAGTTGTCTGCCACGGCAGGAAGGTGACCAGGGCTGCGACGGCACCGCAGACCTGCGCGATCCGTTTACGTGGGATCTTCACAGCCAGAGACTAGGGCCTTTAGAAGCCAAGCAGAGGCTGGCGCCGCGTCGCCATGTACGACGCGGCGCCAGCCGCCTTGAATGGGGTGAGTTTGCCGTCAGAAAGCCTGGATGGCGATGATGGTGAAGACAAGGCAGGCGATCGTGAAAACGATGATCGCCATCTCGATGCCCTTGTCGTGGCCCTGCTTTCCCTGGAACTCGATTTGCTTGCGTCGAGCCATGTCAGTCCTCCGAGCTGTACTTGTCGGCCAGCCGGTCGGCTGCGTGGTTGAGCAGCTTGTCCTCGCGCACCGTCACTAGGAGCGCCGAGATCACCGACACGGCGATCCCGAGGATGGCGAGAACGTACGAGGCGGTGTTGCCGCCCGGCCCCCAGGTGAAGTACCCGGTGGTGCCGTCGGCAGCATCGAGGGCGGCTTGCCAGCTGTCATAGGGGAAGGTGTTCATTCAGTCCTCCTTAGTACTGAACACGTTCAGTGGTCTTGTCGATCGGGACGCTGCGCCTCCTGCTGAGCCCGCCTGCGCTTGCCCCAGTACCCGGCGGCTATGACCACCAGGTACATGACGGCCAGGGCAGGGATGAGCTGCAGCCATGAGGCGGACACCCGGCTAGCGGTTGGCAGCGAGGTCCGCCCGCAGCGTGGCGTCGGCGGCCTCCCTGGTGCCGTCGGCGTGGGTGATGGCCTCTTCGGCTCGGCCGAACTCCGGATAGAAGTCCGTCTCGAACTCGGCCATGTCGAGGCCCTCGA
>VYCW01000010.1 GCA_009843735.1 Acidimicrobiaceae bacterium | reverse complement strand
TCGACTCGCCCAAGCCCCAGAGGGTCTTCTGGGCCGTGATGGAGGGCGTGGTGGCCATCGCGCTGCTGATCGGCGGCGGGCTCAGCGCCCTGCAGACCGCAGCCGTCTCGATCGGGCTGCCGTTCTCGGTGATCCTGTTGATCATGTGCTGGAGCATGAAGAAGGCCTTCACCGAAGAACTCGACCTGCTCGAGAGCCACTACGACGAGCAGATCTTCCGTTCCCAGCACAGCGGGCTGATCGCCCAAGTGAAGGACCGGCTCGTCGAAGGGCCGAAGAAGTGACGGGCCCGCTTGAGAAGGGAGGAGGCTCGACATGAAGAAACAACAGCGCAACACCCTGGTCCTGGTCGGAGCGTTGGCCGTTCTGATCGTCGTGGCCCTCGTCGTGATCTTCACCGGCGACGAGGAGGACGACAGCACGGTGACGATGGCCAGAGCCGACTGGAGCAGCGGCTATATGCAGGCCGCCATCTACGCCCAGATCATCGGCGAACTTGGCTACACGGTAAACGATCCTGCCGATCACACCTTGAGGCCGTACTCCTTCTATCCGGCGTTGGACACCGGCCAGTACGACCTGTGGGTCAACGGCTGGTTCCCCAGCCACGACCGGTACTTCACCGGCGAGACGGCCGCCGGACTGTCGTTCGACCGGGGGATCGAAGCGGTCGGAAACCAAGTGACAGGAGGCGGTCGCGAGGGGTACATGATCGACAAGGCCACCGCCGACAGCATGGGCATCACGTCCATCAGCCAGCTGACCAACGCGTCGGTGGCCGCAGTGTTCGATCAGGACGGCGACGGCCGCGCCGACCTCATCGGCTGCCCCGACGGCTGGGGCTGCCACGACACCATCAACGAGCAGATCGAGGAGTTCGGCTGGGGCGCCAACGTCGAACAGGTCTCCGGCAACGACTACGACGGGCCCGTCATGGGCGTGATCGACCGGATCGCCGCAGGCGAGCCGGCGCTGTTCTACGCCTGGACTCCCAACTGGACCTACGAGGTGCTCGCACCTGGTGACAACGTCGTCTGGCTCGAGTCGCCGTGGCCTGACAGCAGCATCCGGGCTGTGGCCAACATCGACTTCCTCGACAACAACCCCGACATCCGGCGGTTGCTGCGCGACGTGAAGATCCCCCTCGACGACATCGTCGAGCAGAACGTGAGGATGGCCGCCGGCGACTACACGAACGCTCAGGTCAAGGCCGATGCGGCCGCATGGATCGCGGCCAACCGCGACCTAGTCGACAGCTGGCTGGCGAACGCTCGAGGCTGAGCAGCAACCTTCTCACCCCCCGCGCCCCCATCCCGGGCGGTCGTCATCGATCACCGCGGGTCAGTCCATGACCTGGGGCATCCGCTCCTTGAAGATCCGCAGCGCCTCTTTGAGCCCGTGCGTGCGCACCAGTTCGTCGAACTCGGTGGAGCCCTCACGGTTGGCCAGCCGCAACGTGGTGATGTCCTGGCCCATGGCCACCACCCGGTCCAGCCCCATCAGCTCGTAGATGCGCTGCAGGTGTTGCCGGTTGTGGGTCAGGCCCGGCCTGGGGATGTTGGCGAACCGTCCCGTGTAGCGGTTCACCGCCTCGTCCAGCTCGTCGCCGGGCACCACCGCGTTGACGATGCCCCAGGACAGGGCCCGCTCGGCGGAGATGCGTCCACCGGTGAGCAGCACCTCGTTGGCCCGGGCCCGCCCGATGGTGAACGGCAGCACCAGCGACGTCGCCCCCATCCCGAAGGCGGCCTCGGTGTACCCGAAGAAGGCGTCGTCGGAGCACACGATCAGGTCACAGCAGGTGGCCAGGTCGAAGGCCCCGCCCACGCAGGCGCCCCGCACCGCGGCGATGGTCGGGATCGGCGACGACAGGATGTCCCGGAAGGCGTCGAAGCTGTCGGACACCTGCGCGATCCACCCGCCGAGGGTGTCGGGCCGGTTGGTGCCCGACAGGTCGAAACCGGCCGAGAACGCCCGCCCGGTGCCTTCGATCACCACCGAATGGATGTCGTCGCGCCGGCCGAAGTCTCTCAGGGCCGCGCTCAGCTCCAGGAGCATGGCCGAGCTCAGTGGGTTGAGCTTGGCGGGGCGGTTGAACCGTATTCGGCCTACCCGGTGGTCCTCGCCGACCACTATGAGGGGCTGCGCCTCTGCCCCGGCGGATGAAGTCATGACTCGGGCTCCTCGCACACGACCCTGGCGTCAAGTCCTATCACAGCTTCGGTGGTGCACTGGAGGGGGTTGACCTCCGCGGAGAGGACCTCCCGGCGCTCATCCAGCAATGTGACCAGGCTCTCAAGGACGGATTGGACTGCGTCGAGATCGATCCGCGGCTCGCTCCCCCGCCAGATCAGGTCCCTGGACCGCAAGCGGCCAACCATCGTGTCGAAGGTGGCCGCGTTCACCGGAGCGAAGCCCAGCGAGATGTCGTCTATTTGCTCGGTGTGGGTCCCGCCGACTCCGAGGAGGGCCACGATCCCGAACCGCCCGGTCCTCCGGGCCCCGACGATCAGCTCGACGGAGCCCGGCACGGAGGCGTCGGGCTCGATGGCGAACTCCTCAGCCCCCAGGTCGCGCTGCATCCGCTCGACGGCCGCCGCCGCGGCCCTCGCGTCCCGAAGGCCCAGCTCGACACCGCCGCCGCGGGACTTGTGGACCCGGCCGAGCGCCTTCACCACCATCGGCGCCGGCAGATCCTCACCTGACAGCACCTCATCAGGGCCCGCGGCCGGTGTGCTCGGCACCAGCGGGATCCCGTACCGCTCGAGCAGGTCCCGAGCCTGGAAGTAGCTGAGGTTCCGGGATCCGGCCCGGGAGCCGTCCCCGTCGTCACCGCCGGTCGCCGACCGAGCATCAGCAACGCCGAGCCTGAGCAGCTTGGCGGCATGGTCGAGGTGGCGGACCACGAGAACACCGCCGGCCACCAGCTCCTCGAACAGTCCGGGCGCGGCCCTGAACGACTGCATCAGCACCGGGACGCCGGTGCGTTCGCTGGTGTCGATGATCGCGCTCACCGCCTGGCGCTCCTCGGCCTCGAAGGTCTCGATGTCCTCCCGCTCCGGGTTCATCCCGATCAGGTCACCGAACTGGCCCACGGTCAGCACCTGGTCGACCTCGCCGCTCTCGGCCAGCGCCTTCACCGTGTCGGCGTACACCATCGGACTCTCCCGCACCGCCCCGACGAGAGCTAGGTCGACGGGGTTGTCGGCCAGCTCCTTGGCTCCGGGACGGAGCCCCACCCGGTCGCGGGTCCGATCGCTGAGACCGGGCAGCACCAGCCCGGCCCGACCGAGAACATCGGCGGCCAGCGCCACCGCGCCGCCACCCTCGGACAGGACCGCCACCCTGGGTCCCGCGGCCCAGCGCCGCCTCACCGCCACGCAGGCGTGGTCGACGGCGTCGGCGGGCGAGGTCGCCAGCCACGCTCCCGATTCCTCGCACACCGCCCTCAGGACCCGTGCGTCGGTGGCCAGCGCGCCAGTGTGGGAGGCGACCGCCCGGGCTGAGGCCCCGGTGTCGCCCGCCGGCATGATGACCACCGCCATGCCCCGCTGGTGGGCGTACTCGAGCGCGGCCCGGAAGTCCCGGCCGTCGAGCGGATCCTCCAGGTAGACGACGACCGCCTCCGAGTGCTCGTCGTCGGCCAGGGCCCTGATCGCCCCGCTGGCGGTCAGGCAGTACTGGTCTCCCACTCCCAGGAACGTGGAGAGTCCGACGCCGCGGTCGTAGAGCTCCAGCGCTAGGTCGGCCGACACCGTCCCGCTCTGGCTGACCACGGCCACCCGGCCGGGATCGCGGGGCTCGCCGTGCAGCAGGGGCGGGGCCAGGTCGAGCCGGGTGTGGGTGCAGACCAGCCCCATCGTGTTGGGCCCGAGCACCACCATGCCCGCCTCGGCGATCCGGTCGAGCAAGGGGTCGTCGCGGCCGGTGAACGGCGTGGCGATGGTGATCACCGCCTTCGACCCAAGCTCCAGGCACAGCTCAATCTGCTGGCGCGACCCCGCGTCGCCGATGAGCAGCACCACCAGTTCGGGGACTTCGGGCAGCGCCTCGATGCTCGGATACCAGCCGGTCTCCGGCTCGTCGACTGAGCGGCTGATGTAGTAGTTGGTCCGCACCGCCGACCCCTGCTCCATCCCTCGCACGAACAGGAAGCCCCATCGGGAAGCTCGCCGGGAGGCCCCGACGAGGGCGACGCTGCGCGGATCGAGGAGTGACTCCAGCCCGGGAGCGACTCTTCCGTTGCTCATGAATTGCTGCCCACCCGCTCGGCCTCTGCGCCCGCCGAACCTACTGGCATTCCCCCGGCCGTGCCGCCTTGGCGCACCGGCGGCTGCCGCGGTAGTGTCGGTTACATCGCGGCGGCACTGCCAGTGGCGGGTGTCGTGACCGCGATCAGGGGGACATCAACAACACATCGGGGGGAATAACGATGAAGTTCTGGCGCGTAATCGCGGTTCTGGCCGTCTTCACGCTCATGGCATCTGCCTGCGGAGACGACGAAGAGGCCGCCCCGGATACCAGCGCGGCCGATGCCGCGCTCGCGCAGGCTCAGGCCGATGCCGAAGCCGCTCAAGCCGAGGCCGACGCAGCCGCGGCTGACGCCGACGCGGCCGCCGCGGCAGCAGCCGAGGCCGAGGCAGCCCTCGAGGCCGCCATGGCCGAGGCCGAGGGCGCGGTTGACCCCGACGTCGTCGCCGCGCTCGAGGCGGAACTGGAAGCAGCCCAAGCCGAGGCCGCCGCAGCCAGGGAGGAAGCTGAAGCAGCCGCCGCTGCGGCTGAGGAGGCTGCCGCCGCGGCTGAGGCTTCAGAGGAAGAGCCAGCCGCGCCAGTCGAAGAGGGGCCATCAGGAACACTTCGTGTCGCGGTCGACCGGGATGTTGAGAACCTCGACCCCAACTTCGCCAAGCAGATCATTGCCGAGACCTTCTCGCAGGCCGTCTTCGACAGCCTGATCACGTTCAGCTACGAGGGCGACTTCATTCCCCTGCTGGCGTCCGAGTTCGCATTCACGTCCGACACCACCCTCGAGTTCTGGCTTCGAGAGGGCATCACCTTCCACAACGGTGAGACGTTCGACGCCAGGTCGGTGACCACCTCGGTGGCCAGGATGCAGGACGAGGACGAGGGATCGCACCTCATCCGGAACTTCGCCAGCATCGTCGACGTCGAGGTGGTCGACGACTACCACGTGATCATGCACCTGTCCGGTCCGGACGCGCAGCTGCTGCACGCGCTGACGAGGCTGCCGATGGTCCCGCCCGACCACTACGCGGCGGTCGGCCAGGCCGAGTTCGCGCAGAACCCGATCGGCTCCGGGCCGTTCAAGTTCGTCGAGTACGTGATCGACAGCCACACCATCTTCGAGGCCAACCCCGACTACTGGGACGGCAGCCCCAAGGGCAAGCCCCTAGTCGCCGAGGTCGTCATGCGGGTGATCCCCGAGCCCACCACCCGGGTGTCTGAGCTGGTGACCGGCGGCGTGGACCTGATCGCCGCGGTCCCGCTGGACCAGCGCTCAGTGGTCACCGACGCCGGCATGACCAACATCAGCTACGCCGACGGGCGGGTGGCCGTGGCCCGCATCAACTCGTCGAACATCGGCGTGTCAGCGGAAGCCGCCGAGGGCGAGGCCGCCAGGGGCTTCGAGGCCCTCACCGACGTCAGGGTCAGGCAGGCCCTGAACTACGCGGTCGACCGCCAGACCATCATCGATGCCCTGCTGGGCGGGACGGCCACGCCGCTGGGCCAGCCGTTCGTTCCCGGCGGTTTCGGCTACAACCCCGACAACGAGGCCTACCCCTACGATCCGGACAAGGCCCGGGAGCTGCTGGCCGAGGCCGGCTACGGCGACGGACTCAACATCAAGCTCACCGCCCAGAACACGATCCTCTCCGACGTGCTGACCGCGCTGGTGGACTATTTCGCCGACGTGGGGGTCACCGCCGAACTAGAGGTGATCGAACCTGGGCTGGGCAATCAGAGGCTGCTGGCCGGCGACTACGACCCGCTGTTCATGAGCACCTGGTATCCGGCCGAGACGTTCTTCCACTTCCTGATCCGCTGCGAGGGGCTCATCAGCACCTACTGCAACCCGGATCTGGAGCCTCTGCTGCTGGAGGAGAAGCAGACCCTGGACATCGGCGCGCGGAACCAGATCATCTGGCAGATCACCGACGTTCTCAGGGAGGAGGCCCCGGCGCTGTGGCTGTGGAACTCCGAGAGCACCGCCGGTGTGAACACCAACAAGGTCTCGGGCTGGAAGAGCCACGCCCGGGGCTGGATCATGTTCACCGACGTCTCCGTCAGCGAGTAGGCCGGGCAGGCCCCACGCGGGTAAGAAAGGGCCGGTGAGCAACCCGGCCGCCGAATCCAGATGCTGAGATTCCTGGTCCGCCGGATGCTGCACAGCATCCTGGTGCTGCTCGGCGTGCTGTTCGTAGTGCACGGGCTGCTGCTGCTCACCGGCGACCCGACCGCGGCCCTGCTGCCCCCCGACGCGGACGAGGAGGTGCGCGAGAACCTCCGCCGGAAGCACGGACTCGACGACCCCTTCCCGGTCCAGTACGTCAAGTTCGTGGGGCGTGCGGTGCGGGGCGACTTCGGTGACTCGTTCCGGCAGGCCCGTCCCGCGTTCGAGTTCGTGTCCGAGAAGGCCGGCGAGACCATCAAGCTGGGCGCGGTGGGCCTGGCCATCTCGCTGGCGGTGGGAGGTCCGCTCGGCGCTCTGTCGGCGCTGAGGAAGGGCACCTGGATCGATCGGACGGCCCGGATGGTGGCCGCCATGGGGCAGGCCATTCCCGACTTCTGGCTGGGCATCATGCTGATCCTCATCCTGGGGGTGAACCTGAACTGGCTGCCCATCTCGGGTAGCGGCGACTGGAGGCACCTGTTGATGCCGGGGCTTGTGGTCGCGCTTCCCACGCTGCCGGCGGTGGTGCGCATCTACCGGTCGAGCCTGATCGGGGTGCTCGACCGGGACTATGTGCGGGCGGCCCGGGCCCGGGGTCTCAAGGGCCCCCAGGTGTTCGGCCGCCACGTGGCCCGCAACGCGGCCATCCCCATCGTGACCGTCCTCGCCTTCGAGGTCGGGTCGATCATGTCGGGGGCGCTCATCGCCGAGGTGATCTTCGCCTATCCGGGGATGGGCCGGGTGGCCTACCAGGCGATCATCAACCGCGACATCGCGGTGGTCCAGGCATACGTGTTCATGGTCAGCCTGATCGTGGTGACCACCAACATGCTGCTGGACATCGCCTACTCGATGCTCGACCCCAGGGTGCGGGTGCGATGAAGGTCCGGACCCGCCCCGACAGCGGCACCGCCGAGGCGGCGACGGCCAGCACGAGGCGCCTTACTCGGGCCGCGGCCGCCGCTAGGAGGCGCACCCGGGCCACGTTGATCATGTCGGCGGGCTTCCTGGCTGTGATCGTGCTGGTGTCGGTGCTGGCCCCGTGGATCACTTGGCACGATCCGCTCGACGCCGAACTGGTCAACCGGCTGCAACCCCCCGGCTGGCTCGACGGTGGCTCGTGGAGCTACCCGCTGGGCACCGACTCCACCGGCCGGGACCTGTTCACCCGGATGCTGTTCGGGGTGAGGCTGTCGCTGCTCATCGGGCTGGCCGCGGTGGCCTGCGGAGGCATCATCGGGGTGACCGCGGGGATCCTGGCCGGCTACTACGACGAGAAGATCGCGGCCGTCGGCTTCGGCCGGGTCGCCGACATCCAGCAGGCCATCCCGTTCGTGGTGCTGGCCCTAGCCGTGGTGGCCTCGATCGGCCCCTCGTTCCGCAACCTGATCCTGATCCTGGGCGTGGGCTCCTGGCTCTTCTACTACCGCATCGTCCGGGGCGAGGTGCTCAAGATCCGGGAGGAGTCCTACATCGACGCGGCCAAGGCCATGGGCAAGTCCGACGCCGGCATCCTCATCTCCCACGTGCTGCCCAACAGCTTCGCGCCGGTCATAGTGATCGTCACCCTCTTCGTGCCCCGACTGATCATGTTCGCAGCGGCTCTCAGCTTCCTCGGTCTCGGCGTGCAGCCGCCGCGGGCCGAGCTGGGCCTGATGATCTCCGAGGGCCGCGGCCTGATCCAGCAGGCCTGGTGGCTCACCGTGTTCCCGGGCGCGCTGCTAGCCGGGATCGTCCTGGCCATGAACACGCTGGGCGACTGGCTGCGGGAGCGGCTGGACCCGACGCTGAGGGTCAGGCAGTAGCCATGGCGCCGGACACCGCCACCGGGAGCTCCCAGGTGCTCGCCGTCGAGGGCCTGACCGTCTCGTTCCGGGCCGTGGCCGGAGTGGTGCCCGCGGTCCGGGGCGTCGACGTGACCGTGGGCGCGGGCGAGACCGTGGCTCTCGTCGGCGAGTCGGGATCGGGCAAGAGCGCCTCGGTGCTCGGCATGCTGGGCCTGTTCCACCCCGACAGCGCCGCGGTCGAGGCCGAGCGCTTCAAGTTCGAGGACATGGAGCTGTCGGCAGGGCGCCGCGAGGACCTCCAGGACCTTCTGGGCACCCGCATCGGGATCATCTTCCAGGATCCCCAGAGCAGTCTCGACCCGACCATGAAGGTGGGCAAGCAGATCGCCGAGGTGCCCCGCCTGCGCCTGGGCCTGGACCGGGAAACGGTGCGTCGTAAGGTGCTCGACAGCCTGGCCGAGGTCGGCATCCGCGACCCCGAGTGGTGCGCGTCGGCCTACCCCCACGAGCTGAGCGGCGGGATGCGCCAGCGGGCCATGATCGCCACCGTCATGATCGCCGGACCGTCGCTGCTGATCGCCGACGAGCCCACCACCGCGCTGGACGTGACCCTTCAGGCCCAAGTGATCGACCTGCTTGCCACGCTGCAGGAGGAGCGGGGCACGGGAATCCTGTTCATCACCCACGACCTGTCGCTGGTGTCGGAGTTCGCCGACCGGGTGATGGTGATGTACGCCGGCACGGTGGTCGAGTCGGGGGACACCGAAGCCGTCGTGAACCATCCGTCGCATCCCTATACCAGGGCCTTGCTGGAGTCGGTCCCCCGCCTCGACGGGGGCCAGGTCAGGCCGATACGGGGACGCCCGCCCGATCCCCGGGACCTTCCCAGCGGCTGCCCGTTCCGCACCCGCTGCGACCACGCCCACGAACGCTGCGAGCAGGTCGAGCCGCCCACCTTCAGACTGCCCAGCGGCCAGACGATCCGCTGCTGGCTCGGCGAGCAGGACGGCGAGCCGTGCTGAGACTGGGCACAGTTTCCGGGGGAAGCCGCACCTTCCATACGGCCCGCGATGACGGGGTGCTGCTGGAGTTGAGCGACGTGGTCGTCTCCTACTCACGGGGGGCGCTGGCCCTGCGCCAGCACGACGCCCTGCCCGCGGTGGGGGGCGTGTCGCTGTCGGTGAGGGTGCGCCAGTCCGTGGGCCTCGTGGGCGAGTCGGGCAGCGGCAAGACCAGCCTGGGCCGCAGCATCATGAGGCTGGCCCCGCTGACCTCCGGCCGGATCTCGGTGGCGGAGCCCGGCACCGGCGACGCCGACGGCTCGGGGCGGGTCGCCCGCAGGCTGGCCCGGTCGGTGCAGATCATCTTCCAGGACCCCTACTCCAGCCTCGACCCCCGCCACAGCGTGGAACGGATCGTCAGCGACGCCATGCGGGTCCACCGGCTGGCCCCACGGGCCGAGCGACCGGCTCGGACCGCCGACCTGCTGGAGCGGGTCGGCCTGCCGGCCGCCTTCGCCAAGCGGTACCCCCACGAGCTGTCCGGCGGTCAGCGCCAGCGGGTGTGCATCGCCCGGGCCCTGGCCGTGCAGCCGAAGGTGATCATCTGCGACGAGCCCACCAGCGCCCTGGACGTCTCGATCCAGGCTCAGGTGATCGAGCTGCTGCAGGATCTCCAGGAGTCCGAGGACCTGACCTTCCTGTTCATCACCCACGACCTGGCCCTGCTGCCCCAGCTGGTGTCGAGCGTGGCGGTGATGTACCTAGGCCGGCTGGTGGAGGTCGGCCCGACCCGGGAGGTGCTCGACAACCCCCGCCACCCCTACACGGTGTCGCTGGTGTCGGCCGCCCCGGTGCTGGGCCAGCGCCGGGTGCGCAGCACGAGCCGGCTGCTCAAGCCCGACGACGCCGCCGACGGCGCCACCGAGGGCTGCAGCTTCCGCCCCCGCTGCTGGCTCTACCCGACCCTTGACGCCGAGCAGGCCCGGCGGTGCGAGGAGGAGTCCCCCGACCTTCCGCAGACCCGGGTCGAGATCGGCCGGCGGGCGGCCTGCCACTTCGAGGACCTGGTCGAGGCCCGGCAACCGTCCACCATCTGACAGCCAGCCCCGGCTTCGGCTTGCGATTTCATTGCCTGTCCGTTATTCTTCGGGTGCCGGAGCACCCTCCTGGCAGAGCGGACATTGCTTTGGGGATCAGGAGGGCACTCCGGCCCTCGCATTCTGGCCACTGGTATCGCCGGTGACAACTCCGTAAATTTCTTGTATTCTCAATCTGCTACAGATTGGCGATCTCGTGCTCTATGCGGGCTTCGATGCGGGCCCGGGCCGCCTCGATCCGGGTCGGCAGGTGCATCGACGGGTACTGGCCCTCGTGGGGCGCGTATCCCTTGAGCACCTGCTTGGCGATGGTGTCCTTGTGGACCTCGGTGGGGCCGTCGGCGATGCCCATGACCGGCCCCGACATCCACATGTGGGCCAGCGGCATCAGGTTGGAGACCCCCAGCGAGCCGTGGGCGTGCATGGCCCGGTACACCACGTCGATCAGCACCTTGGGGGTGGCCACCTTCACTCCCGCGATGTGCTGGCGGATCTTGGCGTAGTCGCCCACGGTGTCGATCATCCAGGCGCAGTGCAGCACCTGGAGCCGGAACTGCTGGATCTGCACCCAGGAGTCGGCGATCCAGTGCTGGATCGACTGCTTCTCGGCGATGAGGGTGCCCTTGGTCTCGCGTGACAGCACCCGCTCGCACATCATGTCCAGGGCCCGCTGGGCGGTGCCCACCGACCGCATAGCGTGATGGACCCGGCCCCCGCCCAGGCGGGTCTGGGCGATCTTAAAC
>VYCW01000100.1 GCA_009843735.1 Acidimicrobiaceae bacterium | reverse complement strand
CCATTGTCGGTCGGCCGTTCCTCGCCGCCACCCCCCGGCCTTGCCAGTCGCGCTTCGCCGCCCGCCGCCCGTGCCACCCGCCGGCCTGTCGGTTCGTGGTCGAAAGTCGTAGGGTCTGACTGCTCTTACCGCCGATGCAGGAGGCTAAGAATGTTGGGACTGTCGGCCGACGAACTTCTCACGACGACGCGGGCTGTGCGCAAGCGTCTGGACTTCGACCGCCCGGTCGACCCCGAGCTGATCACCGAGTGCCTGGGCATCGCGCTGCAAGCCCCCACCGGGGGCAATCTCCAGGACTGGCAATGGATGGTGGTGACCGACCCGGACAAGAAGGCCGCGCTGGCCGAGCTGTACCGCCAGTCGTGGGCCTCCTACGTCCAGTCGCCCTACTTCCCCACCAACGCCCCGCCCCGCAAGAACCCCGTTGTCCAGGCCTCATATGAACGGATCGCGGACTCGGCCCAGTACCTGGCCGACAACCTCGAGCGGGCGCCCGCGTTCCTGATCCCGTGCCTGAGCGTTAGCCGCGCCGACCGGCCGTCGTGGGGTGGGGCGGCGTCGAGGCTCGGATCGGTGATCCAGGCGTCGTGGAGCTTCATGCTGGCCGCCCGGGAGCGGGGACTGGGCACATGCTGGACCACGCTCCATCTGGCGTACGAGCAGCAGGCCGCCGAGGTCCTACAGATCCCCTACGAGCAGTGCTCGCAGGTGGCGCTCATTCCCATCGCCCACACCATCGGCACCGACTTCCGGCCAGGACTCCGCAAGCCGATGTCGGAGGTCCTGCACTGGGACGCCTGGGGCGGCGCCCCGCCGTCCTGATGAGCGGCAACGACGACCTCCGGCGCCCGGCCGGCTCCACATCGTGAACCGGTCCGAGGGCGCCGGCGGCACAAGCGCGGCGGAGTGGGCCCGGCGCGACGCCGCGGCGGTGTGGCACGGCTTCACCCAGATGGCCGTCTACGAGGACTCCACGCCGGTCATCGTGGAACGGGGCGAGGGCAACTACGTCTACGACACGGACGGCCGCCGCTACCTGGACGCCATCTCGTCTCTGTGGGTGATCACCCTCGGCCACGCCGACGCCGACCTGAACCGGGCCGCCCGCGGGCAGCTCGACCGCATCAGCCACTCCACCCTGCTCGGCAACGGCAACACCGCCGCCATCACCCTGGCCGAGGCCCTCCGAGAGGTCGTGCCGGTGGACGGCGCCCGTTGCCTGTTCGCGTCGGACGGCGCGGCCGCGGTGGAGCAGGCCGTCAAGATCGCCTTCCAGTACTGGCATAACCAGGATGTCACGGACCGCACCGCCTACCTGGCCCTCGGTCACGCCTACCACGGCGACTCGGTCGGGTCGCTGTCGGTGGGAGACGGCGGCTTCGGCACCGACCTGTTCGACCCGCTGCGGTTCCCGGTGATACGCACCCCCGGCTACGACGACGGTGACTGGGCCGCCAAGGCCGTCGCCGCGGTCGACAGACACCACCGGAGGCTGGCCGCAGTCGTGATCGAGCCCCTGGTGCAGGGTGCAGCCGGGATGCTGGTGACCGACCCCGAGGCGGTGGCCGCCTTCGCGGCGACGGTCCAAGCCCGCGGAGTGCCGCTCATCTGCGACGAGGTGGCCACCGGGTTCGGCCGCACCGGCGCACTGTTCGCCAGCGAGCTGTGCGGGATCCGGCCCGACCTGATGTGCCTGGGCAAGGGCATCACCGGCGGTTATTTGCCCCTGTCGGCCACCGTGGCCGCCTCCCACGTGTACGAGGCCTTCCTCGGCGAAGATCTCGGACCCCGCACCTTCTACCACGGCCACTCCTACAGCGGGAACGCACTGGCCTGCGCGGTGGCCACCCGCCATCTGGAGCTGATATCCGAGCGCGGCCTGATCGATGCGGCCCGCCGGGCCGCCGGGCGCCTCGGCGCGGCTCTCGAAGCGGTCGAGGCCCTGCCTGCGGTGAAGGAGGTGCGCCGCAGGGGCCTCATGACCGGCATCGAACTCGACCCGCCTCCGGGTGCCTCGAAGTGGGGCCGCAAGGTGTGCGCCGCGGCCGTGAGGGCCGGCGTGCTGCTGCGGCCCCTAGGCGACGTGGTGGTGGTGATGCCCCCGCTGTCGATCACCGACGACGAGATCGAGACCATCGGCCGGACCCTGGTGTCAGCCATCACCGAAGTGGCCGGCGGGGAAGCCGGGGCATGACCGCAAGCAGCTGGGACGCCGTCGCGGACGACGCCTTGCAGGCCGTGGCCGCCGCCAACCAGTTGCGCCGACCCCGGGACCTCGACGGCGGGAAGCCGGACACAGTGCTGTCGAGCACCGGACAGCCGGTCGTGTCGTTCGCCTCGAACGACTACCTCGGGCTCACCCAGCACCCGGCCGTGCGGGCCGCAGCCCGCGCCGCGGTGGACGCCTACGGCACAGGTTCGGGATCGGCTCGCCTGATCGTGGGATCCCGCCCGGTTCACAGCCGGCTCGAGGAGCGCACCGCCGTCTGGCGCGGCGCAGAGGCGGCCGTGCTGTTCACCACCGGGTACGCGGCCAACCTGGGCGTTCTCGACACCATGGGCCGCTGGGCGTCGGTGATCTGCTCGGACGAACTCAACCACGCCTCCATCATCGACGGGTGCCGCCTGGCCCGGGCCCCGACCCGCGTCTACGCCCACCGCGACGCCGCGGCCGTCGACCGGCTGCTGGGCGACGCCAGCGGCCCCGGGATAGTGGTCAGCGACTCGGTCTTCTCCATGGACGGCGACCTCGCCCCGCTGGCCGACCTCTCCTCGGTGTGCGCCCGGCACGGGGCGCTGCTCATCCTCGACGACGCCCACCTCGTGCTGAACCATCCCGAGCCGCTCCATCCGGGCTGCCGCGTGCTCAGGGTGGGAACCCTCTCCAAGGCGGTCGGGTCGCTGGGCGGCTTCGTGTGCGGGCCCAGGACCTTCACCGACCTGCTCGTCAACAAGGCCCGCTCCTACATCTTCACCACAGCGGCCGCGCCAGCTTCGGCCGCGGCCGCCATTGCCGCCATCGACGTGATCGACTCCGGCGAGGGCGAGGGGCTCAAGGCGCGGCTCAGGGCCAACATCGACCGCCTCCGGCTCGGCCATCCCAGCCCGATTATCCCGATCATCGTCGGCGACGAGGATCAGGCCCTGGCCGCGTCCGCAGCGCTGGCCGCCGAGGGCATCCTGGTGCCCGCCATCCGGCCCCCGACCGTACCGGTGGGAACTTCGCGGCTGCGGGTGACGGTCTCGGCCGCCCACACCGACGACGATCTGAAACGGCTCACCGAAGCCCTCCACCGCGCCGGAATCGATGTCTGATCCGCCGGCCGCGCCGGAGGGCCGGCACCCCGACCGCACCAGCGTCGTCTTCGTCACCGGAACCGGGACCGAGGTGGGCAAGACCTGGGCCGCGGCGGGGCTGGCCCGGCTGCTGATGGACTCCGGGCGGACCGTGGCGGCCTGCAAGCCGGTGCAGTCCTACGACCCGGACACGGGCGGCCCGACCGACGCCGGGGTCCTGGCCGCGGCCACCGGCCAGGACCCCGACGCAATATGCCCGCCCGACTGCTCCTACCCGGTGCCGCTGGCTCCACCCATGGCGGCTCGCAAGCTGCAGACGACCTGCCCCACCCTCGACGAGATGGCCTCGAACTGCCGTTTCGCGGCCACGGTGGACGTGGGCCTGGTGGAGGGAGTGGGTGGCCTCTACTCGCCGATCGCCACCGACGGACACAACCTCGACCTGATCGAGAGAATCCAGCCCGATCTGGTGATCGTGGTGGCGTCGGCCGAGCTCGGCGGCATCCACGACACCATGGCGTGCACGCTGCCGTTGCCGTCAGTCCGGCGGGCTGTCTTCTGCAACCGGTTCGATCCCCGGACCGAGGTCCACGGCCTGAATGTCCGGTGGCTGCGCGACACCGGCCTCGCAGTAGCAACCAGCCTGGCTGAACTGGCCGAAATCGTGCGCACACACTCTCTAAGCCGGTTCAGCGGCGGCACTTGATCTAGTGTCACTGAGTGGCATGAGCTTGCAAGTCAGCGACAAGCTCCAAGGACTGCGGGGAGACGTCTTCGGCGGGCTGACCGCGGCCGTGGTCGCCCTGCCGCTGTCCCTCGCCTTCGGTGTCGCTTCAGGGCTAGGAGCGATCGAGGGGCTGTACAGCGCCGTCGTGGTGGGCATGCTCGCCGCGCTGCTCGGCGGGTCGAGAACCCAGATCTCGGGACCCACCGCGCCGCTGTCGGTGGCCATGGCGGTGGTATTCGTCGATTACGCCGACGGCGACCTAGCCAAGGCACTGGCCATCGTGGTGATGGCCGGGATCATCCAGGTGCTGCTCGGAGCGCTGCGACTGGGCAGCTTCGTGGCCTACACGCCCTATGCGGTGGTGTCAGGATTCACCTCCGCGGTCGGCGTGATCATCATCGTGGTCCAGGTGCTTCCCTTCTTCGGCACCGAGGTGGCCCTCGGCGGGGCCCTCAAGTCGCTGCGGTCGTGGCCCGACGCGGTGGCCAACATCGATCCGAGCGCGCTCGCACTCGGCCTCATCACTCTGGCGGTGTGCATCTTCTGGCCGGGGCAGCTGAAGAGGTACCTGCCGCCGTCGGTGGCTGCCCTGATCATCGGGACTCTCGCGGGTGTGCTGTGGCTCAGCAACGCGCCCACCATCGGAGAAGTGCCCACCGGCCTCCCCGACATCCACACGCCCGAGCTCGTTCTCGGTGACCTGGGCAGCGCCCTGGCCGCCGCGGTCACGCTCGCCCTGCTCGGCTCCATCAACAGCCTCCTCACCGCGAGGGTGGCGGACTCGCTCACCCGCGAGAGCCACGACCCCAACCGTGAGCTGATGGGCGTGGGCCTCGCCAACGTGCTGGTGGCGTTCGTCGGTGGAGTCCCGGGCGCGGGGGCCACGTCGTGCACAGTGGCCAACGTGCGTGCCGGGGGCCGCTCCAGGGCGTCCGGGGTGCTGTGCGCCACCATTCTGGCCGCGCTGGTCCTGGGACTGGGGCGCTACGTCGACTCCATACCCCACGCGGTCCTGGCCGGGATCCTCATCAAGATCGGGTTCGACATAATCGACTGGCGCTACCTCTCCCACATCCACCGCGTCCCGCGGGAGAACGTGGTGGTGCTGGCGCTGACCCTCGGTCTGTCGATCATCTCGGATCTCGTGATCGCGGTGGCGGTTGGCCTGGTCGTGGCTGCGCTGACCGGAGCCCGCCAGGTAGAGCGGCTTGAGCTGGACAAGGTGATCTCGACCCCGCTGCTCGACATGACCTTCCTGGCCGACCCCGAAGCAGACGACGAGGACGACGACGACCCGTTCGCCGGCCTCAACCTGGATCTCGACGACGACGACGCCGACCCGTTCGCAGCCCGCTGCGGGCTGCTGTCGCTGCGGGGCAGCTTCACCGCGGCCTCGTCCACGAGGCTCTTCAAGGTCATCAACCACGACATGGCCGAGCACGAGGTGGTGATCTTCGACTTCACCGACACCGTCCACATCGACGACAGCGCCGCTCTGGCGATCGGTCAGCTGGCGGACACGGCGCGGGACGCCGACACCCAGTGCATCGTCATGGGCATGTCCGGCATGACCGGCACCAGCCTGCACGCCCTCAACGTTCTGCGTGAGATCCCCGAGGACCACTTCGTCGAGAGCCTCGACGAAGCCCGAGTCATAGCCAAACGGCTACTCGACTAGCCCCTCCCAGCGACGGTTCAGGCGCTGGTCAGGTGAGAATCCCGGGCCGCTCGAGGGGATGCACCGGGTGGTCGAAGGGCCGCACCAGGAAGCGGCGGGCCAACTCGAAGTAGCCGCGGTAGAGCCCCGCCCCGGCGGCAGCCTCCTCGTAGCCGCCGGTGGCGTCGGCGTGGGCCGACAGCCGGTACCAGGGGACGCCGGGATCGGCGTGATGGACATGGTGGAGGTTGTTGTAGAGGTACAGCACACTGAAGAAGCGGCCCGACCGCACGACCGCGGAGCGGGTGGCGCCCTCCACCCAGCGGTGCTCGCAGTAGGACCTCATGAGGGTCCCTGCGTTCCCGAGGTAGGTGGCGCCCAGCACGTACTGCCACCAGGGCACCCCCATCACCATGACCACGAAGACAACCAACGCGGTCGCAGCCACGATGTGGGCGGCCCACCACCGGGCCAGTTCCCGGTCGCCCCGGCGGATCTCGCGGGCCTGGTGGGCAAGCACGCCCGCGATGTAGCGGATCGGTCCCAGCACCAGGCGGCCCAGCAGCGTGTGGTGGGCGACCACGATGGCGCGGCGGACCCGACCCATCGACTCCCAGGCGTCCGCGGTCACGTAGAAGCTCTCGCTGTCGTCGGTCGGATCGGTCAGTTCGGGGCAGTCGTGATGCGCCCAGTGGTAGCGCCGGTAGACCAGGTACGGCAGGTGCAGCGATACGGGCAACGAGCCCAGCAGAGCGTTCAGCCGCTGGCTGCGGAACGGGTGGCCGTGGATGGTCTCATGCTGCAGCGAGCCGTGCCACGTGGCGACCACACCAAGCACGAGGACGGTCACCGGCCACGGCATTGAACCGTGCAGGGCCAACGCGGCCAGCCACAGGCCGTGCACTGCGACCGCGACCGCGACCGTGCGCCACTCGACGCCCGGCCCGGTCGCGCTCGAAGCCATCGAACCCCCCTCTGTCGAAGGCGCAGTCGGGTTGCCCCCTCCATCTGCTGCCGTTCAGAGTAGGGAAAGAGCGCTTCAGATGCGTGATGGGATGCGCATAATTCGTAGCATTTCTGAACTAAACGCAAGTCTTATGGTGAATACACATCATTTGTTGTATAATCACCACACAATGATCGGTCAAGCCGAGTTTGCGAGCCGCTTCCGGGAACGGCTCCGAGAGCTTCTCGCCGACTCGGGACGATCCCAGTCGGACTTCGCGGCCGAGGCCGGCATCGACCGGTCCACCCTGTCGCAGCTGCTTTCGGCCGGGGACCGCCGCCTCCCACGAGCGGAAACTCTCGCAGCCATCGCCGAGGCATCCGGGGCCTCGGTGGACTGGCTGCTGGGACTCACCGACGGCGGACCGTCCCGGGCCGACATCGTCCACGAGGAGTTCGCCCTGAACCTCGATGAGCTGAGCTCCCTCGACGAGACCTGGATTGACTGGCACGAGCAGTCCGCCGGCTCGAAGATCCGCACCCTGCCCGCCTCCCTGCCCGATCTGGTCAAGACCGAGGCCGTGATCCGCCACGAAGTGCAGCGCTACGCCACGGTCAGGCCCGAGCAGCGAATCGAGACCTCCACCGCCCCCCTGGAACTGGCCCGGGCGCCGGGCAGCGACCTCGAGTGCTGCAACTCCATCCAGGCCATCGAGGGCTTCGCCCGGGGCTGGGACGTCTGGGCCTCCCTGGAGCACCGGCACCGGGTGGCGCAGCTCGACCGGATGATCGAGCTGTGCGAGGAGCTGTACCCCACGTTCCGGTGGTTCCTCTACGATTCCCGCCAGCGCTACACCAGCGCGATCACGATCTTCGGCCTCGAGCGGGCGGTGCTGTATCTCGGCCAGATGTACATGGTCCTCAACAACCGGCGCCACGTCACGACCTTCGTCAAGCACTTCGACGACCTCATCCGGGTGGCGGTTGTCCAGCCGCCCGACATGCCACGCCTGCTGCGCAAGCTCAGATCCGAGATCACCTGAGACCGATCGGTAGGATTCGGGATCGTGGCGTCATCTGATCGCACCGTGACCTTCGAGCCGGAGCGGTTCGAGACGATAAGAGTTGAGATCGCGGATCATGTCTGCCGGGTGACGCTCGACCGGCCCCAGGCGATGAACGCCTTCAACGACCGCATGCGCCAGGAGGTGCGGGCCACGTGGCGGGCCCTGCGAGAGCTCGACGACGTGCGAGCGGCCGTGCTCACCGCTGCGGGCGACCGGGCGTTCTGCGCGGGCATCGACCGGGACGCGGACATGCCCGCCCTGGCCGGGAGCAGCGGCCTCTACGGGACGTCCAACGACTTCATGTACGACGATCCCGGCAACGACCTGGGGCCCAAGGCCTGCGACCTGTGGAAGCCGGTAATCGCGGCGGTGAACGGCGTCTGCTGCGGCGGGGCCTTCTACCTGATCGCGGAGTGCGACATCATCATCGCCGCCGAGCACGCCACCTTCTTCGACCCCCACGTGACCTACGGCATGGCGGCTGTGTACGAGCCCATCAAGATGGCCCAGCGCATGCCGCTGGGCGAGGTGCTGCGCCTCACCCTGCTCGGCAGCCACGAACGGATGACCGCCCAGACCGCGCTGCGCATCGGGCTGGTCTCCGAGGTCGTCGGATCCGGTGAGCTTCAGGAGGCCGCGGATCGGCTCGCAGCGATCATCGCGTCACAGCCTCCCGACGCGGTCCAAGGCTCGCTGCGGGCCATCTGGGCGGCCAACGACATGGGCCGGCTCGACGCCCTGGCGATGGCCCCGTCCATCCTGACCACCGGAACCCGGCCCGAGGCCCTGGCCGAGGGCCAGGAGGCCTTCGCCACCGGCGAGCGCATCAAGCCCCGCTTGCGCTGAGATCGAGTCCCCGCGCCGGTCCCGGATTACAGCGTTCCGCGGGCGGATGCTAGGTTGAGCCGCCCGCCCGACCTTGCCGCCGAGCCCTGGAGCGCACTATGAGCGAGCCCTACCCGAACACCCTCATCTTCGTCGATTTCCCCACCGACGAGCCCGAGAAGGCGGCCGACTTCTACCGCAACGTGTTCGGCTGGGAGGTGGAGCCCCGACCGGCCGGATCGTTCTACCGGATCGTGCCCGGCCAGAACTTCAAGCTGCCCGACGGCACCCAGGGACCGACCGGCAACCTCCACCTGGGCATCACCAACGTCGCCAACCGCCGGCCCCACCCCACCGACGAGGGCCTCGAGCCCCGGCACCTGAGCCGCGACGGCCACACCGTGCGCATCTGGATCCTCGTGTCCGCCGACGACGACATGGACGCCATCTCCGACCGGGCCGTCGCCAACGGCGCCACCGAGCTGTGGCGGCACCACTACTTCGGCGAGTTCAACGGAAGGAACAACGCCTTCAAGGACCCGTGGGGCAACACCCTGGTGCTGTGGACCTACGGCGGCGACGATCCCCAACTCCCCGAGGGATGGACGGCGGAGTAGCGGCCATGACTGACACCTCCGACACCTACGCCGTGCACCCGCCCCACGCGCGGTGGACTCATGTGGCGCTGCGGGTCACCGACATCGACGCCAGCATCGAGTGGTACACCACCCACACCCCGATCAAGCTGCTGGACAAGCGGGAGGACGACGACGGGTACGGCGCCTGGCTGGGCCACGACGACTCTCCCGACAAGCCCTTCATCCTGGTTCTGGCCCAGTTCTTCCCGGAGTCCGACCCGTTCAAGGACGCCCCCATCGCCACGCTGGCGCCCTTCGCCCACCTGGGTGTGGAGGTCACCAGCCGCGAGGAGATCGACGCGGCCGCGGAGCGGGCCCGGGCCGAGGGCTGCCTGGCCATGCCGCCCACGGAGATGCCGCCGCCCATCGGCTACATCTGCATGATCAGCGACCCCGACGGCAACATGATCGAGCTGAGCTACGACCAGGGCGTGTACGCCCACGCCCAGAAGGTGATGCGCTGAGCGCAGTGGAGCCCGGCCCGCCCGCCGGCGCGGACCCCCGGGCCGTGGCGGCGTCCTATCTGGCCTCCTTCGCCTCGGGTGATCCGGAGGCGGTGGCCGCCCATGTGAGCGACGGCTTCTCCAACGTGCACACCAGCGCTCTGGGTCTGCCCAGCCAGGGCCGAGCCGAGTACCGGGCCCGGTTGGCCGACTTCCTGGCGACGTTCGTCGGCCTGACCTACGAGGCCGAGGAGATTCTCGTCGAGGGTGACCGGGTGGCCGCGGCCTACGTGATGCGGGCCCGGGCCGACGGCAAACCCTTCGAGATCCGCGGGGTGATGCGTTTGACTGTCCGCGACGGGCTGGTCGAGCGCCGCACCGACTACTTCGACAGCCTGAGCTTCCTGCAACAGACCGGCCAGGCCTGAGTCCCCTGCCGCGTTCGACGGGTCGACCGTAGGCTCCGACCCGATGCTTCCTCGAACGCGGCCGATCGTCGTGGCTGTGGCGCTGCTGGCGGCGGCCTGCAGCAGCACGGCCGTCGATGAGACTCCGGACGCAGCCCCGGCCACCTCCGTCGCCGTCACCACCACCACGCAAGATTCAACGCCCACCACGACCGAGCCGGCCGCTGCACCTGCGTCCACCACAACCGAGCCGGCCACTACGTCGGCACCCACCACAACCGAGCCGACTACGACACCGGCACCCGTACCGGAGGAACTGCCGGCGCCGACCACGACGCGGCCGCCCACGGAGGCGGAGGGCCTGGGTGACGGCTTCTACCCGTTCCTGGGCAACGGCGGCTACGACGTCCTGCACTACGACATCGACCTGGACGTCGATACGGAGATGAACGCCATCTCAGCGTCCACCACGATCGAGGCCCTGGCCGTTGAGGACCTTGAGGCGTTCAACCTCGACCTGTTGGGCCTGGAGGTCCACTCGGTGGCCGTTGACGGAGCCCACGCCGAGTTCGACCGCTACGGCCACGAGCTGGCGGTCCACCCGACAAGTCCCGTCTCAGCCAACTCGCAGTTCGAAGTGGAGATCGTGTACTCGGGCTCACCGGAGCCACTCGATGATCCGGGCGTGCCCTTCGCCAGGATGGGCTGGCTCCATCGGGAAGGTGTGATCTACACCGCGAGCGAGCCCTCCGGGGCGATGACGTGGTTCCCGTCCAACAACCACCCGATCGACAAGGCCACTTTCGAGATCCGGATAACCGTGCCTGAGGGCCTGGTTGCGGCGTCCAACGGCCTCCTCACCTCAGAGACGACCACCGGCGGCAGGACCACTTTCGAGTGGCGGATGGACGATCCGATGGCCACTTACCTGGCCGCGGTCTATGTCGGCGACTTCGAGCGGATCGACCACGGGCCACTGTACGAGGGCGGTCCGCTGCTTCGGGACTACGTGCCCAGCAACTCCTCTCCCGAGGTGGCCGAGGCCCTTGCGGTGACCCCGGATGTGTTCGCCTTCCTGGAAGAACTGCTCGGCCCCTACCCGTTCGACGCCTACGGGACGATCGTGATGCCGTTCCCGCTCGGCTTTGCACTCGAGAACCAGACGCTCTCCATCCACGGACCGGCAACCATCAGTCCCGGCATCATCGCCCACGAGGCCGCGCACCAGTGGTTCGGCAACTCTGTGTCACCCGAGGACTGGCGCGAGATCTGGTTGAACGAGGGCTTCGCCACCTACCTGCACCTCATGTTCGAGGCAGAGCACTTCGAAGCGGACTTCAACGAGTTCATGGGCGGGCTTCATGCACATCTGTCCACCGAAGGCACAGGCCCGCCGAAGGGCATCGAATTGCAGGATCTGTTCGGCTTCTCGGTGTACTACCGGGGCGCGGCCACGCTGCACGCTCTTCGCCTGCACACCGGCGACGAGACCTTCTTCGGGATCCTGCGGGCCCACTACGACCGGTCGGCCGGCGGAACCACCAACACCACCGAGTTCCTCGCGCTGGTGGACGAGATGGCCGGACCGGACGCGGTGGACCTGGTCGAGTCCTGGCTGTACGACGAGGCGGTCCCCGACACCCTGTGAGCGGTCGAGTCGCGAACCGCCCGGACTCCGGCCTGTCCCGCCCATGACCGCTGAGCGGCCCGAGGGCGAGAAGTACACCCACGGCTACCACGAGGTCATCCTCGAGTTCTACCGGCAGCGGACCGCCGAGGTGTGCGCCGCCTTCCTGCTGCCCCACCTGCAGCCCGACGCCTCCGTGCTGGACATGGGATGCGGCCCCGGCACGATCACCGTCGGGCTGGCCCGCCGGGCGGGGACGGTCATCGGCGTGGACTCTTCAGCCGAAGTGGTCGAGTCGGCCCGGCACCGGGCCCGCGAGGAGGGCGTCGACAACGCCAGCTTCGAGGTGGGCTCGGTCTACGAGCTGCCGTTCGACGACGCTAGCTTCGACGTGGTGTACGCCCACCAGCTGATGCAGCACCTGTCCGACCCGGTCCGGGCGCTGCGGGAGGCCCGGCGGGTGCTACGGCCCGGCGGGCTGGTGGCGGTGCGCGACTCCGACTACCAGACGATGGTCCACGCTCCGGTCGAGTCGGCCCTCGAGCACTGGCTCCGCCTGTATCAAGAGGTCGCGAGGAGCAACGGCGGCGAGCCCTGCGCCGGGCGGTTCCTGCCTGGATGGGTCAACGCGGCCGGTTTCGTGGACCCGGTCGTCACCACCAGCACCACCACCTACGCCGACGCGGCCCGCCGCGAGCTCTGGGGAGGCATGTGGGCGGTGCGGGTGACCGACAGCGACTTCGCCGATCACGCCACAGACGGCGGATTCGCGATGCGGGGCGACCTGGTGGCGATCTCGGCTGCCTTCCGTCGCTGGGCCGACCACCCCAGCGGCTTCTGGGCCTGGCTCAACGGCGAGGTGATCGCGACGAGGCCGGGCTAGCGTCCCGCGAGAATCTCGGTTGACTTATGTGTCGTAGAGGCACTGTTTCTCACCCGAGATTCTCCAGCGGGCGGAATCGCTAGCGGCAGTCGTCGATCACCGACGCGAAGCCGTCGATGGTCTCGGCGTAGCCCTCGGCCGCGGAGGGGCGCAGAACTGCAGCCAGGTTGAAGCTGGCGCTGCTGAAGCCCAGATCAGTGACCGTCTTCACCTGCTCGGGGATCTCCGAGGGCGCTCCGGCTATCGCGTAGCGGCGGATCCAGTCCTCGGTGACCAGGTCGAACAGCTCCGGCGGGTCGAAGCGGTCCAGGTCGAAGTACCAGCCGGTGGCCCGGCCCAAGGCGTCGTCGATGGCGGCCAGCCGGTCGGGATCCATCTCGGCGGGCCGGATGATGGCGAGATAGTGGGCCACGTAGCGCACCACCGACCGCCGGGCCAGGTCGCCGTCGGCCGACACGCACAGGGTGAGGCGGGGGGCTACGTCGATGTCGGCCAGCTCGCGGCCGGATCGGGCGGCGCCCTCGGACAGCCAGCCGCGGTACTGCCGGGCGATCTCCGGTGTGAAGTGCCGGGCCCCCACCAGGGCGATGTCGGCCAGCTCACCGGCCAGGCGCATCACCTGGGGGCTGCGGGTGCCCACCGAGATCGGCACCGGCACCTCGGGCGGGCGCACGAGCCGGCCACCGTCGATGGGGAACATCTCCCCGTCGAAGTCGACCGTCCCGCCCGCCAGCAGGCCCCGGATGCCGACGATGGCCTCACGCAGCGCTCGCACCGGCCTCGGGTAGTCGATCCGGAGGTCCTCCAGCCCGGCGCCCACGCCGATGCCGAGGAACATGCGCCCGCCCGACAGCTCCTGGAGGGTGGCCACCGCGCCGGCCAGCATCGCCGGGTGGCGGGAGTAGGGGTTGGTGACCATCGAGCCGATATGGATCCGGCTGGTGGCCTGGGCGACCAGGCCCTGCAACACAAAGCAGTCGGGCCAGAACACCACGTCCGACAGGCCGAACCGGTCGAACCCGGCCCGCTCGCACCGTCTCGCCAACTCGACGCAGGCGTCCGGGCCCATGCCCGGGCTGATCTCGGCCTCCAGCGTGACCGTCATAGGTCGGCGGTTCCCCGCTCTTGTTCGCTTCGCTCACGGGCCGCTCGGGCCACGGCCTCGCTCAGAGCCTCTCGGGGTCGTGGCAATGGTGCCGCCTCATCCGCTCGGCCTCTGGCGCCCCGCTTCGCCCCCCGCACGCCGGCCGACGATAATCGGCGGTGCGGGTGGCGCCCCATCGGGGCGGCGCCCGCATGAGTTCGACCAGGATTCGAGGTAGGCGATGAGTTCAATCAGCGCAGATGGCCGGGTGGTGATGCTGTCGGGGGCCAACCGGGGCATGGGAGCCGCCATCGCGACGAGGCTGGCCGCCGACGGGTACCGGCTCAGCCTCGGAGCCCGCCGGCTGGATGCCCTGGCTCAGGTCGCGCCCGACATCGGACCCGACAGGGTGCTGCTCAACTACCACGAGGCCACCGACTTCGACTCGGCTCGCGACTGGGTGCAGGCCACCGTCGACCACTTCGGAGGCATCGACGTGCTGGTCAACAACGCCGGCATCGTCGACCGAACCGGGCTTGAGAGCGTGGAAGAGGCCGTGCTCGACGAGATGTGGGCCGTGAACGTGAAGGGACCGCTGCGGCTCATCCGGCAGGCGCTGCCCCATCTGCGCCGGTCCGGGTCGGGCCGGGTGGTCAACATGGCCTCGCTGTCGGCCAAGCGGGTGAAGGGCGACTCGATCGTTGGCTACTCCATGACCAAGTACGCGCTGCTCGCCCTGTCCCACGCGATCCGCCAGATCGGCTGGGACGACGGCGTCCGGGTGACTGCCATCTGCCCCGGTCCGGTGGCCACCGACATGATGGATCCCGACGACGACACCATCACCCAGCCCGAAGACGTGGCCGATCTGGTGGCCACGGTGATCGCGCTACCCAACACCGCGTCGGTGTCGGAGTTGCTGATCGGCTGCCGCCTGGAGGCCTGGGCCTAGGAAGATCAGGTGCCCGTCTTGGCCAGTGTCTGCTTGCGGGTGTTGGCCGGCCTCGGCCTGCGGTTGTTGTTCCGACGGCGACGTGACTGGTTCTTAGCGCCTGGGCGCTGAGACTTGCGAGGTCGCGGCTTGGGGGCCGAGCCTCGCGGCTTGGGACCGGTGCGTCGCGGCCGCGAGTCCGCCGCGGGCTGACGCTTCTTCTCGGCCCGAACAGCGGGAGCCACGGCGCGATCCACGCCACCGTCGAGCCGCCGGACGGCACTCAGATCCACATCGGTGACCGGCTGCTGGATGTCGAGCTCGCGCTGCATCTGCCGCAGTTCCTTGACCTGATCGGGCTGGACCAGCGACACCACGACACCGCCCTTGCCGGCCCTCGCGGTCCGTCCCGAGCGATGGAGGTAGGTCTTGTGGTCGGCAGGAGCGTCGTAGTGGATGACAGCGTCAACGCCCTCCACATGGATGCCCCGGGCGGCGACATCGGTGGCGATCAGCGCCTGGACCCTGCCGGCCGCGAAGGCCTCCAGTGCCCGGGTCCGCTGGTTCTGGCTGCGTCCGCCGTGGATCGCGGCCGTCTGGAGGCCCATCCGATCGAGCCGGCGGGCCAGCCGGTCGCAGCCGTGGCGGGTCCGGCAGAACACGATCGCCGAGCCGGAGGCCGACACCACGTCGGCGGTGACCTCGGTGCGTTCGTTGTTGGCCACGTTCCAGAACACGTGGTCGGCCGCCACGACGTCGGGCGTCTCCTCGCCGACCTCGCAGCGGACGGGGCGGTACTGGTAGTCACGGGTGAGCGACGCCACATCACCGTCGAGCGTGGCTGAGAACAGCATCGTCTGCGGCTCCGGCGCGGTCTGGTCGAGCAGGCGCCGCACCGCGGGGATGAACCCCATGTCGGCCATCCGGTCCGCTTCGTCTATGACGACTCTGTCGACTGCGGACAGGCTGACCTCTCGCTGATCGATCAAGTCCTCGAGGCGGCCGGGGCAGGCCACCAGGATGTCGACGCCCCGGCGTAGCGCCCTGCGCTGGGCGTCGTAGCCCACACCGCCGTAGACGACGGCCACTCGGATACTTCCGGCGAAGGACTGGACCTCGGTCTTGATCTGGTCGGCCAGCTCGCGGGTGGGAGCCAGAACCAGTGCCCTGGGCTCGTGCGGCACGGCCCGGTCGACGTTGGCAACCAGCGGGATGCCGAAGGCCAGGGTCTTGCCTGACCCGGTGGGGGCGCGGCCGCAGATGTCGTATCCGGCCAGGGCGTCGGCCAGGACGGCCGACTGGATCTCGAACGGTTCGTTGATGCCGCGCTGCGCGAGGGCGCGGCCTATGGATTCGGGTACGCCCAACTGGGCGAAGGTGGGGGACATTTCTCTCCTTGCCCGCGTCGTGCAGGCCAGTCACAGGTTCGGTGGCGCCTCGATGAGTCAGGAGGCCTTGCTGGTGTCGGGTCGGTTCACGATGACCGGAAGAACCAACACCCGTCTGCGAACCCGCCAGCCGGACGTCCCGGCTGGATATCCACAGGCTAACGGCGCATGCGCCCTTAACCTCAGTCGCCCCTCCAGAGGCCCTCGCGCTCGAGGCCGGCCATGACCTCCTCGATGCCGGCCCGCAGCGTGTCGACCAGCCAGTCGATCTGGTCCGTGGTCAGCACTAGCGGCGGCGACAGCACGTTGAGGCGTCCGATGGGACGCACCAGCAGGCCCCGAGCGTCGCAGGCGTCGGAGATGCGCCGGCCGATCTCCACCTCGGGTGGGAACATCTCCCTGGTTTCGGTGTCGGCCACGTTCTCCAGGCACATCATGAAGCACTTGCCGCGGATGTCGCCCACGATGGGCAGATCGCTGAGGGTGCGCAGACGCTCCTCGAAGTAGGGGCCTACCCGTCGCACGTGTCCGCAAAGGTCCTCACGCTCGAAGATCTCGATGTTGGCCAGAGCGGCTGCGCACGACACCGGGTGACCCGAGTAGGTGTAGCCGTGGGCGAACTCCGCGCCGGGCGCCTGCGGCACCGAGATCACTTCGTAGATCTCGTCGGACAGCAGGCTGGCCGACAGCGGCGCGTACCCGGACGTGAGTCCCTTGGCGGAACTGATGATGTCGGGCTGGATGTCGAACACGTCCTTGCTGGCGAAGAAGTGGCCGAGCCGGCCGAAGGCGGTGACCACCTCGTCGGAGACGTAGAGGATCCCGAACTCCCGGCAGGCCTCCCGCATCCGGGGCAGGTAGCCGGGCGGCGGCACCAGCACCCCGCCCGCGCCCATGATCGGCTCGGCGAAGAAGGCGGCCACGTTCTCCGCGCCCAGCTCCTCGACCTTGGTCCTGAACTCGTCGACAAGGTGGTCGGTGTACTCGGCGGGCGTCATGCCGTCGGATCGCCGGTAGATGTCGGGGCCCTCCACCCGAGTGATGAGCGGCTCGCCGATGATGTCGAAACCGATGTGGTCGTAGGCCACCCCGGTGAGCGACATGGCCAGGTAGCTGGAGCCGTGGTAGCTGTTCACCCGGGTGATGATGGTCTTCTTGTCGGGCTGGCCGAGACGGTTGAAGTAGAAGTGGATGATCCTCACTGCGGTGTCGTTGGCATCCGACCCGGACAGGCCGAAGAACACGTGGTTGAGGTCTCCCGGCGCCAGGGAGGCCAGCTTGTGGGCCAGGGTGGCGCCCGGCACCGAGGTGGTGTTGGTGAACGGCGAGTAGTAGGCCAGCTTGCGGGCCTGCTCGGCCATGGCGTCGGCTATCTCGGCCCGGCCGTAGCCGGCGTTGACGCACCACAGCCCGCCCTGGGCGTCGAGGTAGCGCCGGCCGTCGGAGTCGTAGACGTAGGCGCCCTCCGACTCGGCCATCACCAGGGCTCCCTCGGAGTCCCACACCGCGAAGTCGGTGAAGGGATGGATGTAGTGGTCGACGTCCTTGCGCCACAGGTCGGCGGTGTCGTAGGCGTCGAAGCGGCTCGGTGCGGACTGCACCACCGCGGGCACGTCCCTGTCGAACACAGTCTCGGTCATTGCGCTACTCCCATGGTGGCTACGCCGCCGGACGCTAGCGCGGGCCGCCGCCGGGAGCCCCCGCAACCGTTCACAGGGCGGCGACTACCTCGGTCATGAAGCGCTCAACGATCTCGGCGGTCTGCTCGGGCGCCAGGTTGAAATCGGGGATGATCAGCTCGTCGGTTCCGGCCGCGGCGTAGCGGGCCACCCGCTCGACAAGCTGATCGGGCGTGCCGATCAGCCGGGGATACCCGGTCGGTTCGGCTCTAACCCGGGCCACCTCCGCCTCGGATTCGCACAGGAACAGAAGCGTCGCGGCCGAGCGTGCGATGGTTCGCGGATCCCGGCCGGCGGCCTCGCAGAGCCGATCGATGAGCGCGTTGTAGTGACCCATGTCCCGGGGTGTGCACCATCCGTTCCATTCGTGACCCCAGCGCACCATGGTCGGGACCGTGCGGCGCTCGCCTCTGCCGCCGATCATGATGGGCAGCGGATCCTGCAAAGGCTTGGGCACCAGCGGAGCGCCCTGAAGCCGGTAGTGGACCCCGTCGAAGTCGGTGCGCTCGTTGGCGAACAGGCCGGAGATCACCGCGCAGGCCTCATCCAACATGTCGGCCCGGTCTCGGACGGTGCCGAACTCGATGCCGTAGCGGCGGTGCTCGTTCTCCTGCCATCCCGCGCCTAGACCGAGCACCAAGCGTCCCCCGCTGACATGGTCGAGGGAGGCGGCCTGCTTGGCCAGCACCGCTGGATGGCGGTAGGTGTTGCCGGTGACCATCGCCCCGATCCTCACCCGGGGCACGGCCATGGCCAGGGCAGCCATCAGCGTCCAGCACTCGTGGTTGGGCAGCAGCTCAGGGGGGATGCCGGGCGGCTCGTCGCCGTAGCCCGCCTCCGGCGGCATGAAGTGATCCGGCAGCCACAGGCCGTCCCAGCCGCTGGCCTCCGCGGCCCGGCTAACCGCCAGTATGTGTTCCCAATCGTTCTTGGTCGATGCCCAGAATCCGAATCGCATGGCGACTGTCTAGCCGCTACTGGGCGGTGACTATTTCGAAGAGGATGATCCTCAGGCCATCGGGGGCGGCCACCTCGAGGCTCTTGTGGCCCCACGGCTGCATCTCAGGCGGGCGCACGATCTCGGCGCCCGCGGCGACCAGCCGGGCGTGCTCGGCGTCGGCGTCGGTGATCTCCCATGACACCGAGACGCCCGACACCCCGGGCCGGTCCCATCCGCCGCCGTCCTCGATGACCTCGATGCGGCCGTCCGCGGCCCGCAGGATCGTCCCTCTGAAGATCTCGCCGAAGGATCGCTCCACCTCCAGGCCCATCACGTCGGTGAAGAACCCCACGGTGCCGTCGTAGTCGTTGGCGACGAAGATGACTCTGAACTCTGCCATGGCCCGACCCTACCGCTCATCCATTCGCTCCTATCGGCTCGGCCTCTAGGTTTGGGGCCATGGCGAAGGGGGCCATGAGCAGCCTGCTGCGCGCCGAGGACTGGGTCTCGGTGTGGATGGGCGCCGCCATCATCGCTCTTGTCGTGGTAGGGGTCCGACCGGAGAAGGCCGGCCTGTCGTGCAGCGACGGTGTGGGCGGGCTGTTCTCCGGCAGCAGCCTGGCAACGACGCTGGGGGTCGGCGCCGCGCTGCTGGTGCTGTGCCTCACCGGAGTCCGGCTCATGGACGGCTCGGTCCGCGGCTTCGCTCCGGGCTTCGCCGGGCTGTTCGTGCTGGCCTGGGCGGCACGGGCTGTGTCCTGCGATTCCGCCCTGAGCAACCGCGGCGTCAACTACGCCATCACCTCGCTGGCACTGGGCCTGTTCATCTCCAACGTGATCGGGGTGCCGGACTGGCTCCGCGCCGCCATGCGCACCGAGTACTACATCAAGGCCGGACTGGTGATCCTGGGCTCGAGCGTGCTGTTCAGCCGGGTGCTTGAGGCCGGCATGTACGGCATGGTGCAGGCCGCCGCGGTCATCGCAGTGATCTGGTACCTGTGCTTCTGGATCGCCCGCAAGCTCAGGGTGGACGAGGAGTTCTCGGCCATGATGGCCACCGCGGTGTCGATCTGCGGGGTGTCGGCCGCCATCGCGGCCTGCGGCGCCATCGCCGGGGACCGCAAGAAGCTCTCGTACGTGACCTCGCTGGTGCTGGTGGTGGCCGCGCCGATGATGATCCTGATGCCCCTGGCGGTGGACTGGCTCGGGCTGTCGGACATCGTCGGCGGGGCTTGGATCGGCGGCACCATCGACACCACCGGAGCGGTGGTGGTGGCCGGTGAGAGCATCGGAGACTCGGCCACCAACGCGGCCACCATCGTCAAGCTCTCCCAGAACGCCCTGCTGGGCGTGGCCGCCTTCGGCCTGTCGGTCTGGTGGACGGTGCGGGGCGGCGCCTCGGGGGCGGACACGCCCGAGGTGTCGGCGGCGGTGATCTGGGAGCGGTTCCCCAAGTTCGTGCTCGGCTTCCTGGCGACGTCGCTGCTGTTCTCCTTCGGGCTCAGCGACGCGCTGGTGGACGCCACCTCAAGCGTGCTGAAGGGCATGAGGACGTGGCTGTTCGCGCTGGCGTTCGTGTGCATCGGCCTGGAGACCCGGCTGCGCGACCTGCTGTCGATGCAGGGCGGCCGGCCCGCCATCGCGTTCGTGCTCGCCCAGGCCGCCAACGTGGCGTGGACGCTGCTGCTGGCCTGGCTGCTGTTCGGCGGCTCGGTCTTCGCGGTGCCCGACCTGTAGCGGGCTAGAGCATGGGGTACTTGGCCTTGTCGGGGAGACCGGAGCGGGCGGTGATGGCCTCGCCGGCGGCCTGGCAGCGGGCGTAGAAGGTGTCCTCGTCGATGGTGGTCATGCGGCCGCCGTCGACCACCTTGGCGCCGTCCACGAACACGGTGTGAACTCCCCTGCCGTCGGCTGACCACACCAGCTGGTTCATCACGTTGAGCAGGGGCCGCCACTCGGGCCGGTCGGTGTCGTGCAGCACCACGTCGGCCTTCTTGCCCGCCTCCAGCGAGCCGATCTCGTCTTCCATGAGCATGGTGCGGGCACCGCCGAGGGTGGCCATCTCGTAGGCCTTCTCGGCCGGGAACATCTGGGGGTCCATGCGGGCGTCCTTGAACAGCCCGGCCACCAGGTAGGTGGCCCGGTGCATGTCGGCGTAGTTGGAGGCGTTGTTGCCGTCTATGCCGATGCTCACGTTGATGCCCCGCATCACCATCTCCGGGATCTTGCCGATCTGGGTGACGCCGTAGCTGACCTTGAGCGCGGTGGTCGGGCAGTGCTCCACCGAGCAGCCGGCCGCGGCCATCACGTCGAGTTCGTTGTCGTCGACGTGGACGCAGTGAGTCATGGAGGTGTCGGCCCCGAGCACGCCCAGCTCGCCCAGGTGGATCATGGGTCGCTGCCCGAACTCGGCGATGAACCCGTCGGGGTCGAGCTTGGCCGGGCTCATGTGGAAGTTGAGGCCCACGCCGTGATGGTCGGCGGCCTCCCGGGCGGCCCGCCACAGCGGATCGGAGCAGGTGGTGTGGCCCACCACCATCGACCAGGCCTCCAGGCGGCCGCCGGCGGTGCCGCGGTAGCGCTCGATGGTGTCGTTGAGGTTGGCGATGGCGGTGTCGGTGCTCTGGCGATAGACGTCGGGCTCGGGCGGCAGGTCCCACACCCACTTGCCGATGCGGCCCCGGATGCCGGCCTCCACCAGCCCGTCCATGACCTCGTCGGTGAAGCGGATGGTCCCGGCCTCCAGGAACGTGGTGGTGCCCGACTTGAGCATCTCGACCGCGGCGAGCTGGGCCGACAGCCGCTCCTCCTCCGCGGTGTACACCGAGTAGAGGGGGCAAAGCCACATGAACACGTTCTCCTCGAAGGGAGTGTCGTCGGGCACGTAGCCCCTCGTGAGGGGCTCGCCGGTGATGTGGATATGGGTGTTGATCAGGCCGGGGGTGACCACGAACCGGTCGCCGCCCACCGTTTCGGCCGCGTCGTAGGCCGCCTCCAGGTCCGACGCCTTGCCCACGGCCACGATCTCGTTGCCCCTGATGGCGACCGCGCCGTGGCGGATGATGTCGCGGGTCGGGTTCATGGTCACCACGTACCAGCCCTTGATGAGGGTGTCGATGCGCTCCCGCTCGCTCATTGCTGTCTCCTGCCGAGGGTGTCGTCGGGCTTCAGTCTCTGGGCTTGGAGGCCACGTAGGCGAATTGGAAGCCGATGGGCTCGATCAGCCGGAGTGCCTCGAATCCGGCGCCCCTTAGCCAGCCGGTGGCTGTCTCGGTGGTGACTCCGAAGCCGTTGACGGTGCTGGCCATCATGGTCATACCCATCAGCACCGCGTGGGGGTTGGTCTTGTGGTTGGGTCCGACGAAGTAGTCGGCCAACACCACCCGGCCCTCGGGCCGGAGGGCCGCGTAGGCCCGCTCCACCAGGTGGCGGGCGCCGTCCGGGCCCTCGGTGCGGCAGACGTGGCCCAGCACGACGACGTCATAGGCGCCGTCCTCCAGCGGGACCGTGTGGAAGTCGCCGGGCCGGAACTCACAGCGGTCGGCCACGCCGTGCTCGGCCGTCTTGCGCCGGGCCACGTCTATCACCCCGTCGAGGTCGTTAACCATGGCCCGGCCATCGGCGCAGGCCTCCAGCATGGCGATCGACCAGGGCGCCCCGCCCGCGCCGAGGTCGAGAATCCTGGGTGCGGCCAGCGCGCTGTAGCGCATCTTGAAGTCGGCGCGGCTGGCGCAGCGCCACATGGTGGTGAAGGTTCCCTCCACTAGCGGCACGTAGAAGGCGGCCGGGTCGTCGTCGATGGGGGTGGCGGGCCGGCCCGAGCGGACGGTGTCGGCCAGGCGGGTCCAGTTCTCATGGGGTCCGGGGGCTACCGGGATCAGCCCGGCCATCGAGGCCGCGCCGTCGACAAGCAGGTAGCGGCGGGCGGCGTCGTTGAGCCTGAAGCCGTCGACCACCCGGTCGAGCAGGCCGAGGACCACCACCGAGTCCAGCAGCGACTCCACGTGCAGCTCCGGAAGGCCCAGCCGTCCGGCCAATTCCCCCGCCGTCATCCCGGTGTCTGGAGCCTCGTCCAGGGCCTCGAACACGCCGAGCTCCAGGGCGGCGAGCAGCACGTGGTAGCGGCCCAGCCCCTCGATCACGGCCCACACCGGCGCGGCCGCGGGCGGCTTGTAGTCCGTGAACGGCCGGCCCACGTGGGCCATCGTGTGGGTCTTCTTCAACTCCGGATAAGGAGCATCCCGGGGACCTTCAAACATCGGCGCTCATGATGGTTGATCGCCGACCAGCGTTCACCAGCGGACGGCTATGGCAGGAGGCTGGCGGCTAGACGGGCGGTGCCGGTGAGGACGCGACTGCGGCCGTCGTTGCAGGCGACCAGCGCGGCGCGTTGGCGGTCGCTGTCGATTAGGGCGGCGGTCGACCACATCGTGTTGGAGCCCTGCATCGCGTACCCGACCCGCGGAAGGACGCCAGTCCTTGACCAGCCCATGGTCATCCCGTACTCGCCGCCATGGTGCGTCCGGAGCAGGCGATCAACGGTGGAGGCATGCAGCAGGCTCGAGCCGCCGACCATGAAGACCCGCACGAACTTGGCCCAGTCGGCCATGGTGATGTGCATCGTCCCCGCGGCCGAGAACACCGCGGGGTTGTCGCTGAACGGATCGGCGGGGTCGGCGGGCGGTCCGGTGAGGACGGTGAAGTTGCCGAGCCGGAACCTTGCCGGATGACCCCAGATCTCACCGGGCGGTCCGTAACCAACGGACTCGATGCCGAGGGGTGCTAGCACATGGGCGTCGAGAGCCTGCTCGAATGTCGCACCGGCCAAGCGGTCAATGACGGCGCCGACGACGATGAGCCCCAGGTTCGAGTAGCGGAACTCATCGGGCCGATCCGGTGGATCGCTCAATGCCTGCCTGGCGGCGTCGCTGCGCTGGTCTGCCAGGGGCCGGGAGTCGTCCCAAGCCTTCCTCATCTGGGCCGGGCTCAGGTTCGCCTTGAACCCGGCCCGGCACCAGAACACCGAATCGACGGTCTGCCTTGTCCAGTCGGGATGCATGTCGCCGGCGATGTCGGCCAGGGCTTGCTCCAGCGGCATGTCCCACTCGGCGTGGCCGAGCTCCACCAAGCGGCCCCACAGCGCCGCGGTGAAGGTCTTGGTGCACGAACCGATGTGCCATCGATCCGATGCCGTTGCTGCATCGCGACTGCCCCGCCGCCGGACACCGACGACATGTTCCTCAACCGGGCCTTCAGCTGGAACCACCGCGGCAGCCACGGCAGGAACACGGTGTCGCTGCACAAACCGTCTGAGTATTTCGTCCATGTGCATGCCGACACCAAGTCTCTCCAGTCCGTCAGAAGGCTGTCACCCCGAGGCGTCGACCTCAACAGGGAACCGTTGGGGCGCGAGTTGGGCGAATTGATCCCAGTGGAGAGAATTCACGGCATGACTGATGTGCACACGAATCAGGGGCGGCTTTGGTCGCGGTTGATGGACATGGCCGAGGTGGGAGCCACGCCGGCTGGGGGCTCGAATCGGCAGGCGCTTTCGGACGACGACAGGGCCGGACGGGAGCTATTCATCGGATGGGCTGAGCAGGCCGGCTGCTCGATAGAGCTGGACGGGGTGGGCAACCTGTTCGCCCGGCGGCCGGGCACGGACCCCGATGCTCTTCCGGTAGTACTCGGCAGCCACCTCGACACCCAGCCGACCGGCGGGCGCTTCGACGGTGTGTACGGCGTATTGGGCGGGCTCGAGGTGGTCGAGGCGCTCAATGACCACGCCGTCGAGACCCGGGCTCCGGTGGAGGTGGCGGTGTGGACCAACGAGGAGGGCTCCCGCTTCCCGGTGTCGATGATGGGCTCCGCGGTGTGGGCCGGTGTGCTGCCGCTGGACGAGGTTCGGGCCATCGGTGACCGCTCGGGCATCACCGTGGGCGACGAGCTCGACCGGCTCGGCTGGGCCGGTGCCGCCGCGTTCGGCAAGCCGCTGGGCGCGTACCTGGAACTGCACATCGAGCAGGGACCGATCCTGGAGGCCAGCGGCTCGTCGATCGGTGTGGTCACCGGCGTGCAGGGGATCCGCTGGTTCCGGGTGACCATCGAGGGGTTCCCGGCCCACGCCGGAACCACGCCGATGGACCGCCGCCACGACCCGGCCCGCTCGGTGGCCGACGCCCTTAGCGGGATCTACGAGATGGCTGCCGCCCACGCCCCGCTGGTGCGGCTGACCCCGGCGATGTTCGCTTCCGAGCCGGTGTCGTCCAACACCGTTCCGGCCCACATCACGTTCACCATCGACATGCGCCATCCCGATGCCGAGACCTTGGAGAACCTGGACGCCGCCCTACGGCGCCTGGTGGCTGATGCCGCCGCCGCCCACGGCTGCGGGTATCGGGTCGAGGTCATCAACGACTGCGCTCCGGTCGTGTTCGACCCGAGGTGCGTGGACGCGGTGGAGGCGGCCGCCCGACGCTGCGGCTTCGTCCACGAGCGCATCGGCTCGGGCGCGGGCCACGACGCCTGCCATGTGGCCCTGCGGGCACCGGCGGGGATGATCTTCGTGCCATGCCAGGACGGGCTGTCGCACAACGAGGCCGAGTCCATCGAGCCCGACGCCGCCGGCCGCGGTGCCGAGGTCCTGCTACACGCCGCCCTGGACCTGGCCGGCACCTCGCCCTGAGGTCCGGGAGGGCGCCAAGCCCGCTACCAGCGGAATCTCGGTACGACTTCTGTGGATATACGACACAGAACCAACCCGAGATTCCGCAGGGGCTAGGGGCGTAGCAGGATCTTTCCGAAGAAGTCGCTCTCCAGCATCTTCTGCTGGGCCGCGGCCGCCTCGGTCAGCGGGAACTCCGAATCGATCACCGCAGTGAACCGGCCTGCGGCGACTTCGGTGCAGAAGGTGTCCCACAGCGGCCCCATCTCGTCGGGCCGGTACGGGTCGGAACCCATGATCCGCAGCCCGTTGTGGAACAGGTGACCGAGCGAACCGATGGTGGCGGTGTCGCCCGAGGCGTTGCCGCAGTTGACCAGCCGGCCCCCGATGGCCAGCGAGAACATCGACTGGGTGAACAGGGCAGTTCCCACATGGTCGAACACCATGTCCACGCCCCGACCTTCGGTGACGCCCATGGCCCAGCCGGTCACGTCGCCGGTGCGATTGTTGAGCACGTGGTCGGCGCCCAGCTCAAGGGCTCGCTCGCACTTGGCGTCGGTGCCGGCGGTGGCCAGCACGGTGGCGCCGACATGCTTGGCCAGCTGGATGCCAGCCACCGACACGCCCGACCCGGCGGCGTGGACCATCACCGTCTCACCCTCCGAGAGCCCGCCCGTGTTGAACAGGGCATGCCCGGCGGTGAGCCACACCGTGGGGAACGTGGCCGCCTGCTCTAGCGACACCCCGTCCGGCACCCGGTAGCAGTGCGAGGCCGGGACTAGGCACTTCTCGGCGTAGCCGCCGTCAAGGGTGGCACCCAGGATGCCGAGCTCGCCGTAGAGGTCGCCCAGGCCCGCATGCTTCGAGTTCTCGGGCACCCCGGCCATGGACGGATCGGCCACCACCCTGTCGCCCGGCTGCCACTCGGTGACCGCGGCCCCCACCTCGGACACCACGCCGGCGATGTCCATGCCGGCAATGTGGGGGAAGGTGAATCCCGGCATGTAGTACCAGCCGTTGCGCTGGAGCAGGTCGAGCCGGTTGAGCGCGGTGGCCGCGACGTCCAGCACCACGTCGCCGTCGCCGGGAACCGGGTCGTCAACGTCGGCGTACTCCAGCACCTCGGGCCCTCCCGAGGCGCGGTACATCATCGCTTTCATAGGTCAGTCGATCCCTCTCTGTGTCTCGGGCAGCCCGCAGCCACCCTCAGCGGGAGTGGTCAGCCGTGGCCCTCGTCGGGGGTGGCGCCCCACTGGATGATCTGCAGCATGTTGCCGTCGGGGTCGGCGACGGTGCCGATGAGCCCGAAGGGCATCTGCTCGACCTCGCGGACCCAGCTGACGCCCTGGTCGTTGAGGTGCGCCTCGAGGCCCCGGCAGTCGCCCACGTCGAGGTTGAGGATGATCCGGTGCCCGTTCTCGTTGGGGCCCGATACCTCGCTGTGCTCCTCGATGAAGAGCTGGATGCCTCCGAACACGAACGCACCCATCTCGTTCTCGTCGGGACCGAAGCAGGCCCGGTACCAGTCCTTCATGGCGTCGACCTGCGACGACCCCACCAGGATGCTGCCCAGATTCGGTGCTGACATTGGATTCCTCCTGAATCACGAGCCGATGGCCGGACGGTATGCCCAACGAGCCAACCGGACCAAATCCGCCCGCCTCAGCCAGGGTCGCGGCTCGCCGGTAATGTCGGACCCACAGGGGGTCGCGCCATGACTGACACCGTCGCATCCGGCGCTGAGGCCGCGTCTTCAGCCGCCGAGCCGCCGCCGTCGCTGCTCACCCACATCGCGCTGCCGGTGCGGAGCCTCGACGACACGCTGGCCTTCTACGAGAAGTTCACCACCCTGGTGAAGATCTCCGAGCGCCACGACCCGGAGACCAGGATGCGCACCGCCTGGCTGGCCAACGAGCGCGACATCACCACGCCGGGGGCGGCCCGCTTCGTGATCGTGCTGATGGAGGGCGCCCTGCCCAAGCAGATCACCGGCGACATCGTCGAGGAGTACGGCTTCCTCACCTCCATTGCCCACCTCGGCATCTCGCTGGACACCCGGGACGAGGTGGACGAGGTCGCCCGCCTGGCCGCCGAGGACGGCTGCCTCGTGCTCGGACCGATGTACCGCAACCCCGATGTGGGCTACATCTGCCTGATCAAGGATCCCGACGGCAACAACGTCGAGTTCTCGGTGGAACAGGTCCTGGGCTGATCTGCCCCGAGGTCAATCAGGCGTTCTTCTCGGAGGCCGATCCGGGCACGTAGGTGCCCTTGTTGCGCCACAGCACGACCTCGTTGCCCCACGGGTCGCGGAAGGCGGCGTGGCGGGCGTCGAACTCCTCCCAGTAGGCCTCGTCCCACATCTTGGTGGCGCCCATCTCGACGGCGAGGGCGAGCCTGTCGGGCGGGTCGTCGACCATCACGTAGATGCGGGGCACCGGTCCGCTCACCGGGGTGGTCTCCAGGTGGATTCCCAGGTTGGGCTTCACGCCCGGCAGCACCTCGTGGAACTCGCCGGCGGGGCGGCGCTTGTACTTCCAGTCGAACAGCGTCTCGTAGAACTGCGAGGTGGCCTCGGGGTCGGGCGTGGGCAGATCGACGAAGATCAGCGGGTTCACCATGGCGGTCGCTCCTTCGCGTTTGGACGGGTCGTCGATGTCGAACTAGTCGGTGCCGACCACGCTAGACCGCACCGTCAAGTCGGGCGACTGCGGCGTCGCCGAGAGCCACGAACCGCTCGTAGGCGGCCCGGTAGGCGTCGTCGGGGGACGGCTCGATGCGGGTCATGGCCGCCAGCGGCCACGAGTCCGAGCGCTCGGCGCCGACGGGGTCCCACCATCCCAGCGCCGAGCCGGCCGTCAGCGCGCAGCCGTGGGCCGAGAGCTGATCGGGCCGGTCGGGCATGTCCACCTCGACTTCGAGGATCGACGCCTTGATCGAGCACCACAGGTGGCTGAGCGCCGGTGAGCCTCCGCAGCACATGACGTCCATCTCCACGCCGGAGGCCCGCAGGTCCGCGAGGATGTGCCGCAGGCCGTAGCCCGCCGCCTCCAGCACGGCCCGGGCGATCTCGGCCACGCCGGCATTGAAGGTACGCCCGTGGATCTCCCCTCTCAGGCGGGCCTCCCACCGAGGCGCACGTTCGCCGTCGTGGTAGGGCAGGACCAGCAACCCGCCCGCGCCGGGAGCCACCCCGGTGGCCAGCCCCAGCAACTCCTCGATGGATCGGCCCGACATGGCCGACCACCACTCCAGCAGCTGCCCGTGCCCGTTGGTGGCCCCCCCGACCACCTCGACCCCCGCCACCGGGCTGAAGAAACCGAGCATGTCGGGTGGCCGCTTGGCGGCGTCCACGGCCACGCCCAAGCCGCCGGTACGGCCCCCGGGATCGTGGCCCCTGCGGTGAGTGAAGAGCCCACCAGCCCAGAAGCTCATGTAGGCGTCGTTGGACGCGCTCACCAAGGGCGTGCCGGCGGCCAGGCCCAGCGAGCCGTCGCACTCGCCGATGACCGTGCCCACCTCCACCCTGTCTCCGTAGCCACCGATGGTCTCCTCGCCGGGCCAGAGCCCCTGGATGTCGCCCGCGCCGAGGCAGCGCAGCGCCCAGTCCCAGATCTGCGCTCCGGCCAGCGGGCGTCCCACCTCGTCGCTGAGGAACTCGAGCTGGGCGAGGTGGTGCTCGGTGCGGCCCAGGCCGTTCCCGGCCGGGTGGCGGCAGGTGGCGGCCATAGCCGCGGTGGACCTGCCCCCATCGCCGTCCAGCGGCACGGTCGTGGGGCTCTGCCCGCCGACTCCCACCGCGGCGATTTCCAGCCCGGATTCGTTGACCCTGGCCAGCAGGCGGCCCAGACCGTCGAGCCAGGCGGCGGGATCGGCCCGGCCCGGGGGCCAGGACAAGGCGCCCTCGAACGGTTCGTACATCCAGAGCTTCACCGCGCCGTGGCGCTCACCGCCGGTCCCCAGGTCGACCCCGACGACCACCGCACTCATAGCGACTCGCTCCTAACCGCTCAAATGGCCGCTCAACCGACCATCACCCGGTAGACGGGCTGCTCGACGGTAAGGGCTAGAGCGTCGGCGACATCGGCCAGCTGGTAGCGGGCGGTGACCAGCCGGTCAAGGTCGGCAGCCAGAGCGCCCGATTGCAGCAGGCCCGCAGCCGTCCGCCAGTCCTCCGGCTCCTGGCTGAACACCCCGATGATCGACAGCTCGTGATGGTGGATGCGGTCGGCGCCCACCGACGCCATGATGTCCTTGGGGAAGGCTCCGTAAAGGACCACCGCGCCCGCGTCGTCGCACAGGTCCATGGCCATTTCCACCGCGCCCGGGACGCCCGCGGTGACGAAGACGATGTCGTGATCGGTCTGCCAGCCGGCTACGTCGGCGGGGTCGGCCACCCTGGCCGCGCCGGCTTCGGCCGCCTCAGCCCGGCGCTGGCCGCTCACGTCGATCAGGCCGACCGAGGCCGCGCCCCACGCCCGGCAGAGAGACAGATGGAGGCGACCCATGTAGCCCGCGCCGATGACGGCCACCCGGTCGCCGGCCCGGAAGCCGCTCAACCGCACCGAGTGCACCACGCAGGCCACCGGCTCTCCCATGGCGGCGTGCTCGACGGGGATCTCGCCCACGCAGTAGGTCTGGGCCGCGGCCACCCTCACCACTTCGGCCAGCCCGGCTCCCATCGAGATGGTGCCGTCGCTGAGCGTCCCGCCCTGGGGCCGCTTGCACAGCGCGCTGCGGCCTCGGCGGCACATGTGGCAGGTTCCGCAGCGGGTCAGCAGGTCCATGGTGACCAGGTCGCCGACCCTTGGCGCTCCCGGGAGCGATGCCACCGCCTCGCCGGCCTCTACGACCCGGCCCGCGGCCTCGTGGCCCGGGGCGACGGGGTATATGGGCTTCGTCCCGGCGAACAGGCGCCGCTCCATGGTGCATAGGCCGCAGGTGCCCACCTCTATCAACACGTCCTCGGGGCCGGGGCGGGGCCGGGGCTCGTCGCGGAGCTCGACCGCTCCCGGTCCGGTGACCACTGCTACCTGCATGACGCTCCTATCTCGGCGATGCCGCGACTCTAGGCACTGGGGATGTGGGGCCAGCTATGGGAGATCTCCAGTCCGGCCCTCGCCAGCAGCGACTGCTGGGCGGCGGTGGCCTCGGCCCGCAGGTCGGCAATGTCCACCGTCGTGCAGGTGCCGTCCCGGATGACTTGGCGACCGGCCACCACCACGTCGCGCACCGAGCGCCCGTCGGTCCCCCACACGAGATGCAGCACCGTCTCGCCCCGGGGCGCCCAGCCGATCGACGACGTGTCGTGCACCACCATGTCGGCCTGCTTGCCCGGCTCGAGGCTCCCGATCCGGCCGTCCATGCCGATGGCGGCGGCCCCGGCGATGGTGGCCAGCTCGAACGCGGTGTGGGCGCCGAAGCGCTCGGGATCCACCCGGGTGTCGCGGGCCAGCCCGGCAGCCAGCGCGGCGGTCCGCAGGATGTCGGAGGTGTCGCCGGCGTTGGACGCGTCACAGCCCAGCGCTACCCGCCCGCCCCGCTCCACGATCTCGGCGTGGCGACCGTGACCGGCCACTCCCTGGCCCAGGCGCAGGTACGCCCACGGGCAGTAGGCGATGGCCGTCGATGTGCTCAGCACCAACTCCACCTCGGAGTCGTCGAGCCAGACGCCGTGACCCACCAGCAGGTGCGGTCCCAGCACGCCCAGCGCGTCCAGATGGACCAGGGGCCGGCGGCCGGTGCGGGCCAGGTAGCGCTCGGGATCCGACGAGGTGGGCGACATGTGCATGGTGAGGCCGGTGCCCAGGTCCCGGGCCAGGTCGGCGGCTCCGGCCAGGAGCTCGTCGGAGGCAAGATCGTGACCCACGAGGGTCACCCAGCCGTCGATGAGCCCGCCGTCGGAGAAGGAGTCCACCACCTCGCGCTGACGGTCGAGCGTCTCCGCGGCCGGAGCGGTGAACGGACCCTCCTCGATGTCCCAGCCCCAGACGCCCATCGTGCCGCGGATGCCGGCCCGCCGCATCCCCGCCGCGGCCCGATGGGGGTTGGCCACCGTGCCCGCCTCCACCACGGTGGTGACCCCGTTGGCCAGGTTCTCGACCGAGGACAGCACCGCCGACAGCTCGTCGTCGTCTCCGGTGTGGGCCCCGTGGGCCGGCACCGACCACTCGAAGATCGACGCTCCCGGAGGCAGGAGATCGGGGATGCAGCTACGGATGAGGGGATCACCGGTCAGGTGCTGGTGGGCGTTGACCATCCCGGGCGTGACTACGCAGCCGGTGGCGTCGATCACTTCGGCCTCGGGATAGCGACCGGCCAGTTCCGTGCTCGAGCCGACCGCGGCGATCACGTCTCCGGCCACCGCCACCGCCCCGCCTACGAGCACCTCCCGGGCCGGGTTCATCGTCACGATGTCCCCGCCCGCCACCAGGAGCGTCACCGGACCCGGCGCGGGGGCGTTGTCGGCGGTCTCGGCGGTCACCGCCGCCGAGCATAGGCGGCTGCGCCCATGCGAGAATCAACGGGTGCAGGCTCCAACAACCCCGCCGACGTCCGCCGGGGCGCACATCTCGGTGACGCCGCCGGTACGCGGGGCGCGCCCTTGATCCTGAATCCCGGCCAGGGCCGCATCGACGGCGACCACTACCTCCCGGCCACCCCGGGCAACAGCCGGTGGGGCTGGTGGCCGAACCGCCAGACCGCTGCGGTGATGTCGGTGGACAGCGGATCCGTCCTCACCGTGGACACGCTGTCGCACGAGGGGATCCTCGAGGACCAGGGCCGCGACCCGGCCGCCTTCTTCGGTGCCCGCGGCATTGACCGGTCCGGGGTGCTCGAAGACGCCGTCGAGATGGCCAGGGACGTGCCCCACACCTTCGGCGTCGACGGTCCCCATGTGGTGACCGGCCCGATTGAGGTTCGGGGGGCCGAGCCCGGCGACCTGCTGCGAGTGGACGTGTTGGGCTTCGCTCTGAGGGTGCCCTACGGCGTCACATCCAACCGGCATGGGCTGGGGGCGCTGCCCGGCGAGATGCCCGACGGGGCCGAGCCGCCGGACACGCTCACGCCCGGCACCGGGCACGGCACCGTGTCGGTGTTCACCGAGGTGGAAGGCGATGCCGGAGGGGGCACCGCCGTGCTGCGCTACGGCACCGGCGGCACGGTGCGCTACCCGATCGCGCCGTTCCTCGGGATGATGGGCGTGGCCCCCGATGTCGGCGACCCGGTGGCCACCCGACCGCCGGGCCGCCACGGCGGCAACCTCGACATCAAGCACTTGGTACAGGGCGCCACGCTGTACCTCCCGGTCCAAGTGCCGGGGGCCGGCTTCGCGGTGGGCGATCCCCACTTCGCCCAGGGCAACGGTGAGGTAGCCCTGACCGCGCTGGAGGGCTCCCTGAGGGCTGATCTGCGCCTATCGGTGCTACGGGGGCCAGAGGCCCGCCGGGCCTGCGGGCTGATCGAGAACCCCTTCGGCGAGACCGACGACCACTGGATTCCGGTCGGGCTGCACGCCGACCTCGACGAGGCCATGCGGGAGGCGGTGCGGGAGGCTCTCCGCTTCTGCGAGAGCCGGCTCGGCCTGCCCCGCCACATCGCCTACGCCTACTTAAGCTGCGCGGCCGACTTCGAGGTCACCCAGGTGGTCAACGACGTTAAGGGCGTCCACTGCCTGATCGCCAAGCGCGACTTCATGTAGACATATCGGGGCAGGGGGCATCCGGGCCCGAGGCAGGCACGGTGCCCCGGATGCGCAGCCAGCCCGCCACCACCAGCGCCAGCACGGTCAAGCCGACCGAGGCCCAGGTGGGACCGGGTCCGAAGCTGTCATACAGCCAGGCCGCCGGAAGCGCCGCCGCGCCCGCCCCGGCCACCTCGGCCGCGCCCATCAGACCCAGCGCGGCCGCCTGCCGCTGCTCCGGCACGGCCCGGGCCACCACCGCGTGGGCCGCGGTGAAGCCGTAGCCGTCACCGAAGCCCACAAGCACCATCGCCACCACGATCGGGACCACGCCACCAATCACGCCGTAGGTCATGGTCAGGAGGCTCACCACCACGAGCCCGGCCATCGTCACCCGCACCGGTCCCACCCGGTCGGCCAGACGCCCAGCTCGCCTACCCACCAGCATTATCGGCAGAGCGACCACCGTGAAGGCGATCCCGGTGGCGGTCGCGCCGGCGCCCCGGTCGGCGAACATCACCGGCAGAACCGCCTCCCAGGCGCCGATGACCATGAAGTAGCCGCCCACCATGATCAACGCGCCCTGCAGGCGCCGCAAGAACAGCAGGTCGAACGACGTCGCCCGCCGGGAGGCGTCGAGCAGGCCCCGGTCGGGCGGCAGGCGCACCGCAACCGGAACGAACAGCAGCATGGCCCCGGCGAACACCGCGAACGGCGCCCGGATCCCGCCGACCCCGACCAGCAGGGCCGTCAGCACCGGTCCGAAGATGAACCCGGTGGTCTCGGCCACCACCATCCGCCCGAGGTTCTCCCCGGCCCGGGCCGGATCGTGAACCGCCGCCGCTCGGCGCACGCCCGGAAGGATCAGCCCTCCCCCGAACCCGAGAACAGCCCTGCTCAACACCCAGACCGCCAGACCCTCGGCGAAGACCATCATCACCATGGCCGCCGCGCTGAGGCCGATCCCCGCGGTGGCCATCGTCCGGGCATGGCCCATGTCGGCCAGCCGGGCCAGTGCGACCTGCGACACGAGGGCCGCGACGAAACCGCCGGCCACCATCACGCCGATGCCGGGGCCGCTGAAGCCCAGCTGGTCGCGCAGCTCGCCGAGCACGGTGACGATCCCGCCGATGCCGCCCGCGGTCACCCCCATCAGCACCTGGAAGGGCAGCAGGTCGTTACGGAATCGCCGGCGCGGGGCCGCGCCGGCCCGGTCGGTCAAGGACTCAGACCTCTTTGAGCAGCAGGTCGCTGGTCTGGCCCGAGACGAACAGCTCGCTGCCCGCCTTGAGGATCTCCCGGTAGGCGTCCTCGGTGGGCAGCCGCTCCAGGAACTCGTCGAGGGTGCCCAGATCGGGCGCGTCGATCATCCAGTAGACCTTGCCGTAGGCGCCGTAGGCCTCCATCCACGACGTGACCGTCACCCGCTCGGGGTCGGCTGCAGCCATATAGGCCGTGTACCGCTGGATCCACTCCCGCACCCGGGCCACATCGCTGGAGTCGACCTGGGCCTTCCGAACCATCCTCACCATTGCCGTCACTCCCTTCGGTGAACCTCGAGGCCTATCCGCTTGGGTTCGCCGCCGTTGGACGCCGACGTCTCGCTGGGGCAGGCCGACACCGCGGCCAGCACGTCGATCTCCGCCCTGAGGTCGATGTAGTCGCCGGCAGCCGCGGGCGACTCCCGGAACACCAGCCGCTGCTCGTCCACCACATCGGTGTACATGAACACATTGAACACGTCCGGGATCAGGTCGGGGTCCACACCCCAAGGCCTGACCGCCTCCTCAAGGTTGCCCTGGCAGGTCCGGTGGCCCGATTCGATGCCGTCGCGGACGGCGTACACCCCGGCCGAGCAGCGTCCCCCGTTCCAGGCGAAGTGGACGCCGACCGGATCGTCGATGACGGTCATCATCGGCCGCTCGTATGGTGGCCGGGACCACAGCGTGGTGATCCTGCGCATCGATCCGGTGCCGGCCAGCATGTTCAGCGCGACCGTCTGCCCGGCGTGGTAGCCCTCGCGGGGGTTGTCGAGCGCCAGGAAGGTGGAGTCGGCCACCTGGGGCCCGTCCAGCGCGACGATCCGCAGCACCTGGCCGGCCCGCACCTCCACGGCCCGGCCCTCGCAGCGGGGCACGACCGCCTCCTGGAGGATCACCCGGTCGCTAGTGGTCATGCAACTGTGTCACAGGCAGCGCCAGCGGGAAGGATCATGCGGCCACTTCGCAGGTGACTTCGCCCGCGGCGGCCGTCGTCAGCTTCACATCCGACGACATCAGGTCGAGCCAGGCCCGCAGGTAGCCGCGCATCGGTCCCTCGTAGGTGACCGGCGCCCTGACCACGCCGTCGGCGGAGACCTCCTCGGCCTCATGCCCGAGCCCCTTGCTCATGTCCACCCACTCCACCTCGGCGATGGCCAAGCCCTCCTGGCAGCGCTCGAAGAGCTCCAGATCGTCAGGATTCCCGAGACTGGGGAAGTCCTCCGCAATCCGCATCCGCAGCACGTTCACCTCGTCGGGGGCGCCTTCCGCGGCCACCATCCAGGTGTGGAGCCGGGTCTCCGCCACGCTGACCGGGTCGACCGTCTCGAAGTGGTTGCCCTTGATGAGCAGGTTGGGGAAGATCGACAGGTTGATCATCGATCCCGGCGCCACCTCCAGCACATCGGCGGCGCCGTCCCCGCAGGCTTGCTCGATCTGCTCGGCGTACCACTCCCGCCCCGGCACCGGCCGCTGGGTCTCCCAGAAGGACTGGTTGAGCCCGGGCCTCTGGTCCACGAACATGTGACCGTTGCCGAGGTCGGCTCCGTACATCCCGGTGTCATCGGGACTGGCCTTGAACTGCGACAGCGACCGGGCGCCGCCGTGCTGGCGCTCGTTGAGGATCACGAAGCTCCGATGGGCGAAGGTGGGGTGCAGCCCGTCGCCGGCGTTGTCCCAGGCCAGCTTCCAGTTGCCGCGGTAGACCATCCGCTGGCAGTTGCGCACCTCTATGCGCCCGGAGGGCGAGCGGTCCACGAACTCGTCGATCAGGGGGCCGGCCGGGCCGAGCCAGTCGGCCAGGCTGGGGGCGTCGACGTTGAGCGTGCCGAAGATCAAGCCCCGGTAGGTGCCCAGGCGCGGCACCTGGGCCAGGCCGTGGTCGGACAGGTCGAAATCGGGCGGATAGCCCTCGGCGAAGGGCACGTTCACCAGCTCGCCCCGATTCGAGTACGTCCACCCGTGGTAGGAGCACTGGAAGCGCCGGGCCGATCCGCACTCGGACTGGCACACGGTCGAGGCCCGGTGGGCGCACCGGTTGAACAGCCCGTGCAGCCCGCCGTCGTCGTCACGGGTGAGGATCAGCGGGCGCAGGCCTATCCGGGCGGTGATGAAGTCGTTCGGCTCGGGCAGCTGGCTCTCGTGGGCCAGATAGACCCAGGCGCCGCCGAAGACCTTCTCCATCTCGGTGACGAAGATGTCCGGATCGGTGTAGAGGGAGCGGTGCACCCGGTGGGGCTGTATCAGCGTGTCGAGAGCGTCCATGGCGGCACCTGTCTTCGCGGCCTCTATAGCACGAACGAGAACTTGCGGACGTCGCTGCGGCTGTCCACCAGGCGCACGATCTTGAATCTCACCGACCAGTTCTCGCCCAGCGTGGCTAGCACGTAGTCGTTGCGGCTCGCGAACGGCGTCAACCGATCCTTGCGGTACTCCCAGACCACGGTCGAGCACCGGGCCAGTGTGTCGCCGTCTCCGAGAGGCCATGCCTCCACGTTGGACACGATGCGACAGGTACGCGACGGCGGCTCCTGCGCATGAGCCCACCCGGTCTCCAGCAGCCCGATGCGGTCCTCCATGCGGCGACGGTCATCCAGCAGGTACGAGACCCGGGTGCGGGGATCGCCGGCGGGGTCAAGCGGAATCCAGTACACGCAGTCCTGGGTGAACCGGTCCAGCCAGGCCCGGTAGAGGCGCTCGTCCAGAAGTCGGGCCTCATGGTGGAGGGCCTGCTCAACCGCAGGCCGCAGATCGGGACGACCGGGCCCGCGCTCGGCTCCGTCCGGCGCGGCCAGCTCGACAAGCCGCTGATACAGGCGATCGTCGAGCACTGACGCCGCGGGCGCGTCCATCAGGCCGACTCAGCACCGTGGACAGCCTCGAGCAGGCGGCCGACCAGCGCAGCCGGATCGTCGGATCCCCAGACGTTGCGGCCGAAGGCCACACCGGCACCACCCGCTTCGACCACGCCGCGGGCCAGCGCGACGACCTGGTCCTCGTCGTCGACCTTGGGACCGCCCAGGGCCACGACCGGTGCGGGGCAGGCCTCGGCCACCGCCGCGAACTCCTCGGGGGGACCGGGGCACATGGTCTTGACGATGTCAGCGCCGAGCTCGACCGCAAGCCGGGCCCCCCGGCTGACGTTCTCCGCGGTCCAGGGCACTGTGCGGGGCCAGCCTCCCGGTATCGATTCGGCCATCACTGGCAGACCGAGCAGCTCGCACTCGGCGGCCAGGCGGGCCAGCCGCCCCAGCGAGCGCTCCTCGTCGGGGGTGCCGGGGAACACCATGATCACTACGGCGTCGGCACCGACCACCATCGCCTGCTCGGCCGAGTAGAGCAACGAGGTCGTGTCGCTGGCGGGCGGGTCGCCGAGATCGGAAATCCCGCCGTCGACCCGCAGCACCAGCCCCGCGCCAGCGAAGGCCTCGGGTCGAGTGCGGGCCAGATGCCAGGTAGCGAGGACGGCGTCGGGCCGGCCGTCAGCGATCGCGGCCGCGGCGGAAGGCGCGACACCCATGCCCATGTAGGCGGGGTGGTCCATGGCCACGAAGACAGCCCGGCCGTCGGCGCGGAAGATGTGACGGAAGCGTCGGCGCTTTCCCGCCGACACCGCCGAGGCCGGAGGGCCAGCCGTGCTCATGGACGTTCTTCCTCTCGTCCGGTTCAGTTGGCCGGCAGCGGCCCGCTGAACTCGTCGTCAGCCAGCGGGGAGGCCACATCGGCCCGAACCAGCTTCATCACGTGGGCGGCCCGGCCCTCCCAGGTCGAGGCCGGCCCTACCCGGTAGAACGGCGAGCGCAGGTTCTTCATCAGCTCGGTCACCATGTTGGTGTCCTCGAGGTTGGTGGTGGCCAGGCGGTCCAGCTCGAAGTCCTGCTCCTCAATCGACTTGTCGATCCCGTAGATGCGGCTGAACAGCCGGGTGCGGTCCACCGCGAGGGGGTCGGCCCGCACCAGGATGAGCTGCGTCGGGTAGGGCAGCGGCGTGAGGTTGGGGTAGATGAAGTCGGCGTAGTGGCCGAGCAGCTGCTCATGGGTGAGATCGGTGCGCCCGCCGGTTGCGTCCTCCTCTTCGGAGTGAGGCTTGAAGCCGCTGCAGGTGCGGCCCTCGAAGCGCACGATGGTGTCCATCTGCTTGCGCAGCTTGTTGAGTCGCCGGTGCACGAAGCGGACGTGGTAGTCGTCGTTGGAGTTCTCGGCGAAGGCCTTCCAGTTGATCGGGTAGGTCTGGTCGAGCTCCCGGTGGTACCGGGTGAAGGTGTCGAAGTTGTAGAGGGCGTAGCGCTGCGCCAGCGGGGCGATCCACTCCCGGAACGGGGGCGCCTTCCGTGACAGGCATCCGAACACGAGCTTGTCCCAGGCCAGCTCGATGCGTATCTCCACCAGGCCGTAGTCGGAGGTGGGCATGCCGTCGGGGTACATGCGGGCCCGGTCGGGTATGCCGATGAGCTGGCCGTCGATGGCGTAGGCCCAGTTGTGGTAGGGGCAGGTCATGGTCTTGCCGCAGTTGCCGGCCGGCTCGAACAGCAGCCCCGACGCCCGGTGGCGGCAGTTGTTGAGGAATCCCCGCACCGAGCCGTCCTCCTGGCGGATCACCATCACCGGCTGGTAGCCGATGGTGCCGGTGATGTAGTCGCCGGGCTCGGTCAGGTCCTCGGTGTCGCCCAACCACACCCACGACCGCCCGAATACCCGCACCATCTCCAGGTCGAACAGGTCCCGGTCGAACACCTCGTAGGGCTGCAGCATCGGGCTGTCGAGCGGGGCGTTTACCAGGCCGGTGGTCTCGGCCACCCTGCGCTGCAGGCGCTCCACCGCCGGCTCGGCGTGCAGGTCCGCGATCATGCCGCGACCCTACCGGAGCGCTCTGCGGCCAGTCCAAGCAGCCGGAACGCTGCCGCCCTGCCTAGAACCAGTCGTAGGCGGTGGCAGCGCGGTCGGACCAGCCAGCACGGCCGATCTCGCGCATGGCCGGTCCCAGGCGGGTCATCTGCTCGGCGTACAGGGCCGGGCCGACTTGATGCCAGTTGCCGTGGCCGGGGAATACCCACTCCACCTCCAGAGTCGCAAGACGGTCCATCGAGTCGGCCAGCACCTCCCACGAATGGAACATCGCGCCGGCGAACACGTCGAGCTCGCCGCGCCGGTGGTTCCAGTGCAAGGTGTCGCCGGTGAGCAGCCATTTGTCGTCGATGTGGAAGGCGACCGAGCCCTCGGTGTGGCCCGGAGTCGGAACAGACACCACGCCCGGCGCGACATCGGTGATCTCGTCGCCCTCCAGGACGACCGTGGCGTAGGGCGCGGCGTCGGCGTCGGCCTCGTGGATCCATACGTCGGCGCCGTAGCGTTCGGCCCAGCGGTCGGCGTCGGCCACGTCGTCGCGGTGGCTCAGCAGCACGTGGCGCACGCCGCCGAGGTCGTCGACGAGCTCAGCCAAGCCGCGGGTAAACCGGGGCGAGTCGACCATCAGGTTCCCGCCGGCCCGAGACACCAGGTACGAGTGGGCCCCGAACGAGGACCGGGCGTTGTGTCCCAGCGCATACACGCCCGGCGTCAGCTCGTACGGGAACGCGGGGCTGGGCGGGCGGCGGGCCTCGGTCGTACCGATGGACTGGGTCGGGCAGGCCACCGCGGCTCTCCACAGCGCCGAGACCTCCTCGGGATTCTCGGGCTGGCGGGCCACGAAGGAGAGCCCCTCGTCGTCCATGTCAATGAGCCCGGGCGCCCAGTGCCGGGCCGCGTCGCAGCGGATGCAGCGGGTGTCTACGAACCAAGACCCATCGGCGTTGTCCGGATGCACCAGATCGATCCGAGCCATGCCCGATTCTCGCATGAGTTCGACGCTGCAGGCGCATCACGCTGCTTGATGGTGAGACAATGCAACCGATATGAGCACCCCTGGAGCCGACGACGCCATCCGCTACGAGCCCGACGAGCGTTGCCCTCCGCTGATCGCGCTGGGCGTCGGGTTGCAGGGGGTCATGCTTGTGCTGGCGACGATCGTGCTGATCGTGGCCATCACCGCCCGGGCGGGCGGCCAGGATGACAGCTACCTCACCTGGGCGGTGTTCGCCTCCCTAGTCATCGCCGGAGGCCTCACCGCGCTGCAGGCAGGCCGCTTCGGGCGGTTCGGCGCGGGCCACATCCTGATCATGGGACCGACGCCCAACTATGTCGCCGTCTCGGTGCTGGCGCTGGCCGCGGGCGGGCCGGCCCTGCTGGCCAGCCTCACCGTGGCGGCGGCGCTGTTCTACCTTTTGCTGTCCGTCTGGCTGCCGCTGCTGCGCCGGATCATCACCCCGGTCGTGTCGGGCACCGTGCTCATGCTGCTGGCGGCCACGATCCTGCCCGTCGCGCTCGGCCGGGTGAGCGAGGTGCCCGAGTCCGCCCCCGGCGCAGCCGGCCCCGTCGTAGCTCTGGTGACTCTCGCCGCAGTTGTGGCTTTGGCCCTGCGGGTCTCCGGGGCCTGGCGCGTCTGGTCGCCGCTCATGGGCATAGCGGCCGGCTGCGCGGTGGCTGTCATGTTCGGCGCGTACGAGGTCCAACCCATTCGCGACGCCCGCTGGGTCGGCCTTCCAGAGGGCGGGTTCCCGGGGATCGACCTGACCCCGGGCGTCGAGTTCTGGGCCCTGCTGCCCGCCTTCGTGGTGATCGCCCTGGTCGGCAGCGTCAAGAACATCGGGGACTACATCGCCATCCAGCAGGTCTCGTGGCGCAAGCCGCGGGTGACCGATTACCGGCTGGTGCAGGGATCGCTCAACACCAACGGCGTCGGCATCCTTCTCTCGGGCCTGGCCGGAACACCGCCGACATCGGTCTATTCGTCGTCCAGTCCACTGCTGGTCAATCTCACCGGCGTCGCCGCCCGGCGTGTCGGTTACGCCATCGGGGCTGCGATGGTCGTGCTCTCCCTGCTGCCCAAGTTGACGGCGGTGCTACTCAGCATCCCCAGCCCGGTCATGGGCGCCTACCTGGTCACCGCCATAGGGGTGCTCTTCGTGAGCGGCATACAGACGGTTGTGGCCGACGGGCTCGACCGGGGCAAGGCCCTCACGGTTGGGATCGCCTTCTCCGTGGGGGTGGGTCTGGACAACCAGACCATCGGCGCAGACCTGCTGGGAGAGACGTGGGGTCCGCTGATAGACAACGGAATGCTGGCCGGAGCGGTCGCCGCGGTGGTGATGACCCGGTTCGTGGAACTGACCAGCCGGAGCCGGCGAGGACGTCTGAGGGTCGACCTTCACCCGTCGTCTGTGACCGAGGTCGACGAGTTCCTACGAGGGTTCGCGGCCGATATCGGATGGGATGACCCGGCCGCGCAGCGCCTGCGCTCCGCCGGCGAGGAGACGCTGATGAGCCTTCTCCAGCAGGGCGATGACCGTTCGGAAGCCGACGCGCCCAGCCTGATTCTGGCGGCCCGTCACAGCGGCGCGACGGTCGAGATGGAGTTCCTAGCCGTCTTCGATGAAGAGAACCTGGAGGACCGGCTGGCCCACCTCAGTGAGGAATCCCAGAGCACCGCTGGCGTGGAGGAGGGTGAGATCCCGCTCAGGCTTCTGCGTCACTACGCCTCGTCCGTGCACCATCAGAAGTTCCACGGGCTGGACGTGGTCACAGTGCAAGTCAGAGCGGCGGGCTAGCCCGCTCAAAGCACATGGCCCCCCACCAGTTACGATCGCTGCGATGACGTCAGACGCGGTCTGGACCGTGCCCGAGCCTCGGTCCACATACGAGGTCCCGGTGGAGGGCGGCGCCACCATCATCCTGCGCCGGCACGGCAACCCGGACGGCACACGACTCATCATGTCCCACGGAATCGGCTTGGCCATCGACCTCTACTACCCGTACTGGTCCATGCTGACCGAGGAGTTCGACGTCGTCGTCTACGACCTGAGAAGCCACGGCTGGAACGCGGTCAGTCCCCTGGCGGACCACACCATCCCCACGTTCATCAATGACCATGACCGGGTGCTTGACGCAATCGACACCCACTACGGCACCAAGCCACAGGTGGGCGTGTTTCATTCGGTCTCGTCGCTGGCGCCGCTGCTGTCGACCACCGAAGGGAGCCGTTTCTCGGCCCTCGTCCTGTTCGACCCTCCCCTGCGCAAGCCGGTGGAGACCCGCAACGAGTTCGACGAGGCCATCAAGCGAGCCGCCAGGATGGCCGAGCAGCGCACATCCCAATTCAAGACGCTGAAGGCTTACACCGACCTGCTCGCCTTCCTGCCCGCGTTCCGGCATACCGTCCCAGGCGTCATCGACCTGCTGGCGAGAACCACGCTGCGCGAGTCCGCGGACGGCTCCGGCTACGAACTCCGCTTCCCGCGGGAACACGAGGCCCAGATCATGGCCCACGCACGGATCTTCGCGGTGTTGGTCGACCTGGACGCGCTTCAATGCCCCACCAAGGTGATCGGAGCCGACCCGACCCTTCCCTACTCGTACCTCCCGACGCTGGACTTCGGCGAGATGCTGACCGTGGACTACGACTTCCTGCCCGACTCGACCCATTTCCTCCAGTTGGAGAAGCCCGAGAAGTGCATCAAGGTCATGCGGGACTTCCTGGAGCCGATCGGCCTTGCCTGACCCGGCGCAGGGGGCGGATCGTTCGCCCATCGCGGTGGTGGGGATGGCGTGCCGGTTCCCGGGCGCGCCGGACGTCGGAGCCTTCTGGCGGCTGCTCGAGACAGGCTCGAGTGCGGTAACCGAGGGCGTCCCTGGCTCGGGTGTGGGCCGGGTGGGCGAGCTGTTCACCGACGCCAGGACCCAGAACGACGCCTGCCGGTTCGGGGCCTTCATCGACGAGATCGACCAGTTCGACGCCGCCTTCTTCCGGATATCGCCGGTGGAGGCACAGCTGCTGGACCCACAGCAGCGGCTGATGCTGGAGGTGAGCTGGCACGCGCTGGAGGATGCCGGCATCGACCCTGACGGGCTCAAGGGCAGCCGGACCGGGGTTTACGCGGGTATCAGCAACAACGAGTACCGGACCCTGGTGCTGGAATGCAACGACACTGCCGAGCCGGCGGCCAGCCTCTACTCCGTAGCCGGGACCTCCTTCAACACCGCCATCGGACGGGTCGCCTTCGCGCTCGGGTTGCAGGGACCGGCTCTGGCCGTCGACACCGCGTGCTCGTCGTCGCTGGCGGCCGTGCATCAGGCGGTGGCCGGACTTCAGCGGGGCGAGGCCGACCTGGCCCTGGCCGGCGGGGTCCACGCCATCCTGTCCGGCCGGCTGTTCGAGTTGCGGGGCAACGCCGGGATGCTGGCCCCCGACGGGCGCTGCAAGACCTTCGACGAGGCCGCCAACGGCTACGTGCGGGGCGAGGGATGCGGGCTGCTGGTCCTGAAGCGTCTAACCGAAGCCGAGGCCGACGGAGACCGCATCTGGGGCGTGATCCGGGGGACAGCCCTCAACCAGGACGGCGCCAGCCAGGGGCTCACCGTTCCGAACGGCGAGGCCCAGGAGCGGGTCATCGCCGACGCGCTGGCCTGGGCCGGCGTGCAGCCGTCGGAAGTCGACTATGTGGAGGCTCACGGCACCGGTACGCCGGTCGGCGACCCGATCGAGGCCGAAGCCACCGGCACGGCCTACAGCACGGGGCGGGATCCGGACCGGCCGCTGCTGATCGGGTCGGTCAAGACCAACGTCGGCCACCTGGAGTCGGCGGCCGGCGCGGCCGCGCTGATCAAGGTGATGCTGGCCATGAATCGGGGGGTAATCCCCAAACACCTCAACTTCCAGGACCCGAATCCGGAGATCGGTTGGGACCGGCTCCCACTGCAGGTCACCTCGGAGCCGACCCCCTGGCCTCTCCGTCCCGACCGCCAGCCGCTGGCCGGTGTGAGCGGGTTCGGCTGGTCAGGCACCAACGCCCACGTCGTGGTGGAGGGTTACGGAACGCCGCATGCGTCAACCGGAGCATCCGATCCGAGGCAGTGGGTCTCCGGGCCTCCCGTCCGGGTAGCGATCAGCCCACCGGCGGCACCTCCGGAGCCGGCGGCAGCCCCCACGCCCGCAGACCGCCCCGCCCGCCTGCTCCCCCTGTCGGCCAAGACCGGCGAGTCCCTGCGAGAGACGGCCGCGGGCTACCTGGAGTGGCTCGAGGAGCGCTTCAAGGGCGCGTCCGGCGACAAGGACGCCGACGAACTGCTGTCTGACACTGCCTGGACCGCAGGGATCGGACGGAGCCACATGACCCATCGCGCCGGAGTGGTGTTCACCGACCAGGCTTCGTTGCGGGAGTCGCTGGAGGCAGTCGCCGGAGGTGGTGACCTGCCGACGGGCAGGGCCGCGACCGCAGTCGCCTTCGCCTACACCGGCCAGGCCAGCCAGTGGGTGGGCATGGGACGCGCCCTCTACGAGAGCGAGCCCGTCTTCCGAGCCGTCCTCGACCGCTGCGACGAGGTGCTCCAGCAGGAGCGTGGGGCGTCGCTGCTCGACGTCACGTTCGGCTCCGAGGAGGAGCTGGACGACCCGGCCTGGACGCAGCCGTGCATCTATGCCATCGAGTGCGCCTTGACCGCGCTGTGGTCGAGCATCGGCGTCCGGCCCGATGTGGTCGTCGGCCACAGCCTGGGAGAGATCGCGGCTGCGCAGGCCGCCGGGGCGTTCAGCCTGGAGGACGGCCTGCGGTTCGCGGCCGCCCGGGGCGCGCTCATGGGCGCGCTGGGCGAGGACGGGGCCATGGCTGCGGTGTTCGCAACCCCGGAGCGGGTGGCGGCCGCGGTCGACAAGCTCAACGCCTCGACCGAGGGCTCTCCGGTGAGCGTGGCGGCCGACAACGGGATGCACCAGGTGATCAGTGGCCCAGCGGACAAGGTCGACAGCCTGCTGAAGCGCTTCGAGTCCGAGAAGGCGTGGGTGCGCCGGCTGCGCAGGAGCCCCGCCTACCACAGCGCGCTGGTGGAGCCGGCACTCGATGACCTCGAGACCGTGGTCGACGGAATCGAGACAGCAGCCCCACAGGTCACTTACGTGAGCAGCATGACCGGCGAGGCGCTGGAGGTGGGCGCGACCCTTGACGGTCGGTACTGGCGCAGCCAGGCCCGGGCGCCGGTGGCCTTCCGGACCTGCGTGGAGACGTTGGCCACCATCGGCGTGGACGCAGTGATCGAGATTGGTCCCGACACCGTCCTCGGCCCCACCGTCGCGACTGCCTGGCCGCAGGGGGCCGGCTCGGCCGAACCGGTCATCGCCTCCAGCATGCGCCAGCCCTCGGCCAGCAAGCCCGACCCGGCCGACGGCAGCGGATTCCTCGACGCGGTCGCAGCCGCCTACGGCGCCGGGCTCGACGTGTCGTTCGAGGGCCTGTACGCGGGCGAGGCCCGACGCCGGGTCGCTCTTCCCGGCTACCGGTTCCAGCACCACCGTCACTGGGTGGAGCAGCCACGCCGGAGGAGGCAGGCCTCGGACCACCGGCTGCTGGGCACCCGCCACGACTCGCCGCGAGGCGAGACCCTTTATGCCACCGAGGTGTTCGTGACCGACCCGGCTTGGCTCGACGACCACCGGGTGTACGGGCGGGTCATCACCCCGGGCGCGCTGTACGGCTCGATGGCCGCCGCGGCCGGCAGCTTGGGCGGCTGCAACGGGGAGCTCGTCGTGGAGGACTTCCAGCTCCATAGCCCGATGGTCTTCGACGAGCACGATCCCGCCGACGCCGCCGACGTGTCGGGGCGCAGCGTGCAGCTCGTGCTCGACGGCTCCGACGCCAGGAGTCCCATCCAGTTCGAAGTGTTCAGCCGGTCCGACGCCGAGGACGGCTGGACGCTGCACGCCCAGGGCATGGTGTCAGCGAGCACCGGCTCGCCTTCGGGTAGCGAGCGTGCCGACCTGGAGGACCTGAGAGCCGGCCTCGACCCCGTCGACGTCGCCGGGTTCTACCGGGCCCGGGCCGCAGCCGGCGTCGACCTCGGGGGGTCCTTCCGCACACTGGCCTCGCTGCGGGCCCGCGACGGCGGGGCTCTGGGCGAGGTCGCTCTGCCCGACGGGATGGACCGCGGCGGCGCTGAGCTGCATCCGCTGCTGCTGGACGGCTGCTTCCAGGTGATGGCCGCGGCCCGACGAGCCTCCGGTGACGAGGACGGCACTCCCTACCTGCCGTTCGGGTGGGAGCGGCTGGTGCTTCACGGACCGCTTCCCGATCGGCTGGTCTGCCATGCCCGCCTGCGCGAGCCGGGGGGCGCCAGCGGAGACGACCAGGCGGCCGCGCCCCGCGAGGTCATAGCCGCCGACCTGCGCTTCTACGCGTCCGACGGCACGGAGCTGGGCAGGCTGGACGGCTACACGGTCAAGCGGGCCACGCGGGCCGCCCTGCTATCGGCGACCGAGAGTCTCGACGACCTGCTGTACGAGGTGGTGTGGCGGGACCGGCCGCTGCCACCCGGCGTCGTCGGGGCCGGCTTCCTTGCCAGCCCGGCCGCGGTGGCAGCCCGCTCGGACACCTTCGCGGCGTACCTGGAGGCCGCGGGCGTCGACAAGACCAGCCGGGCCGACCTGCTGAACGACCTCGAGCGGCTGTCATGGTCCTATGCGCTGATGACGCTGGAGCGCCTGGGCTGGCAGCGCACCGCGGGCGAGTCGGTGGAGCCTGATGGGCTACGCGAGCGGCTCGGGGTGCTGCCCGAGCACAGTCGATTGTTCCGCCGGCTCTTCGAGATGCTGGCCCGAGCCGGTGTGGTCGAAGCCGACGGTGACACCTTCGTCGTCGTGCCGGGCTCCGAGGATCACGGCACCCAGATGCTGCCCGACGACCCCGGGGAGCTCGGTTCGGAAATGGCGGAGCGCTACGAGCACGGCTCGACCGAGATCGGGCTGTTCCAGCGCAGCGCCGGAGCCCTGGCCGATGTGCTGGTGGGCGATGCCGACCCGTTGACGCTGCTGTTCAGCAGCGGCGAGCCCACCGCGGCCGACCTCTACCTGAAGGCACCGGTGGCGAGGGCGGCCAACCAGATGCTGGCCGACGCGGTGGCAGCACTGCTCGAGCAGTTGCCGGACGGGCGGAGGCTGCGGGTGATCGAGGTCGGCGCGGGCACGGGATCGGCCACCGCCGCGGTGCTGCCCGAACTGCCTGAGGGACGCTTCGACTACACCTACACCGATATCTCCGCGGGCTTCTTCGCCGAGGCCGAGAGCCGTTTCGGCGGGCGGGAGGCGTCTATCGAGTACCGGGTGCTCGACATCGAGCACGACCCGGGCTCCCAGGGCTTCGACTACCACGCCTACGACCTGGTCATCGCGTCCAATGTGCTGCACGCCACCCGCTACCTGTCCGAAACGCTCGAGCACTGCCGGGATCTGCTGGCGCCGTCGGGCCATCTGGTGGCTCTGGAGAACCTGAGAGGGCAGGGCTGGCTGGACCTGACCTTCGGGCAGCTGGACGGATGGTGGCGCTTCGCCGACGCCTGCCGTCCCCACCATGCACTGGCCAGTCCCGCGGTCTGGCGGCAGGCGCTCGACGACGCCGGCTTCGAGGGGGTCGAGGTCCTGGGCGCGGATGAGACCGATCCTGACGCCGAGCCCGACCGGGGCGTGATCCTCGCCCAGGGTCCGGCCGAGGTGGCCGAACGGCCGGGAGCGTGGGTCCTGGCCGCCGACCGGGGCGGGTTGGCCGCCGAACTGGCCGAGCGGCTGGAGGCCCTCAACCAGACAGTGGTAATGGCCAGCGATGAGTCGTCGCCCGACCCGGTCTCGGTGCCCGACGGAGTTGTTGCCGCGGCGATCGACATGGAGAACCGGACCGAGTGGCAGGCACTGCTCGGGACCCTTCCCCCCGGCCTCCCTCTGAACGGGGTCGTGCACCTCGCGGCGACCGACACCCACGGTGTGCAGGCCACCACCGGGCAGATGGCGACCGCGGTGAGGCGGGCCGCCGCCAGCGCGCTGGCGCTGATGCAGGGCCTAGCCGACGCCGACGCGACCGCCGCCAAGGGCGTGTGGTTCGTCACTCGTGGCGGCCAGGTGCTCGAGCACGAATCCGTCGAGGGCGTCGCCGGCGCGGTGCTGTGGGGTTTCGGGAAGGTCGCGGCCCGCGAGGCCTCCCATCTCCAGCCGAGGATGATCGATCTGGACCCGGCCGTTGCTGAACTGCCGCAGAGCATCTCAGACGAGTTGCTGCACCCCGATTCCGAGACGCACATCGCCTACCGGGGAGGGCACCGCCAAGCGGCCCGCCTGGTCCGTGCCGGTGAAGGCACCGAACGGCTGCATCTGCCCGAGCCGGCCGGCGAGTCGGCTTGGATGGTCGAGCCCGACGAGGCCGGAGCGCTGGAGGAGCTGCGGGTGGAGGCCGCGCCGGCCCGATCGCTGGAGCCGGGCGAGGTCCGGGTGGCTGTCGAGGCAACCGGACTCAACTTCTGGGACATGTTCCGATCGCTCGGCGTGATCGATGAGGGCCTGCTAGGCGGCGAGTTCTGCGGCCGGGTGCTGGAGATCGGGCCCGGAGTGAGCACGGTCGCCGACGGCGACCGGGTGGTCGGCCTTGCCTTCGGCACATTCTCGGCGGAGGCGGTGACGCGCGAGGAGATGGTGGCTCCGGCGCCGCCGAACATCGGTGTGACGGCACTGGCGACGATGCCCACCGCGTTCGTGTCGGCCGCGCTGTCGTTCGATCTGGCGGAACTGGCCGCAGGCGAGCGGGTGCTCATCCACGCGGCCGCGGGCGGGGTCGGCCTGGCTGCCGTCCAGCTGGCCCAGGCTGCCGGAGCCGAGGTGTTCGCCACCGCCAGCGCTCCGAAGCAGGCCTACCTGCGCTCGCTGGGCGTCGAGCACGTATTCGACAGCCGATCGACGGCCTTCGGCGAGCAGATCCTCGAGGCCACCGGGGGTGAAGGCGTCGACGTGGTGCTCAACAGCCTCACCGGTCCCGGCTTTATCGACACCAGCCTGTCGTGCCTGGCCCGGGAGGGCAGGTTCGTGGAGCTGGCCAGGGTGGACATCCTGAGCCACAGCGAGATGAGACAGGCCCGACCCGATGCGGGCTACTGGATCCTGGAGCTGGACGTGCTGAAGGAGCACGACCCCGCCCAGCCGGGCAACGCCCTCAGGCGGGTGATGCAGCGCCTGGACGCCGGGGAGCTGGCCCCGCTGACTCACACCAGGTGGTCGCTGGCCGAGGTCGGCCCCGGGATGAAGTTCATGCGAGCCGCCCGCCACATCGGCAAGATCGTGTTCGCGGCCTCTCCGCTCGAGACCGGGCAGCTGCGCGGCGACCGGACCTACCTGGTGACGGGCGGCCTGGGCGGCATCGGCTGCACGGTGGCCGGATGGCTGTTCGACCGTGGTGCGGGCGCCATCGTGCTCAACGGCCGGCGCGACCCGGACCCCGAAGCCGCCGCAGCCATAGCCGAGCTGCGAGAGCGAGGGGCGACGGTAAGCGTCGAGTTGGCCGACATGACCGACGCCGACGCCGTCGACGCCATGCTGGCCCGCATCTCCGACACGCTGCCTCCGCTCGCGGGCGTGATCCACAGCGTGGGAGTCCTGTCGGACGCGGCCCTGACCAACCAGAGCTGGGAGAGCTTCGAGAGGGTGCTGTGGCCCAAGGTGCTCGGAGCCTGGCACCTGCACCGAGCCACCGAGGACCGCGATCTCGACATGTTCGTGCTGTTCTCCAGCGTGGCCGGCGTGCTGGGCAACCCCGGCCAAGCCAACCACGCCGCAGCCAACGCCTTCCTCGACGTGCTCGCAGCCCACCGGCGCTCGCGTGGGCTGGCCGGGCAGTCCATCGCCTGGGGAGCATGGTCGGGACTCGGCGAGGCCGAGGAGCAACGCGAGCGGATAGCCGCACAGCTCGAGGCCGCCGGTACGGGCTGGATCACCCCGCAGCACGGCTTGAGGGCCTTCGACCACCTCGTCCGCCAGGACACGACCGCGCCCATGGTGGCCGCCGTGGACTGGCAGATGGTGGCCGAGGACTACGAGAACCGTTCACCGCTGCTGGAGGACCTGCTGGCCGCGGTGGCGAGCCAGGCTGGAGGCCGCCAAGACTCTCAGGCCGACCTGCTGTCGGAGTTGGGCGCGTCGCCCGCGACGGAGCACGAGCAGATCCTGGCCGGGTTCCTGCAGGGAGAGCTGCAGGCGGTGATGCGCCTGCCGGACCGTCCGGCGCCGTCGGTCGAGTTCGCCGACCTGGGAATGGACTCCCTGATGGCGGTGGAGTTGAGGAACCGCATCAACCGGGGCCTCGCGGGCGAGTACACCGCCGGCAACACCGTGGTGTTCGACTATCCGAGCGTTCAGAGCCTCGCCGCCTACCTGGCGTCCGAGCTCGCCGAGTCGGGCGGCATCGAAGCACCCGAGGGCACCGATGGCGCCCGCTTCGCCATACAAGCGCCCGCCGGCACCGGCCCCAGCGGGCCGGTCCTGGAAGCCGCGGCTCAGCCGGGCCAGGACCAGCGGGACCAGCAGCAGGCCGACGTGGCAGAGCCTTCGGCGCCGAAGGTCGCGGCAGCCGTTGTGCCGTCGAGTGCGACCGGCAACGACGGGATCGCCATCGTGGGGATGGCCTGCCGGTTCCCCGGCGCTCCGGACCTCAGCAGCTTCTGGCGCCAGTTGGAGGCGGGCGAGAACGCGGTCACGGACGGACGTCGGGATCCCGGCCCCTGGAACGGAGCCTCGGGAGACCCAGCCAACCCGGATCCCGCCAGCCGGGTCGGCGCCTATATCGAGGGCATCGACCAGTTCGACGCGGGCTTCTTCCGGATCAGGCCGATCGAGGCCCGCATGATGGACCCCCAGCAGCGCATGCTCCTGGAGACGGCCTGGCAGTCACTGGAGGACGCCGCCATCGACCCCGCCGGCCTCAAGGGGAGCCGCACCGGGGTGTACGCCGGTATCGGCGGCAGCAGCGAGTACCGCAGGGTCATCGCGGCCGCCGGCCGGGGCGACAGCTATTTCGGCACCACCGCCAGCGTGGCGGTCGGGCGCATCGCATTCACGCTGGGCCTGGCCGGCCCGGCCGTGCCCTTCGACCTGGCGTGCGCATCGTCACTGGTCGCCGTCCACCATGCGGTGTCGGCGCTGCAGCAGGACGAAGTGGACCTGGCTCTGGCCGGCGGGGCCAACGCAGTCCTGTCCCCGTCCATCACGACGTTCCTGGCCGAGACGGGAATGCTGTCGGCCAGCGGGCAGTGCCGGGCCTTCGACGCGGCCGCCGACGGCTACATCCGGGGCGAGGGCTGCGGCATGGTGGCACTCAAGCGGCTGGAGGACGCCATCGCCGACGGCGACCGCATCTGGGCGGTGGTGCGGGGCACGGCGGTCAACCAGAACGCCACCGGCCTGGGCCTCACCCAGCCCAACGGCCCCGCACAGATGCAGGCGATGAAGCAGGCGCTGGACCGAGCGGCGCGAGTCCCGGCCGATGTCGACTATCTCGAGGCGCACGGGCCGGGATCGGTGTTCGGCGACGCGGTCGAGATGAACGCGGCCGCCACCGTGTACGGCACCGGCCGCGACGATGACCGGCCTCTGCTGGTCGGCTCGGTCAAAACCAACATCGGCCACCTGGAGTGCGCCTCGGCGGTGGCCGGCCTCATCAAGACGGTCCTGGCCATGAACCGGGGCAAGATCCCCAAGCATCTGCACCTGAGCGAGCCGAGCGAGCAGATCGACTGGGAGCGGCTGCCCGTGCGGGTGACCACCGAAGCGATGGACTGGCCCGAGACAGGTGGACGGCCCCGGCTGGCGGCGGTCAACTCGTTCGCGATCTCAGGCGCCAACGCCCACCTGGTTCTCGAGGGGCATGACATCGGGACCCGCCAGGCGGACACAGCCGGATCCGGCACCAGTTCACAGCCGGTGAGCCGAACCCGGATGCTTCCCCTATCGGCGCAGTCCGAGCAGGCTCTGCGCGAGCTTGCCGTGCAGTTCGGATCCTGGCTCGGCGAACGGGTCTCGGAGCTCTCCGAGGAGGGCGAGGACCCGGCAGCGTTGCTGCGCGACGTGGCGTGGACTGCGAGCGTGGGGCGCACCCACTTCGCCGAGCGGGCCGCGGTGGTGTTCGACGACGTCGAGTCGCTGCGCGCCGGGTTGCAAGCAGTGGTGGACGGGAACGGGGGGCAAGCACCGGGATCGGGCGGATCTCCCGGACACGGCGCGGTCACGGACGCAGCAGCCGACTACGAGGCCGGGCTCGACGTGACCTTCGGCGCGCTGTTCCAAGACGAAACACCGCGCCGGATCTCGCTGCCGGGATACCCGTTCCAGCGTCGACGGCACTGGGTGCAGCCGTTGCAGTCGAATTGATGGGTTGACGAGCCGGTGGCGCCTTCGTAGGCTCTCGCCAACCTCCGAAGCCGATCCACTGAAAGGTACCACCACCGATGGCCTCAACCGAAGAACGAATTCGAGCCCTCGTCGACGCCAATCTCCAGATCGAGGGCAGGTCTGCGGGCCAGCCGCTCACGCCCGATCTCAACATCATCGATGCGGGTGTGAGCTCCACCGACGTGGTGGCGTTCTGGAGACTGGTCTGCGAGGAGTTCGGCGTGGACATCTCGGCCGAGGAGTTCGCCGAGCTGCTGACGCCGAGCGACCTGATCGCATACCTCGACTCCCACAGCTGAACACACTCGGTTCAGACAACCGCGCGGTAGGCGGTCCGACTCCCGGATCACCGATCGGCACGGACCCGTAGCACCGCTATGGCTCCCGCTCTAGCCACCGACTGGTGGGTGCCGTTCACCCAGCTTGACGATGTCCTGGTGACGCACGTCGACCTGGTGCCCGGCGAGACCAAAGAGCAGGAGGCCTGGACCTGGCTCGACGGCGAGGAGCGTCGCCGAGCCCTCCGCTTCCAGCACACCGGCGCCAGACGCCGGTACGTCCTGTGCCGGGCATCGCTGCGCTCGCTGCTCTGCGGCACGCTCGACTGCCGCAACCAGCAGCTCGCCCTCGGCGCTTCCGAGCACGGCAAGCCCTTCGCCACGGTCGACGGACTTGAGGCTCCCATCGCATTCAACGTCAGCCACAGTGGGCAGCACGGCCTGATCGCAATGGCGCCGCGGGGACGGGTGGGTGTTGATGTCGAGGAACGGGCCGCGCAACGCAATCTCGACGTGCTGATCGATGCGGTCCTCGGTCCCCGTGAGCGGGCCGATGTGATGGCGGCGAGCGGGCGCCAGAAGCTCGACGTGTTCCTCGATCTGTGGACTCTGAAGGAAGCGCTCAGCAAGGCTCACGGGCTGGGCCTCTCGTTGGACGTCTCGAGTTTCGAGATCCCTCCGGACATTCGCAACGGCGCCCGCAGCGGCGTGTTGTGGATGCCGGGCATGCCTGAGGTGGCATGGAGACTCACCAACATCGGCACGAATCGGTTCGCGGCCGCGGTCGCCCAAGAGGAGGAAGGGCCATGACTTCGGCTGCCCCCATCCGAGGGGTGACCGATGCCGAGATCGCGGCATTCCACCGCGACGGAGCCGTGCTGCTGACCGGGGTGCTGGCACCCGAGTGGGTGAGCCTGATCGCCGACGGCCTGGAGGAGTGCTTCGCCGAACGCGACCACATGTCCAGTGAGGTGGTGGCCCAGGGCGCGACCGTGAGGGCGGACCAGCTGCTCGCGGCCCGGTCACCCAGCCTGCGCCGTTTCGCCAACGAATCTCCCGTCGGTGGTCTCGTGGGCTCCGTCGTGGCCGGCCCGGTGCGCTTCTACATGGACCAGATGTTCTTCCGGAGGGCAGGCCCCATGGCTCCCACCCCGTGGCATCAGGACACCAGCTACCACAACGTGGAGGGCACCGACCTGGTGCGAGCCTGGGCATCGCCCGACCCGGTACCCCGCCGGGCCAGCCTCGAGGTGGTCCGGGGATCGCACCGGTGGAACGTCACCTACCGCCCGATGGTGGGCCGCGACCCCGACATGTCGGATGAGGAGAACGCACTGCGGATGGCGCTGGCCCGCAAGCGCGGCGTCTACGAGAAGGGGGGCGCCGGATTCGCCTACCGCAGCGTCGTGATGGACAAGTCGCTGCCCCCCACGCCGGATGTGCCCCGCGACCGGGATTCGTTCGACATCATGGGATGGGACTACGAGCCCGGCGACGTGATCCTGTTCCACGGAGACCTCCTTCACGGGACGGCCGAGGGCGTGACGTTGGACCGCGACCGGCGGGCGTACGCCGCCCTGTTCGCCGGTCCGGAGGCCCGCTACATCAAGCGCGTCGGACAGATGGTCCCGGATCCTCCCGGCCTCGCTGAGCACGAACCGCAGACGGGCCAGACCCTCGACTCCTTCGGGGACGTGTTCCCCCTGGTGTGGTCGCCGGGAGACTGGAACTGATACGCCGCGCCGGCCTGCGCCCTCTGGGCGTGTCGGGGGCGACTTGATTACGTTTCGGCGATGGCCGGCGATTGGACTGTCACCGACGGAGCCGCCGCCATCCCCGAGGGGGTGCTGGCCGCGGCCGCGGCCGCCCAGGCCACGCTGGGCGACAAGCTCGCTGTGCTGCGCGCGCTGAGCGAACCGTTCCCCCACATCGTCGGTCCGGTGGCCGGGGACCGCTGGATCTCCGACCTCGAGCCCCGCACAGCCGCGTCCGGCGCCACCGCGGCACCAGGGCCTTCGGGGGAGGGACCTCCACAGCCCGGTGACGACCCGGCCGGCATGAGCGCGGCAGCCCTGCTGGAGGGATACCGGACCGGGACGCTCGACCCGGTCGAGGTGGTCGACACCTGCTTCGCCCGGATCGATGACCTCGACGGGGACATCGGCGCGGTGGCCGCCCGGGACGACGATGCGGCCCGGCGGCAGGCCGCCTTGTCGGCCGAGCGGTGGCGCAGCGGCGACGCCGGGCCGCTGGAGGGCGTCCCCGTCGGCGTGAAGGACATCATCAACACCCGGGGGCTTCGCACCGAAGCCGGTTCGACGCTGTTCGCCGGCCACGTGCCCTCAGCCGACGCCACCGTCGTGGCCCGGCTCCGGGAGGCCGGCGCGGTGATCGTGGCCAAGACCACCACCCCGGAGTTCGCCTTCGGCGACGAGTCCGGTGACGGTGTTGCCAACCGCAACGCGCCGGGCCGGTGGGCGGGCGGCAGCTCGTCGGGATCGGCCGCGGGACTGGCCGCCGAGCTGTTTCCGGTCGCGCTCGGCAGCGACACCGGTGGGTCCATCCGGGTCCCTGCCTCGTACTGCGGGGTGAGCGGGATCAAGCCGACGTTCGGGCGGGTGCCCCGCGACGGCGTCTTCGGGGTGTCGTGGACGCTGGACCATGTGGGACCCATGGCCCGCACCGTCGAGGACCTTGGGCTGGTGCTGGGCGTGATCGCAGGCGGGTGCGACACCGATCCGTACGCCTCCTATCGGCCCGTGCCCGACTACGGCCAAACAGCCGAATCGGTCCAGGGCCTGCGCGTTGGAGTGGTCGAGGGATGGCTGGCCGAGGGCTGCTCGCCGGGTGTGGACACAGCCCTGTCCGGCGCGCTGGGCCGGCTGGAGGAGCTCGGCTGCACGGTCGAGCCGGTCCCGTTCCGGCACGCCGAGTTGGCTGGGATCGTCGCCTGGGTCATCACGGTGGTGGAGTTCGCCGCCCACCACGCCGGCACCATGGGTCGCATAGGCGAGCTAACCGGATCCGCGGCCTGCCGGCTTGCGGCCGGAGCCCGGACCAGTGCCTCCGACTACCTGAAGGCGCTGCAGGCCCGCAGCCTGGTTCAGAACGACCTCGACACCGTCTTCGGCCGGGTGGACGTGCTGGTCACCGCGGCCACGCCGACGACGGCGCCCGACCCGGCCACCTTCTTCGACGACGGTGACCGGCTCTGGCTCGACAAGGTGGCCCGGACGTTCCTGCCGTTCAACGTCACCGGCCAGCCCGCGCTGGTGATGCCGGCCGGGCTCGACGAGGGGCGGCCGGCCGCCGTGCAGATCGTCGCCCCGCCCCATGCCGACGCCCTGTGCCTGCGGGTCGGCACGGCCCTCCAGAGAGCATCCTGATCCGTACGCTCCCACACTCGGCACCTGGCACGCCCAATATGAGGTGGCTTGGGCCCACGGACTAGGTTCAGCCCGCCGGAGCCTCCTCCCGCACGCTCCCAGACCCAGCGGAGACACGAGCCGAATGACAGTGCTGACCGACGACCTCCTAGCCAGCTTCGACGACTCGGTCGGCCCGGTGGACGAGGCCCGGCTCCTGCCGCCGGTGCTGTACACGTCGCCGGAGTTCTACGAGTTCGAACGGCGGGCCATCTTCCACCGGGAGTGGCTCTGCGTGGGCCGGGAAGACCAGCTCAAGGAACCGGGCGACTACCGCTGCATCACCATCGCGGGTGAGCCGTTGCTCGCGGCCCGCGACTCCGCCGGCGAGCTGAGGGTCATGTCGGCAGTGTGCCGGCACCGGGGCATGGTCATCGCCGAGGGCTCGGGCAACTGCCGCCGGTTCACATGCCCCTACCACCACTGGACCTACGGGCTCGACGGGACCCTGCTGGGCACCCCGGCCATGGACCGGGCCGTCGACTTCGACCAGTCCGAGCATCCGCTCCCCCAGCTCAAGGTGGAGATATGGCAGGGCTTCATCATGGCGAACTTCGACCACGACGCCCGCCCCTTCGGCCCGACCATGACCAAGATCGACGAGATGCTGGCCAACTACGGGCTGGAGTCGACCACCACCCGGGAGGGCGCCACCATCCCGGACCTTCCCTGGAACTGGAAGGTCATGATGGAGAACTTCAACGACCCCTACCACGCCAGCCGGC
>VYCW01000008.1 GCA_009843735.1 Acidimicrobiaceae bacterium | reverse complement strand
CGCCGCTGCCGGAGCGCAGCCCGTAGGCGGTGATGCGCAGCGGGTAGTGCTGGACCAGGCTCTCGATGGGCGTGTTCTTGGTGTTGGTCATGCCGGTGTGGATGCCGGACTGGCCGGCGAGGCCCCGGCGCCCGCCCTGCCCGCCGCCGACCGTCTCGTAGTAGGCGAAGGCGTCCGACCCGGCCAGCACGTTGTTCATCGTCCCCTGCGACGCGGCCGGCACCGCCTCCGGAGCGGCCTGCGCCAGCGCCCCGAGCAGCGCGTCGGCGATCCGCTGGGAGGTCTCGACGTTGCCTGCGGCCACTGCGGCGGGCGGCTCGGCGCTAACGATCGAGCCCGCCGGCGACGACATGGTGACCGACCGGTAGCAGCCGCCGTTGGCGGGGATGGACGGGTCGGTGGCCACCCGCACCGCGTAGTAGAGGCACGACACCGCCACCGCCTCCACCGAGTTGAAGTTGGCCTCCACCTGCGGCGCCGAGCCCGCGAAGTCGGCGTGCAGTTCCGAGCCGTCGATGGTGACCCGCACCGCGATGTTGTGGAGGCGGTCGGGGCCCTCCACGTAGTCCTCGAACTCGTAAGCCCCGTCGGGCAGGTCGCCGATGGCGGCCCGCATCCGCCGCTCGCCGTAGTCGAGCAGCCCGTCGCAGACGGCGCTGATCCCTGCCGGCCCGTAGGCTTCGCATAGCTCGATCAGCCTCCTGGCGCCGACCTCGTTGGCGCCGAGCTGGGCCGACAGGTCCCCGACCCGCTCGTCCGGAGTGCGGGTGGCGGCCAGGAACGGGTCGAGGAACTCCGGCACCCACTGGCCCTGCCGGGCGGCCAGCGTCGGCGGGACCACATGACCCTCCTGATCGAGCCGGGTGGCGTCGGCCGGCATCGACCCGGGCGCGTCCCCGCCCACGTCGGAATGGTGGGCCCGGTTGGCCACCCATCCGACCAGGTCGCCCCCGAAGGCGACCGGCCGCACGATGGTCAGGTCGTTCAGGTGGGTGCCGCCGTAGTAGGGGTCGTTGACCGCGTACTGGGCGTCGAGCTCCAGAGTGCTGCCGAAGGCGTCGATCACGGCCTGCACCGACGCCGGCATCGAACCGAGGTGCACGGGAATGTGCTCGGCCTGGGCCAGCAGCTCGCCGGCGGGCACGAACAGCGCGGTCGAGAAGTCGGCCCGCTCCTTGATGTTGGGGGAGTAGCCGGTGCGGCGCAGCACCCCGCCCATCTCGTCGGCCGCGGCCGTGAACCGGTGTCGGGCCACCTCCAAGTCGATCGCGTTCAGCCCCACGCCGTCACCACTCGATCCTCAGGGCGCCGGTCTTGTGGACCGCCGCCCGGTCGCCGTCAGCCAGATACGTCGTGGACTCGCCCTCGGCGATGATGGCCGGCCCGGTCACCTCGGCACCCGCCGGCAGCGCCGGACGCCACCACACCTCCGCCTCGGCCGGACCGGACCGGCCCAGCACGGCGCGCGACCCGCGCCTAGCGTCGCCGGACTCCGGCTTGAACTCGGGCAGGTCGGCCCAGTCCAGCGCGGCCGAGCCCACCGTCTCGGCCCGTACTGTCACCGCCTCCACCGGATCGGTGGGACGGGCGAACCCGTTGCGCTCGGCGTGCAGGCCATGGAATCGCTCGCACAGCGTCTCCCACGGCTCGCCTTCCGTGTAGGGCACCGACGTCTCGTGGGCCTGGCCCACATAGCGCATGTCCACGATCAGGGCCGCGGTCCGGGCGGGCTGGCCGCTGTCGGCCTCGATCCGGCGGCGCGCCGTGGCCAGCAGGTCACCGGCCGCGGCCGGTAGCCGGTGGCGGTCGGTGGCGGTGACGTTGACGGTCTGGGCCGCGTCGGCCCGGGGCGGGCTCAGGAGCAGTCCGAAGGCGGAGAACACCCCGGCATAGGGCGGGACGATGACTCCGTCCATCTCCAGGGACCGGGCCAGCGCGCTGGCGTGCAGGCCGCCCGCGCCCCCGAAGGCCATCAGCACCGCGTTTCGGGGGTCGGTGCCCTGCTCCACCGACACCGCCCGCACCGCGTGGGTCATGTGCGACTCGACCACGGCCACCACCCCCAGCGCGGCCTCGACGGGATCCAGCGACAGCTGCGAACCCAGCCGCTCGAAGGCACCCGTGGCCAGGTCGGACCGCAGCGCGACCGTCCCGGCCAGTCTGGCGTTGGGATCCAGCCGGCCCAGCACCAGGTTGGCGTCGGTGACGGTCGGCTCGGTCCCGCCGCGGCCGTAGCAGGCCGGGCCGGGGTCGGCCCCCGCGGAGCGGGGCCCCACCCGCAGGGCGCCGCCGGGGTCGGCCCAGGCCACCGACCCGCCCCCGGCGCCGACGGTGTGAACCGCCACCGACGGCATCAGGCAGGCATGACCCGCGATCTCCCGGTTGTAGGTCACCTCGGGGCGGCCCCGGCGCACCCGGCACACGTCAGTCGAGGTGCCGCCCATGTCGAACGAGATCAGCGTGCCCGTGCCCATGAGCTCGCCCAGCGCGGCTGCGGCCACCACCCCGCCGGCCGGCCCCGACAGCAGGATCGACGCCGGGAACGCCGAGGCGTGGTCGAGAGACACCAGCCCGCCCGAGGACCGCATGACCGAGATCTCGTCGATGAAGCCCGACCGCCCCGCCCGGTCGGCCAGGCTGCCCATGTAGCGGGCCACCTCGGGTGACAGGAAGGCGTTGAGCACCGCGGTGGAGAACCGCTCGTACTCCCTGAACTCGGCAACCACCTCGGACGAAGCCGAAACCGGCACCCCCACCTCAACGCGCAGGCGCTCGGCCAGCGCCCGCTCGGCCGCGGAGTCGGCGTAGGAGTACATCAGGCACACCGCCACCGCCTCCACGCCCTGGTCGCGGGCCACGGCCGCGACCGCAGCCGCCGCCGCTTCCCCGTCGTCGTGACCGACCGCGCCCACGTCGACCCCCATGCGCAGCCCGGGCTCGGCCAGCGGCCTGGCCCGGTCGGCGAACGGGTCGTACAACGACGGGCGGTCCTGGCGGGCGATCTCGATCAGCGACTCGAACCCGGCGTCGGTCACCAGCAGCGTCCGGGCCCCGCGCCGCTCGAGCAGCGCGTTGGTGGCCACGGTCGTGCCGTGCAGCAGGTCGGCCCGCCCTCCAGGGTCCACCGCGCCGCCGGCACCGGCCATGACCCCCTCGCTCTGGTCGCGGGGAGTGGAGGGCACCTTGCCGACGGTCATGGCCTCGCCGTCCCAGGAGGCGACGTCGGTGAACGTGCCGCCCACGTCGATGCCGAGCGTCGTCGGGCCCGACGTGCAACCGTCCGTGGAGTCTGCGTCGATCCGAGCATCGTATTGCCCGGGTTGGAGCCGACGGCCGCAGCCGAGCCGGTATGGCGAGCCTGCAACGTAGCCTGATGACTTGCCTGTATTCCTAGGGGGACTGGCCGCGGCGCTGCTCGGGACCGGCGACTTCTTCGGGGGCGTCGGCGGCCGCCGTATCGACCATCCCGGCGCGGTGGTGTCGATCGCATGGGTGGCGTCGATCGTGGGTGCGGCGGTGGCGGGCCTCTTCGTGCTGGTGTTCCCGCCCGCCCACTTCGGCCGGACCGACTTCTACTGGACGATGCTGGCGCTGGTGTTCGCGGCCACGGCCCGGCCGCTGCTGTACCTCTCCATGGAGCGGGGCCCGATGGCAGTGGTAGCGCCGGTGTTCAGCCTGGTGTCGCTGATAATCCCAGCGGTGGTGGGCCCCCTGACCGGCGACGCGCTGGGCGGAGCAGAACTGGTCGGCGTGGCGCTGGCCGTTCCCGCGGTGCTGCTCATCTCGAGCGAAGGCCAGCTACCCACCACCGAGATGCTCCGATCCGGATCAGCCCTGGCGTTGGGTTGCCTCGTGGGGGCGATCCTTGGGTGCCTGAGCCTCACCTTCGCGCAGATCACCCCCGACGCCGGGGCGATGCCCGCGTTCCTGACCCAGTTGGGCGCGGTGGCCGTCATCCCTCTCGTGACGGTGCCGTTCCGGTTGATGGCCCCGGTGTCCAGGGACGCTCGCCGCTTCGGTGTCCTAGTGGGCCTGATCGACATCGGGGCCGTGATCGCCATGGTCATCGCCTTCCAGCGGGGCAACGTGGCGGTGATCGCCGCGATGCTCGGTTTCGCGCCGGTGACGGCCATGACACTGGCGTGGCGGATCTACCATGAGGCCGTGCGCCGCTGGCAGTGGGCCGGCGCGGCGCTGGGCGCGGTCGCCATCATCCTGTTCTCAACTGCCGCCTGAATCCGGCGCGGAGTACCGATTCTCGGTTGAGTATTGGTGTGTATATGACACACAACTCACCCGAGATTCAATCGAGGCGCTCCGTGGCCGCTACTGGACTGGCAGCAGCCTCACTTCGTTGATCGACGCGACCGCGATCGGTTCCCGCAGGCCGGTCGGCGACGCCAGAACGAGCCGGCCAGCGTCGTCGACGTCGGCGGCCACACCTCGCATGGACCCGTGGGGCAGCATCCGCAGCTCGACTGCTCGTCCCAGGGTGGAGCAGCCGCCCCGGTAGGCGTCGAGGACTGACGCCGGATCGTCGAGCCCTGATGCCAGGTCCCGCAGGTGCGTCAGCAACTCGCCGGTGATCCGGGAACGCTCTTCGAGTGGGACGACGGGCCCGACCCGGACCGTGAGTGCGGCGAACTCGACCCGACCGGGGCCCAGCGTGCAGGCCGAGCTGACGGCCACATCGAGGCCGTCTTCCGGTTCGCACTCGATCCGATCGGGCCAAAGGCAAGACCGGTGACCGCCGAAACAAGCATCCAGCGCTCGGGCCGCGGCCAGGCTGGCAGCCGCCCAGCCCACATCGACCATCGATGGATCGAGTGCTGCGGGCCGGGCCAGCACGCTCACCGCGACGGCGTCGGGGGTGCGCCATTCCATGCCACCGCGGCGCCGGGCCGCGATCTCGGTGTCGGCCACGACGGCCGCTCCGGCGGGAGCGGCCGACTGGCGGGCCCACTGGTGCAGTAGCGCCTCGACGGACAGCGCCACGGCTGCCGTCCTCGTGGGCGGTGTCACGGCCCGGCCAGCCTGGGCTCCAACCGGTCGACCACCCAGCCCCGGTCGGCGTCGCAGCTCAGGACGAGCCGGCCGGCTGGCCAGGCGTCGATGCCGGGGAGCTGCGACGGCGACAGCAACTCGACCGCAACCGAGCCGTCCTCGACAGCGTGGCACTCTCCCAGCGCCAGTTCGGTGATCTCGACGCTGCGCAGATCGCGGCGCAGCCCTCCCACCAGTTGCTGCAGGAAGCGCTCCCGCTCGACGGGATCGGCGAGGTCGTCGCGTATCCGTCCGGCCGCCACCCGGTCGAGGCCGTTGCGCATCGCCACCGACAGGGCGGCGGCCCGGCCGTGGTCGCTCAGCAGGTCCCACAGGGTGGTGTGCTCGGCCCAGACGATCGCATGGATGAACGCTCGGGCTCTCTCGGCGGCGTCACCGGCTGTGCCGGTCACGGCCGAACCCACCCGTTGGCCTCCAGCAGGTCACGGACCCGCACCCGCTGCGGCCCGAAGAGCCGATCGGTGATCACACCGTCGAGCGTCTCGTCCAGGAACTCGGTCGCGTCGTGCCCGGCATGGACCCGGCACAGCGTCTCGCAGGCCGCCTCCAGCAACCGGTCGGGCAGTTCCATGAGCACGCCGATCAGGGACCGGAGCACCCGCCGGTAGCCGTCGAGGCCCAGCTCGGCCAGCGAGCCGACCAGCGCATCCAGATCGGCGTCCATGCCTGTAGGGGGCAGCGTGGCCGCCCGCCGGAGCCGGTCTCGCAGCAGCTGCTCCCGCTCCGTCTCATCGGTGGCGGCCAGCAGGCGGGCCACATGGCCTGCCCGGCCGGTTGCCGGGTCAACGTCGTCCAACGCGGCTTCCAGCCGGGCCAGGGTGGCATGGGCGGTGCGCCAGTGGGAGGCGTGCAGGCGGGGGTCGAACACCGCGATGGCGGCGTGGGCGCTGTTGAGGGCCCGGGCCAAGTCGCCCGCGCCGCCCCTCATCTCGAAGGCCAGAGCCAGGCTGTGGCGCGCCACCGCGTGATGGAACGGGAAGCTGCTGTGGCCGAGCACGCTCAGGGACTGCTCGAAGGCGCCGACGGCCTCTTCGGGAGTCGAGCCGGACGCGCCCCGCCGGCACATTTCCAGCACCGCGGCGCCGAGCCCGTGTGCGGCCATACCCGCCTGCAGCGACGAGGTCGGAAGCGCCGCTATCGCGCCCCGGTAGTCGTCGACTGCCGCTCGCAGGTCCTCGTCGCGGCCCAGCGATTGGCGGGCCTGGGCCCGGTTGATCAGCGCGGCGCCCAGTAGCCGGCTCCTCTCATCATCGACGGAGTCGCCGTTGTCGCCCGGGACCGCCGCCATCTGGGCCGTCGCGAGATCGATGGCTCGATTCAGGGCTTCGATACCTGCGGTCGGGTGGCCGGCCTCGCAGTGCGCCAGGCCGAGGTTGATCAGCGCCGCCGCGTGCTCGACTGCCGGCGCGCGGGGGGCGATCAGATCCGCGGCCCGCCCGAACAGTTCGAGGGCCCGGTCGGCACGGCCCCCGGCGCGGTGGCAGTTCGCCGCGGCGGTGAGGATGCGCCCGTGCTCGACGGGCGCCCTATCGGCGGTGAGGATTCGAGCGGCTTTGTCCAGCATCTCCAGAGCCTGATCGATGTCCTCGGGCCGGCCGGCGGCCTCCGATCTGGCCACCGCCAGCCGGTAGGCGGCCAGCGCCCAGTCGTCGGGCGCCTCGGCCAGGCTCACGGCTTCGAGCGCGGCCTCGAGATCCTCGATGGTCACAGCCTGGGGTCCTCGACGGTCACGGTTCGGAGCCGTGGACGGGGACCAGCTCCCGCACGCAGCGCTCGACTTCGGCGACGGCACGAGCGACCGCGTCGTTCACCGCCGAGGTCAGCCCGATCCCCAGCGTGTCGACCTCCGCGGGCTGGCAGCCGACGATGATGGTGCGTTCGGGGAGCACGCCGGCCGCCTTGGCCACCATGAGGGCGCGCTCCGGGGTGGCCAGGTGCATGTCGGCCAGAAGGTCATGTCGCTCATCGACGGGCAGCTCGCCGACGTCGATCACCTCAGCGTCGATCACCATTACCGTCCCGGGCGGGCGGTCCCGGTCGACGGCGTCGACCACCACGAGGGCGTCGTAGCCCGCCATGAGTTCATGGACGAGGTGGATCCCGCCGATGCCGGTCTCGGCGACGTCGACCCCGGACGGGAGGCTCCGCTTGCCGAGCCGTTTCACCACTTCTACCCCGAACCCGTCGTCGCCGTGGAGCACGTTGCCCACCCCGACCACGAGCACCCTCGTCGGCATTATTGTTTCGGGCATTCGCTGGCCCGCAGGGCGTAGCCGTGGATCACCCACCATGCGATGTAGTCCTCGAGTTCGGACCAGGACGCATCATCCAGTTGCTCCCGCAGATGTTCGTTCCGCTTGTCCAACTCCGTGCCGATGATCCGGTCGAGTGCGGCGACGGTCACATCCGCGGGCAGCAGCGAGACACTGCCGGGGTCGCCCAGGCGCAGCGACTCGGTAAGCGCGGTCACATGGTCGAGGTCGATCTCGTTGCCGGTGGAGGCCGCGGCGGCGAACGCGCCGTCGTTCACCCTTTGCTCCTCCGAGCGGCGCAGGCAATAGCCCACCAGGAGAGCGGTCGCGGCCCAGTCGGCCAGCTCGGTCACGGGCTGGCGGCGTCGCTCCCTCTCCAGGCACTCCTGGCGGTAGTGGTGCGACGCCTCGGTCATCGGATGCGTCTGGGCCAGGGCCCGGGCGGTGAAGCAGAGATCGCTCACGTCGACCCCCGCCGCCGCGGTCATGACGGGCGAGGCCCGATCGTCAAACCGGTGGAGAGGTCGCCAGGGCTCGGCGGCGGATGGGGAGCCTCGGTGTGCTCCTCCATCTCGACCCGCCTGAAGTCGATCCAGTGCTCCCGCAGCGACACCTCGATGCGGCGGGTGACCGTGTCGTCGGCCGCGGTGCAGCCGTTGCAGGTGCCGTGCATCCGAAGCTGCACGACGCCGTCGCTGACGGAGAGCACCTCCACTTCGCCGCCATGGGAGTGGATGTAGGGACGGACCTCGTCCAGGGCCAGCTGGATGACCCGCTCGGCGGCGGCCGAGTCGGTGTCGGTGCCGAGGCCGTAGGTGGCGAGCAGCTCGCCCACGACAGGGTCCAGCGCCGCCTGCTCAAGGAACAGTTCGCCGCGCCACTGACGCACCATCTCGACTAGCCGGCCCAGCCCCTCCCGGTGGTAGGCGTCGAGCCAGTCCAGCAACTCCTCGGCGTCGGCGGCGACGCGCCCGTCGTCGCACTCCAGCAGGCTGGTGGCCAGCTCGGCCGCCCGCTCGAGGATCTCGCTGTAGGCCAGTTCGTCGGGCCCGGTCACGATCCAGTTCCTAGCGCGGTCGCCGGCTCAACCCCGAGCCCGAGCCGGCTCCACCCTGAGCGCAGCCCACTCAACGCGACACCTCGTGACGGACCATGTCGAGCACCTCATCCACCGCGTCCTCGACCGGTTGCGAGAACCCCCAGCCGAACTCGCTGTCGGCCGGCTCGACCTCAATGACCACTGTGTCGTCGGGCAGCGCGTTCCAGTGCCGGCAGACGGCCAGCGTGTGGTCCAGGTCGACGATTCCCCCGACCGCCTCGCCGAGGCGCTCGTGCACCTCGTCGGGGTCGGGATCGGGCATCTCGGACAGCCGGTAGCGCCGGATCGTTCCGGGCGGTCCGGTGCTCCGAGGCATGCAGCCGAGCAGCACCACCCGCCGGGGCTGCAACTCCTGGAGACGGTGCATGACGCGGTGCGCGGCGTACGACAGGTCCTCCAGCACCACATCGTCGGGCCACTGAAGCGACGCGGCCCGGGCCAGCCAGTTCGTGCCGAAGTCCAGGTCGCGCAGCCATGGCAGGCCGATGCCTCCCACCAGCGTGCAGCCCGGCCCCGCCTCTCCTCGTCCGGGCTTCACCTGCGCGCCCGGTCCGAGCAGCGTGTCGAGCACCTCGTCGCGCCCGGCCCAGGATCCCGGGGCCGCCTCTAAGCCCGCGCCCGGGGCGGCGTGTAGGGGCGGTGTCGCCGGGGCTTGAGGAATTTGGGGAGTGCCGTCCTGCGCGGCCCGCATCACTCCAGTGTGCACCCGCACGAGTTGACCTCGCGGGTTATGACCCCCCGCCCCGTGTCCATGTGGGTGGTGCACGGCATGCAGGGATCGAAGCTGCGGATGGTTCGCAGGATGTCGATGCCCTTGATGTCGTCGTCGCCGACACTCTCGAGGATCGGGGTTCCCATGATGGCCTGCTCGTAGGGCCCGGGACTGCCGAACGGGTCACGCGGCGAGGCGTTCCAGGTGGACGGCGTGTTGATCTGGTAGTTGAGCAGCCGGCCCTTGTCCATGTGCATGTGGTGGGTCAAGTACCCCCTCCCGGCCTCCCAGAAGCCGGCCGACACCCGCTCGTCGCGGGGCACCTTGAACGGCGTCGACACCCTCGTCTCACCCTTGCGCCAGTACTCGAAGGCCTGCATCAGGCAGATCATCCCGATGGCCGCGGTGAAGGCCACACCGTAGGCCCGTCCCCGGTTCCGCTCGAAGGCGTTCAGCTTGGCGGGCACCCTCCAGAACAGCTCTGTCTCGGGCAGATCGTGCGCCGGCAGCAGCATCCGCAGCCCGTCGCCGGTGGCCTCGATGTAGGGGTTGTCGGGCAGCTGCTGGGCCATGGCGGTGGTCCACATTCGCCCGTACACGCCGGTCTCCATGGAGGTGCGGTCCCAGCGGGGGGCGGTGGCCCAGGAGTACTTCTCCTTGAAGTTCTTGCCCTGCGGGCGGGGGATGGTCTCCTTGTTCCAGGCGTGGTACGGCGACAGCGGGTTGCCGAGCGCGTCGGTGGGGAACGGTACGTGACCGTTGCCGCTGCCATTGCCGTTGGTCGTCCAGTCCTCGTAGTAGGAGTGCTCCACGAACTCCTCGATGCCCATGTTGATCTCGGTGAGCTTGGTGGTGAGGAGCTCGCCGTCCTTGATGATGCCGGGCGCCGAGTAGCGGGCCTGGCCCCAGGCGTCGATGTTGGCGTAGGTGGCGTCGTAGACCTCGACGTCGTCCCAGATCCCCGTCTGGATCAGGTTGGACGGTCGTAGGCCCACATCGGAGTAGGCCGGGTTGGCCTCCAGGAAGAAGTCGCAGATGTCGTCCCAGATCCCGGCCAGCCGCTTGGCGTAGTCGAAGATCAGGCCGAGGTTGGCGTAGTACTCGTTGAAGGTTGTGGTGCTGACGGTGGTGGACACGCCGCCGGGCACGAGCGTGGACGGATGTGGGTACTTCCCGTACATCAGCGTGCACATCTTGCGGGCGATGCGGGTGTACTCCAGGGACTCCAGGTAGATGGACCCCTCCAGCGGGTTGAGGGCGTCCATGATGTCCTTGATGGTGACGTACCCGTGGACGTCGGCGTGCGGGGCCAGCGTCTTGGACGCTCGATCAACTAGCTCGGGGTTGGTGACCGACACGATGGCGGTGGAATAGTCGGGTCCGGCCAGCAGACCCAGATGCAGCGGGTGGTCGTAGAACATCTCGGCCACCTCGCCCAGGTTTCGTACGCACGCGCCGAGGGGCGGGGGCTGGATGCCGAAGGCCATCTCGATGGCCAGCGACGACACCGAGGCGTGCACGCCGCCGCACACCCCGCAGGCTCTTGACGAGATGTCGATGGCGTCGCGGGGATCGCGGCCCTTGAGGATGATCTCGTAGCCGCGGAAGAGCATCGCCATGGAGTGGGCCTCCACTGCGGTGCGGGTCTCGAGGTCGAGGACGGTATGCACCGCCAGCGCGCCGGCGACCCGGGTCACCGGGTCGATGCTCCACTCCCGCAGCCGTGGCGGTGCGGCCAGCGCGCCTGCGCTGCGGCGGTCCAGCGCGCTGCGGACGAAGTCCCGCGGCTCGGCTACCGCGACCGCGTAGGGATCTGGGATGCCCTCGACCAGCCGGGCTTTACCGGCGTCGTCGAATTCGATGGGGAGGTTCTTGAAGCACATTCGACTAACGGCCTCCCTCGTGAGAGTGCTGCTTGCGTGAGTAGAGCCGATGAATCAAGCGCTCTGCTCCGACGGGCTGGGTCTTGTAGCGACTCCAGCCGCTGGGGAGGTCGCGGCTGTCGTGCCACCGGGCCGAGCGCATCTTGTCGGTTTGGGACAGCTGGCGCATGCGCCGGATGAACCCGCCCATCACCCGGTTGGTGTTGGTGGACAGCAGTGCGCCGGGCGGACGTTCGTAGATGGGGGAGAACTTGTCGGGGAAGCCGGGCATGGTGCAGCCGATGCAGATGCCGCCCATGTTCATGCACCCGCCGTGGCCGTCGACGATGCCCCGCTCGGCGATGTTGCACTGCACGATCGGGCCCCAGCACCCCAGCTCGACGAGGCACTCCTTGTCGCCGTAGGAGTGGGCGAACACGCCCTCCTCGTAGTAGCCGGCCCGGGGGCAGTGCCGGTGGACGGTCTCGGTGAAAAGCCAGGCGGGTCTCCCGAGCTCGTCGAACTCGGGCAGCGGGGCCAGGCCGTTGAGGAACAGCAGGGCCGCGGCGGCGGTCTCGGTGATGTTGTCCCCCACCGGCGAGCAGCCCGGGATGTTGATGACCGGGAGCCCCAGCGCCGACCGGTAGTCCTTGCCGAGGTGGTCCATGACGCCCATGGCGTTGGTGGGGTTGCCGTGCGCGGCCGGGATGCCGCCCCAGCAGGCGCAGGTCCCGATCGACAGCACGGCCGCGGCGCCGGGAGCCAGGCGGTCGAGCCACTCCAGGCTGGTGATCTGGCGGCCGTCGGTGCGGTCCTCGCCCAGCCCCATCCAGTAGCCGTACTCGCCCGAGACCGTCTCGTCCATGATCGACCCCTCCCAGAAGATCAGGTAGGGGGCGTCGAGCTTGCCCTCGGCCGCCAGGCGGAGGTTCTCAGTCCACTCCGGTCCAGACTCCACCGATAGCACGGTGTGGATGAGCTCTATGCGAGGCAGTCCTGGAACCCGGCCTGTCAGCAGGTCCTCGACCCGGGGATGGGTGGCGCCCGAGATGGCGATGGTGCAGCCGTCGCAGCTGGCGCCCACAATCCAGAACAAGTAGGCCTTCTCCAGCGGGCCCTGGGACACCAGCTCTGATCGCTTGGGTCGGAGCGGGCTGCGCAGGGCGACCGGCGCGAGCGGGTCACCGGGGTCGGTGATGAGCGGCTTGGCCTCGAGCTCGCCGTGCGTCGAGCCTGGCACGACCTTGGTGTACTGGACCACGAGCGAAGCCTCCTGCGGTCGGGGCGCTACCGACGAACTCGATACTACACACTAAGTGCGAATCGCATCTAGCGGAGGCCTTGGGTTAGGCTGGCCCGGACCGCTGGGTACGGCTGCGGGAGGGTCCATGTCGACAGGATGGGTCATTGGCTATGTGATCGGGGGCGTTCTGATCCTGGCCGTGGTCGTGCTGTTGCTGCTCATGATCCGCGGCGCTCATCGGGCTGCAGTGAAGGCCGAGGCGATCCTGGCCGCGCTGGAGGAGTCCCGCGACAACACCTCTCCGCTGTGGGCGGTCAACGACGTCAACGCGGCGATCGAGCGGATCACCGCGGGGGCGGGCGCGGTGCGAGCGCATCTCGCCTCGAAGGACGGCGGCTGACGATGAGCACCAACGCGCTCTGGTGGCTGACCCTGGCATTGGGTCTGGTGGTCTGTCTGGTCGCGGTGCTGCTGCTGCAGATCTTCTACCGCAAGGTGCGCCGCATCGAGACGGGCGCGGACGCCATCTGGGAGACGGGCAAGCAGGTGGCCCGCAACACCGCCACCACATGGATGCTGCACCAGACCACCGTGCGCCTGGACACCTTCACTGAGGAGGCGCTCAAGCACGACGCCTTCCTCGACGAGGCGCTGGCCCAAGCGGGAGGGGACGACTGATGCGGACGCTCCTCATCGTGCTGACCGTCGTCGAGATCGTGGTGTTTGTCGGAGCCCTGGCGGTGTACCTGATCGCCATCGCCCGCTCGCTCCGGCGGATCTCGCAGTCCCTGGGCAAGGTCACATTCGGCGTGAGGGCCATCGAGACCCAGTGCGCTTCCGTCGGCCCGTCGGTCACCCGGGTGAACGAGCAGTTGACCGTCATCGCCGGCGCGCTCGAGGGGGTCTCGGCCAAGGCCGAGCGCCTCGGCGCCAGATCGTGAGCACCTCGGCGGCCTCACCGAAGTCCGATGCGCTGGCTGCCCTCTACTGGCGCAGCGAGATCCTCCAGGTCATGTACTGGCTGCGGGGCGAGGGGTTCGGCGATGTGGTGGATCCCGGGTTGATCGAACGCTTCCTCGGTGTGGACGCCGCCATCGGCATTACCTACCTCGACCGCCTCGTCGTTGAGGGCTACCTGGTCCGCGACGGCGAATGGTTCGCGCTGTCGGAGTTCGGCCTGGAGCGAGGCGCCCGGGAGTTCCAGGAGGCGTTCGCCGACCTGACCAAGCCCACCCACGGGGAGTGCAGCGACGACTGCTGGTGCCATGCCTCCGTAGACGAGGCCGAGGCGTGCATCGCGCAGCGCCTGGGCGACGGCCACGATCATGCCCACTGAGCCGGGCGACGGGCTACCGCGGCGGTTCCTGCCCGCGTTCCTGCTGCTCGGCCTGGAACGCGCCGGCACCTCCTACGGCTACGAGCTCTACGAGACCGTCACATCCCTGGGCCTGTCGGTGGACCTCGCCGCGGTCTATCGCGGGCTGCGGACCATGCAGCAGCGCGACCTGGTCACCTCGCAGTGGGTTCCGTCCGTGTCGGGGCCCGACCGGCGTCTCTACTCGCTCACCGAGTCCGGGCGGCGGGAGGTCCGGGCCGCGGCCACCGAGCTGGCCACGGTGCGCGACGGCCTCGTAGCCGCCCTGGAGCACTTCAGCACGCGCGACGGCGCTCCCACATGAGGATCGCGGTCGCGGGCAAGGGCGGCGCCGGAAAGACCACCATCTGCGCGACCGCGGCCCGGCTCATGGCCAGGTCGGGCCTCCGGGTGGTGGCCATCGACGGCGACACCAACCCCAACCTTCACGCGGCCATCGGTGTAGAGGGGACCTCGGTGGCTCCGTTCCTGCCCCCGTCGCTGGTGTCGCGCCGTTTCGACGGGCCGCGGCTGACGGCCCCGGTGGACGAGGTTCTCGACCGGCACAGCGCGCCCGCGCCCGACGGTGTGCGCCTCGTGCGCATGGGGATGCCCCAGCACGCCGACGAGGGCTGCATGTGCTCCGCGCACGCCGCCGTGAGCGCCTTCCTCGCCGATCTCGGCACTGCCCCCGGCACGGTCACGCTGCTGGACCTCGAAGCGTCCCCGGAGCACCTGAGCCGGGGGACGGCACGGCATTCCGACGTGCTGCTGCTCGTGGCCGAGCCCTACTACCGATCACTGGAGGCGGTGAGGCTTCAGGCTTCGCTGGCGGCCGAGACCTCGATCGGCCGGGTGGCGGTGGTGGCCAACAAGTGCCGGCAGCCGTCGGACTCCGATGCCATCGAGGAGTACTGCGATCGCCACGGGCTGGAGCTGGCCGGCATCCTGGGTTGGTCCGAGGCCGTGCTCGAAGCGGACGGCGCGGCCCGGCCGCTGCTCGATCACGCCCCCGGCGACCCCGTGGTCGGAGCGCTGGACACCCTGTTCGGCGCTCTCGTGGCCGGACCATCGGTTGCACGAGCGGAGGCCGGCGTCTGATGTGCGTCGGGATTCCCGCCCGGGTCGTCGAGCTGGAGCCGTCGGGTCCCCACACCGCCACCGTCGATGTGGACGGGGCGCAGCGGGAGGTCAACACCATCATGGTCGACGACGAGGGACTCGACGTCGGCGAGTGGGTGCTGCTGCACGTCGGCTTCGCCATGTCCAAGATCGATGCGGACGAAGCAGCCGACACGCTGGCGTTCATGCGGGAGCTCGGGTCGGTGTACGACGAAGAGATCGAGGCCTTCACAAGCGACCTGCCATGAGCACGGGCTCCGAGCCGGCAATCGACTGCGGCCGCGACCCGGTCGAGGCTGCGATGTGGCTGGCCCGGGCCTTCACCGCCGGGAGCCGGCTGAGTGTGTGGGCCCCCGGAGCGCCCGACCATGCCCACCACGTGGCCGTCGAGTTCGTCCATCCCGTGGTGGCCGGCACCCGCCCCCTGGCCGCGGCGGTGGCCGCATCCGGAGCCGGCGCGGCCGTCTCGACGGACGCCACCCTGGTCATCGGGCCTGACGGCGTTGCCGCCGACCTGTTCATCTCGACCGATCAGAGCGACACCGCCATCGTCCGCAGCTACCACGTGCTGTGGGAACTGGTCCAGGTCGCGCTCGAGCATCCCGGGCTGATCGGCAGCTCAGCGCCGGCTGGCGGCGACTCCACCGGGTTCCTGTACCCGTTCCTGGACGCGGCCGAGGAGGACGAGGCTGCGCTGCGCCAGTCGCTCCGGGCGTCGGCCGAGGCCAAGGTCCGGGAGTCCGAGGAGCTGTCCCGGCAGTCGCAGGAGTCCAACGGGGCCGCGCTGGCACAGGCCGCCACGGTCATCGGGCGGGCCGCCGGGTCCGGCGGCCGGGTGCTGACCATGGGCAACGGGGGAAGCGCCACCGACGCCGCCCGGCTGGCCCGGCTGCTACGAGCCCGGGGTGTCCCGGCCGAGTCGCTCTCCGCCGACTACGCGGTGGCCACCGCGCTGGCCAACGACCTCGGCGCCGAGCGGATCTTCTCGCGCCAGCTCGACGCCTTCGCCGCGCCCGGCGACGTGCTGGTGGGTTGCAGCACCAGCGGCGCCTCCCGGAACCTGCTGGCCGCCTTCGACCAGGCTTCGGCAATGGGACTGGCCACGGTGGGTCTAAGCGGTTACGGCGGCGGGTCGTTCACGGATCACCCGAGCGTGGACCACAACCTCGTCGTACAGTCGATGTCGGTGCATCGCATCCAGGAGGCCCAGGCCGCGCTCATGAGCGCACTGTGCGAGCGGGCCGCGGGCGCGCTCGCGGCCTCCGCGGGGGCATCGGAGGCGGCGCCGTGAAGTACGTCGACGAGTTCCGCGACCCCGAGGCAGCCCGCCGTCTGCTGGCTGACATCGCCGGTGCGGCCGCCGACCAACCGCACCGGAAGTTCATGGAGGTCTGCGGGGGTCACACCCACGCCATCTACCGGCACGGAATCGAGGCCCTGCTCCCGGACAGCATCGAGCTCATCCACGGGCCGGGGTGCCCGGTCTGTGTCATCCCGATGGGCCGCGTCGACGACGCCGTCGCGGTCGCCTGCGCCGACGGAGTGACCATGTGCTGCTTCGGGGACATGATGCGGGTGCCGGGCGGGGAGTCGACCCTGCTGGAGGCCAAGGCCGGCGGCGCCGATGTCCGCGTCGTGTACTCGCCGCTGGACGCGCTCGCGCTCGCAGAAAGGAGCCCCGACCGCCAGGTCGTGTTCCTCGCCGTCGGTTTCGAGACCACGGCGCCTTCGACCGCGGTCACGCTGCTGCAGGCCCGCGAGCGCAACGTCGACAACTTCAGCGTGTTCTGCAACCACGTCACCATCGTCCCGCCGCTGAAGGCCATCCTCGACTCGCCCGGGCTCGACCTCGACGGGTTCCTGGGCCCCGGACACGTCTCCACCGTGATCGGCACCCATCCGTACCGGTTCGTGCCCCAGCAGTACGGCCGGCCCCTGGTCACAGCCGGCTTCGAGCCGGTGGACATCCTGCAGGCGGTGCTGATGCTGCTGCGCCAGCTCGCCGAGGGACGCTGCGAGGTCGAGAACCAGTACCGGCGGGTCGTGTCCGGCGAGGGCAACTCCCGGGCGCTGGAGCTGCTGCGCGAGGTCTTCGTGGTGAGGCCGCACTTCGAGTGGCGGGGTCTCGGGTTCATCGCCCAGAGCGCTCTGGCCATCGCGCCCGAATTCGCGCCGTGGGACGCCGAGCTGCGCTACGAGGTCCCCGGCGTGCGGGTGGCGGACCCGAAGGCCTGCCAGTGCGGCGAGGTGCTCAAGGGAGCGCTGCGGCCGTGGGAGTGCAAGGTCTTCGGAACGGCCTGCACCCCCGAGACGCCGATCGGCACCTGCATGGTGTCCTCGGAGGGCGCCTGCGCCGCCTACTACAACTACGGGCGGTACTCGACCCGGTCGCGCATCCCGGTCCACGCCACCTGATGGCGTCTGGCGACGACTTCGAGGCACGCGAGGCCGTGCTGGCCCGGGTCGAGTCCTGGCGGCGGCGCACCCCCAAGCTCGCCGACGAGACCATCACGATGGCCCACGGGGCGGGTGGAAGGGCCAGCCAGTCACTCATCGAGGCCGTCATCCGCCCCGCCTTCTCCAACCCGGTGCTCGACGCTCTCGACGACGGCGCGGTGCTGGAGATCGGAGACGATCGCCGGCTGGCCGTCACCACCGACGCCTTCGTGGTGACCCCGCGGCGTTTCAACGGCGGCTCCATCGGAGATCTGGCCGTCAACGGCACCATCAACGATCTGGCGGCCATGGGGGCCGAGCCCGCCGCGCTGACGGTGTCGCTGGTGCTCGAAGAGGGATTGGAGGTCGAAGAGCTGAGAGCCATCGTGGACGACGTGGCCCGGGCGGCGGTGGCCGCGGGCGTCCATGTGGTCACCGGAGACACCAAGGTGGTGGAGCGGGGCGCGGCCGACGGCTGCTACATCACCACCACCGGGATCGGGTTCGTGAGAGACGGGACACAGCTGGACGCGGCGTCGGTGCAGCCGTCGGACGCGCTGGTGCTCTCCGGCACGATCGGCGACCACGGCGTGGCCGTGATGGTGGCCCGCGGCGACCTGGCCCTGGCCGCCGATGTGGCGTCGGACACCGCGCCGCTGCATCAACTGGTAGCGGCCCTGCTGGACGCGGTGCCGGCCACCCGGTGGCTGCGGGACCCGACCCGCGGCGGGGTGGCCTCCATCTGCAACGAGTTGGCCGCGGCATCCGGGCTGGGGGTGGAGTTGGACGAGCGGGCCCTGCCGGTGCGGGGAGCGGTGGCCGGGGCGTGCGAGCTGCTAGGACTCGATCCGCTGTACATCGCCAACGAGGGCAAGATGCTGGCGGTGGTTCCCGCCACCGACGCCGAGACCGCGGTCGAGGCCATGCGAAGCTGCGAGGCCGGCGCCGACGCCTGCGTCGTGGGCAACGTCACCGGGGAGCACCCGGGCCTGGTGCTGGTGCGCACCGGCTTCGGCGGCACCAGGATCGTCGACATGCTGGTCGGCGACCCCCTGCCCCGGATTTGCTGATGATGCCGCTGACCGCGGCAGATTGTCGCCCATGAGCCGCGCCGTGATCGTCGCGGGGGAAGGCCCATGAGCCGGGCCGGGATCCTTGTTGGGGAAGGCCAATGAGCCGCGCGGGCATCATCCGCTGCTTGGTGGCGGCGGTGCTGTTCGGAGCGTCGGCGCCGGCCGCCTCCGAACTGGCCGGTGACATGTCCTCGCTGGTGCTGGCAGGCCTTCTCTATCTGGGCGCGGGGATGGCGGTAGTGCCCTCGGTCGTCCGCTCGCCCCCGTCGGCGGTGGCGCTGCGGCGCGACTGGCGTCCCGCGCTGGCGGCCGTCGTCGCGGGCGGCGCCATCGGGCCGGCGCTGCTAGTGGCCGGTCTCGCCCGCACCCCGGCCGCGACCGCATCGATCCTGCTCAACCTGGAGCTGGCCGCCACCGTTCTGCTGGCCGCCGTCATCTTCCGTGAGCATCTCGGGGGGCGTGTCCTGGCCGGAGCGGGGCTCGTCACCGTGGCGGGGGTGGTCCTGTCCTGGGAGCCGGGCGCGCAGATCGACGTCGGCGCGCTGTTAATCGCGGCGGGCTGCCTGGCGTGGGGGGTGGACAACGGCGTCACCGCCAAGATCGACCAGCTCAGCCCCGAGCAGGTGGTGCTGCTGAAGGGGTTCGTGGCCGGGCTGGCCAACCTGATGCTGGGTTTGGCTTTCTCTGAGGGCGTGACCGGCATCACCGCTGGCCAGGTCGTGGCGGGGTTGCTCATCGGCATGGCTGGCTACGGCGCGTCGATCGTGTTCTGGGTCAAGGGCGCCCGGGACCTGGGGGCGGCCCGGGGTCAGGTGATCTTCGCGGCCGCGCCGTTCATTGGCGCCATCATCGCCTGGTCGGTGCTGGGAGAGTCGGTGACGGTCGCGCAGTTGATCGCGGTGGTGATTGCCGCCACCGGAGTGGGCGTGTCATTGGAGTCCGCCCACGACCACCAGCACGCCCACGAGGCCATGGAGCACGAGCACGAGCACAGCCACGACGACGACCATCACGATCACACCCACGACGAGCCCGTCGGGGGGCGCCACACCCACGTCCACCAGCATCGCCCCAGGATGCACAGTCATCCCCACGTCCCCGACCTCCATCACCGCCACCGCCACAGCGACTGAGAAGTAGGGGGCGGGCGCTCGCATTTCGTGCGCACCGCCGGCCGCGCCGGTGTGAGATCAGCTGATCCTGATGAACACATCGCCGTATGAGCATGTTCCGCGCGTGTCGCATATCTCATATGTGAAGTTGTCCAGGCCGCTCTGGGCCGGAATCCATGGCGCCTCGTAGGGAGGCTCCTCTGGCACGTGATCCGGCGCCGTGTAGGAGATCACGACGTTGCCGTCAGCACCCCAGACCGCGATCGCAGTGCCAATGGGCAGCCACAGTGCCCTCAGCGAGGGCGCGTCGATGTCACCGTTGATGTCGTAGTCGTTGGCGAGCACGTCGATGATGATCGTCTCGGACACGGCCGCGGACGCCCAGTCGTTCTTGGTGAACGGTCCCGGCCAGTAGATCTCCGTCAACGGGGCGTCGATGACCTCGTCTCCCTCGACGTCGACGACTGTGTCCTCGGAGTCGAAGCTGTAGATCTTGTCGTCCCAGTCACCTCCGTAGATGGTGTCGGCACCGGGGCCCCCGACGATCGCGTCCTTCGCGCCGCGTCCATAGATCGTGTCCGCGCCCTCGCCGCCGTAGATCAGGTCGTTTCCGTCCCCGCCCAACACGATGTCGTTCCCGCCCCTCGCGTCGACTACGTAGTTGAAGTTGCGGCCCGGACTGTAGAAGTCGTAGGCACCGTCGTCGCGGCGGTCGGGAACGCAGATCACATCGTCGCCTTCAGTGCCGACGATGACGGCCGGGGCATCCGAGCCGTCGATCGAGCAGTCGATCCGCACCTCGACCTCGACAAGGCCTCGCCTCCGTATTCCCCAGCTGTCGTATGACCAGTACAAGGCAGAAGCGGTGCCAGTGAACCCCGGGTCGGGCTGGAACGTCACCACGCCAGTTGCCGTGTCGGCGCTGAAGGCACCCCCGCGGGCTTGCTCGAAGGTCTCTTCCAGGTGGGTCTCGGTGTTGGCGGTGGCCTCGATGTCATTGTCGAGAACCGCGATCTCGACCGGTTCGCCGAACGAAGTCGAGGCCTCGTCATCCTGCGCACAGGGAGCGGTCGCCGGATAGGCGACCACCGGCCACAGCATGCTCACGGTATGGGCGCCGCCGTCCTCGTTGACTCCGGTCCCCTGGAAGCCGTATATGCGTGGGGCGCTGTCCTCATCTGCCGGAGGTGCGGCGGGAATGGTCCACATGACCTGGACTTTGCCCTCGAAGCTGGCTTCAGTGGCCGGCAGCTGCGGTGCGTCGAGCAGCTTGCCTTCCGGCGGCTGCAGCGACGCCCCCTCGACGATGAACTCCACCTCCGAGTTCGGCGCGAAGCCCTCCGCGCCGATCCAGACCGAGTCCCCCGGGGCCAAGTACCGGAACCACGCCCCGCAGCTTCGCGGTCCGTCAACCGGCCAATGGCCCAAGAAATCAGCCGTCGACCTCGGCGCATCCGCTGCGTCACCGCCACCGGCGTCTGCCGGGTCCGAGGTGTCCGGCTCCCCGTCGAGGCTCCCGCCGGCGTTGGTACCGTCGGCGTTGACGATGAAGATCTCAGCGTCGCCGTCGCGGTCGCTTGTGAAAGCGACCTGGGTGCCGTCGGGCGACCAGGAGCCACCCGAGTCGTAGGCGGAGTGCTGGGCCAGTGGTCTCAATCCGCTGCCGTCGGCATTCATCACCATCACGTCGAGCGGGTAGTGCAGCCCGCTGTCGGCGTCTGAGTAGCCCTCATGATCGCTCTCGAAGACGATGCGGGTGCCGTCGGGCGACCACTGCGGGGCCCAGTCCAGGGCGTCGTTGTGGGTCAACTGGACGACGCCGGAGCCGTCGGCGTTCATCACGAAGATCTCGTAGTCGCCGTCGCGGTCGCTGTCGAAGGTGATGCGGGTACCGTCGGGCGACCAGGACGCGGTCCATTCCTGGTGGGCGTTGTCGGTGAGCCGCACCGGGTCGGTGCCGTCGGCGTTCATCACGAAGATCTCGCTGTTGCCGTCGTCCAGCTCGCGGCTGAACGCGATCCGGCTGCCGTCGGGCGACCACTGCGGAGCCCAGTCCAGGGCGTCGTTGTGGGTCAGCTGGACGGTGCCGCTGCCGTCGGCGTTCATCACGAAGATCTCGTAGTCGCCGTCCCGGTCGCTGGCGAACGCGATGCGGGTGCCGTCGGGCGACCAGAACCCTCCCTGATCGTCGGTGTCGTTGTGGGTCAGCTGGACGGCGCCGGTGCCGTCGGTGTTCATGACGAAGATCTCGTAGTCGCCGTCGCGGTCGTTGCTGTACGCGATCCGGGTGCCGTCGGGCGAAAACCCGGAGTTCCAGTCCTCAACCACATTGAACGTCAGCTGCCGCAACTGCCCACCCCCGACGGCGTCGGTACTGGTGTCGGCGTCGGTGGTTGTGTTGGGAGGGTCGTCGGTGTCAGTGGTGGTGCTGGAAGAATCGTCGGGAGTGGGGGAAGGGGCGTCGGCGGTGGTGGCGGTGGTGGCAGCGCCGGTGGTAGTGGCGGCGTCGGGAGTGGTGGAAGGGGCGTCGGTGCTGGCGTCGGTGGCAGTGCTGCTGGAAGAATCGTCGCTCGTCGTAGGCCCACAGGCGCTCACTGCCAGCGAGACGAGCAGCACAGGCACCAGCCCGCCGCGGAGTACCAAGTGCCGCCAAGTCCAGCAAAGGCATCCATCTCGACACGGCTGAACATGGGCTGCTGGTCGAACGGCCGACCCTATAGCAATGCAGGGACGGTACTCACAACCACCTGTGTCGAGACAATCCGGGGACCTGATCCGGGGGCCACTCGATGGGGCTCAGGGTGACTCTGAAGCAGATGAGGCCGGGTCACCCCGCGGCGGTTCGGCGGGGCGCAGCGCTGCATCGTCGCCTGCGGTGACTAGCAATCGATCACTGGCTCCAGAGCATGTATACAAGAGTTATCCGGAAACGCGGTAACTTATATAAACTCAAGTGAACTCTGCCGGGATAGTGCTGGCCGGGTCGGCGCGCGAGCGGCCGGCCGGGGCGGCTGGAGCCGAGAGTGACACGAGCCTACTGCCGTACTGGGACGCTGGCGGTCTCCAGGAGCTTGTCGGTTAGAGACTCGACGGCGGCCCACACGCTGTCGGCCTCGCCGGGCGCGAGCGGGGTGCCCAGCCGGTCGGCTTCGACCACGTCGGCGCTGAGCGGGATCACCACATCGAGCGGAACCTCGTTGTCGGCGCACAGCCGGGCCAGCAGGTCCTGGTGGTCGTCGCTGACCTTGTTGCCCACGCCGATCCACGCTCCGATGCCCAGATCGCGGGCCAGGGAGATCGTTCGGCGGGCGGTGATGACCGCCTTGAGGCTGGGCTCCATGACCAGCACCAGCACATCGGCATGGGCCAGCGTCCCGCCGGAGCGGCTGAGATGCTCGATGCCGGCCTCCATGTCGACGATGGTGTCGTCGGTCTCGGTGTCGAGGGCCTCGCCCAGCAGGCTCCTGACGGTGGCGTGGCCGCCGCAGGTGCATCCCGCGGCGGCCTCGGCGACTCGCAGCGCCGACATCACGGCCACCCCCGACGGGGTCTCGGCCGCGTAGTCGGCCATCAGCTCGGCGACGGTCAGGTCGCCTCGGGAGCCGACGACGATCGACCGGGGGACCGTAGGCAAGGCCTCGGTCTGGACGGGGTCAAGCCCCAGCGACAGTCCCAGGTTGGGGTTGGAGTCGGTGTCCACGGCCAGCACCCGGCGACCGCGGTCGGCCAGCGAACGGGCCAGCAGCGCGCTGAGCGTGGTCTTGCCCACGCCGCCCTTGCCCACAACCCCGATCTTCATGGCTGTCTCGTCTCAGTCGCTGAGAATGCTGCTGACTGAGACGCTACCCCGTACCCAACAGGCAGCGCTCACTCCGGTGTGTCACGAGCGTCACAGATGTCACAGATGTCACAGGCGCCGCATAGTGTCGCTGACCATGGAAGCAACGCTCATAGTCATCATCATCCTTCTGGCCGTCGCGCTCATCGTGCAAGCCGTGCGCTCTGCGTCTCGGCGCGGTACCCGGGAAGCCGCGGACCAGAACCAGCGCGAACTGGAATCGTTGCGAGGCAGCGTGGATCGCTTGGAGGAACGCGTTCGTGATCAGCTCGCACCGCAAGTCGGGTCCGTCGAGAAGATCGCCGAAGATCTTCAAAGGACGCTCTACTCGCCCAACCGTCGCGGCCAGTGGGCGGAGCAGTCGCTGGCCAACCTCTTGGAAGACTCGGGCTTACGTGAGGGCCACGACTACAGGCTTCAGCAGACAATTCGCGAAGGCGACAGCACGCTAAGGCCCGACGCTGTCGTATCCATGCCCAAGGGCATCAAGGTGGTAATCGATTCCAAGGCGGTGTGGGAAAGCTACGAGAAGGCTCAGTCGTCGAACCTGACGAACGAGGAGGCGAGGCCTTACCTGGAACACCACGCCGACACGCTGTTGGCACGCGCCGAGGAGTTGGGCAATAAGGACTACTCGGCCGCTGTTGGCGGCTCACCGCGCTTCGTGTTGATGTTCGTGCCCGCGGACCCGATCATCGACACGGCCATGAAAGTGCGGCCGACGCTGTGGGAGCAGGCGTGGCGAAGGCACGGGGTGCTCATCGCGACGCCCGGGACGCTGCTGGCGTTCCTCCGTACGGTGGCGCTGGCTTGGCAGGAGCACGAGATCAACGAACACGCCCATCAGATCGCTGACCTCGGCAAGGAGCTGTATTCCCGCCTCAACACCTTCGCCGGACACCTCAAGCTGATGGGAGAGAGCCTTGACAGGGCCGTAGACGCCTACAACAGCGGCGTCGGATCGCTCAAGAGTCGGGTACTTCCTCAGGCGCGCCGCTTCCAGAACTTGGGCGCAGTCCCACGCACCGAACATCTGGCCGAGCCCCAACTCGTACAAGACGCAGTCCGAGACGTGGCCCCCGAATCGTGATCGCGGCGATCTCGCGGGCAACTTGAGCATGTCCAATCGGGTCACTTGGGGTTTGGTGGTGGCACTGGCTGGCATCGCCACGGGTGTCATCGTGACACTCCTGTACTTGAGCTGGACCGACGACGCTGAGCCGTCCCGGGAGGCTTTCAATGAGGTGCCAGCGGCTGAGGCGGCAGCAACGAACGTGACGCAAGACTCGGCCACTGCGACGGAGCCGGCCCCACTGGAACCGGTGACCACCGTTGTGACCGCCACTCCTACCAGCACCGAAGCGTCAGAGCCAGCGCCAGCCGACGAGGAACGGGTGGTCGAGGAGGGTTCAGATGATCGATTGACGCCGGAGCAAGTCATGGGTGGCCTCGACGCTGTTTGCGGCGACTTCATCGGCATCGAGCATTGGACACCGGAGTTCGAACTCCTGTGCAACGTGGCTGCAATCAGCGTGTCGTGGGACGGCGAGTACGGGTGGGGGAGTGTCCCTGACCTGTGGGGCTGGATGGTCGAGTGTGAGACTCTCCTACCGGATGTGGCCGGAGCGCTCGACTGCAACACATACGAGACCGTGAACTCGATCATTATCGACTATCAACTCAGTAGGCTCTCCGGCGACCTGTCCGAGGGCCCGACGCTCGCCGCGCTGGCGGAACAAGCCCTCCGCGAGCAGTGCGAGCGCGCCCTCTCAGGCGAGTGGGCCGATGACGACCTTCGAGACGATTGCGCCGACTACCTGTCCGGCGGCTAGTCCTGCGGCTCTCGCGGGGATGGGATCTTGTTGGCCACTCGCAGCGCAGTTCCCATTGTGAGCAGCGACTCGCTAGCTGCGGGCGGCCAGAGTGGCCCGGCCTATGGCTGCTTGGCCCAGGGCGATCCCGCCGTCGTTGGGCGGGACCTGCCGGTGGCGGAGGACCTCGAAACCCGCCCTCTCGAGGTCGGGCACCAGCAACTCCACCAGGCGGCGGTTCTGGAACACGCCGCCCGACAGGGCCACTGCTGACAGCCCGGTCGACTCACGGGCCTGACGGCTCGCGGTTACGGCCGCGTCGGCGACCCACCGGTGGAACGACGCCGCGATCAGCGCAGGCGGCTGCCCGGCCAGCAGGTCCGAGACGACGGCGTGGATCAGCGGCGAGAACTCGATCACGGCCGGTTCACCCGTAGTGATCTCGACGGGGTACCGCCTGACGTCGGGACCGGCGGCCTGCTCGAACCGGATCGCGGCCTGACCCTCGTAGGTCGCCGATAGGGCGATGCCGCACAGGGCCGCCATCGAGTCGAAGAGCCGGCCGATCGAGGTGGTCAGGATCGACTGGCCCGGACGGCACTGGGCCAGGACATGCTCGGCCTCCGCCCGGTGGTCGGCCAGCGAGGGGATGGCAGGCACGTCCGGGCCGAACGTCTCGAACAGATGGGCCAGTGCCATGCGCCAGGGATGGCGGATGGCGGCGGTGCCTCCTGGCATGGGCACCGGCTGAAGGTGGGCGAACCGTTGGTAGCCGCCGGCGTCGCCCACGAGGATCTCGCCGCCCCACAGGGTGCCGTCGGTGCCCCATCCCATCCCGTCGAACATCACGCCGATGGCCGGGCCGCGGAAACCGGCGTCGGTCAGGCAGGAGGCCAGGTGGGCATGGTGGTGCTGCACCCCCAGCCGGGGAGCGAGGTCGCTGCTGGCCGCGAACTTGGTGGACAGGTATTCGGGATGGAGGTCGTGGACCAGCAGCTCCGGTGCGGCCCGGGTCAGCTCTAGCAGGTCGGCCACCGCAGCCTCAAAGGCGGCTAGCGCGGCCGGATGCTCCAGGTCGCCGAGGTGCACGGACATGTGGGCGTCGGCACCCAGGGCCAGGCACACCGTGCTCTTTAGCTCCGCGCCCACGGCCAGCACGGGCGGGCCGTCGCGGTCGAGCCGCACGGTGCCGGGCGCGTAGCCGCGAGCCCGTCGCAGCAACTGGAAGTCACTCGCCACAACGTGCCCCACCGAGTCGTCGGCCCGGCGCTCGATCACCCGGTCGTGGGCCATGACGGCGTCGGCGATGTCGCCTAGTTCCGGCACCATCCGGGCGTCGTCGGTGACGATTGGCTCGTCCGACCGGTTGCCGCTGGTGCATACCAGCGGCACGCCCGCCGCATCCGCCAGGAGGGCATGCAACGGCGTGGCCGGCAGCATCACTCCAAGCAGTCGGGTGTCGGGTGCCACCTCGCGGGCGACCCGGGCCGACTCCCGCCGCGGCGCGAGCACTATGGGCGCCTCGGGCCCGGTCAGGGCTCGCACCGCCAGGTCGTCGAGTTCGACGAGCTCTCGGGCCGCGTCGACCGAGGCGACCAGCAGCGCGAACGGCTTCTCCTCCCGGTGCTTGCGCCGTCTCAGCCGGGTCACCGCTGCGCTGTCGCCGGCCCGGCACGCCAGTTGGTAGCCGCCGACACCCTTGACGGCGACGATGCTGCCCGCCTCGAGCAGGGCGACCGCCCCTTCGATGGGATCGGCGTCGAAGGCCTCCCCGGTCATCGGCCGCAGCGACAGCGCCGGACCGCAGCCGGGACAGCACACCGCCTGGGCATGGTGGCGCCGGTCGTTGGGGTCGCGGTACTCGGCCTCGCAGGTCGCACAAAGCTCGAAGACCGCCATCGAGGTGCGCTCGCGGTCATACGGCAGGCTCTGCACGACCGTGTAGCGGGGGCCGCAGTCGGTGCAGCAGGTGAACGCGTAGCGGTACCGGCGCCCGCCGGGATCCGCGACCTCGGCGAGACACGACGAACAGGCGGCGACATCGGGGGGAACGGTGCCGGCGACCGTGCCGGAACCGGACCCGCTGGCCGCGATCGAGAACTCCCGCTCGCCCTCGACGGCAGGCACCTCTGAGGAGCGGACCGAGTCCACCCGGGCCAGCGGAGGGGCCTCCGCGGCGACCCGCACCACGAAGTCGTCCAGATCGGCTTGGCCTCCCTGGACCTCGCACCACACGCCGTCGTCGTCGTTGCCCGCGGCACCGGTAAGCGACAGGCTCCGGGCCAGCCGGTGCAGGTGGGGTCGAAACCCCACGCCCTGGACGGTGCCGGCAATGCGAAGGCGTCGGCGCCTCATCCCGATAACGTTAAGTTTACTAGATGCATCTTACATATAGTTGATTTGACGCTGCGTGAGGGTGTATCTAGCTTCCGCCGCCATGCTTCGCCATCGAATCATCATTCTCACTCTCATCCTGTCATTGTTCAGTTTTGCGCTGGCGCCGCTAGCGGCCGCGCAGGACGACGACGACATCGTGGTCCGCGTGGGTCTGCACGCGGCTGAGAAGAACCTCAATCCGTTCATCGTGCCCCAGGCGCTGCCGCTGACCCACGACTTCACGATGCTGGTGTACGACACCCTCTTCTGGTCGCAGAGCCGCCTCGACCCCGAACCCTGGCTGGCCACCGGCGCCGAGCCCTCCGAGGACTTCCGCACCTGGACGGTCACCTTGCGCGAGGACGTCCTGTGGCACGACGGCACGCCGTTCACCGCCGACGACGTGGCCTTCACCTTCCAGTACTTCTCGGACGACGGGGGGCCGGGACGCTACGGCCATCACGTGTACGACCATCCGGTGTTCGAGTCGGCCTCCGTGGTCGACGGCGCCACCGTCGAGATCACCTTCCAGGATCCGGTGACGACCTTCAAGCTGCTCCCCGGCGGCGACATTCCGATCCTTCCCAAGCACATCTGGGAGGGCGTGGAGGATCCCCGCGCCGATGCCACATCGCTCCCGGTCGGCACCGGGCCCTTCGTGATGGTCGAGTACGACCCGGGCGTCTCCTACCGCCTGGAGGCCAACCCCGACTACTTCTTGGGCCCGCCGCTGGTCGACACGCTGATCATGCCCGTCGTCAGGGACGCCCAGGCTGCCTTCGCCGGGCTCCAGACCGGTGAACTCGACTTCGTGACCCGCAACCTCCCGGCGCCGCTGGTGCCCCGGATGCAGGAGAACGACGAAGTCGCGGTGGCAACCGGCAACCGCATGCAGTCGCTGTACCTGATGTTCAACACCCGCAAGCCCATCCTCAGGGACCCGGCCGTGCGCAAGGCCATGAGCATGGCCCTCGACGTGCAGGCCATAGTCGACATCGTCGAGGGCGGCATGGGCCGTCCCGGCAACGACACCTGGACCCATCCCGACTCGCCCTGGGCCCATCCTGTCGGAGGGCATGCCTTCGACGTCGACGGCGCCAACTCGATGCTCGACGCGGCCGGGTATCCGTTGGGCGACGGAGGGGTGCGCCGCAGTGCCGACGGTGCTCCGCTGGAGTTCACGCTGCTAGTCAACGCGGCCGCCCCGCCCCAGATCCGCTCCGGGGAACTGGTGGCCGAGCAGCTGTCGGCCATCGGCGTGGACATCACGGTCGAGCCTCTCGACCCGCCGGCCATCACCGCGGCCCGGCGTCCAGGTCCGGACGGTCCGCCGAAGGTGGAGATGTTCATCGCGGTGTTCGAGTCGCACGCCCACGCCGACCCCGACCACCTGTTCTTCTTCTTCCATACTCCCGGCCGGGGAGTGGGCGGCATCTTCAGCGGTTACGCCAACCCCGACTTCGACGCGGTGCTCGAGGATGCTCTGGACGCGCCGATCGACGAGAAGCTCACCCTGATCGGGCAGGCCCAGGAGATATTCGCCGCCGAAGCTCCTGCGGTCGTCCTGTACTACCCCGACGGCCGCTGGGGTTACCGGCCCGACGCCTACGACGGCTGGATCAGCGACCCGGGCCACGGCGTGTTCACCAAGCGCTCGTTCCTGGCGCCCTACGCAGCCGGCTCTGAGGCACCCGAGCCTGCTGCCGAGGAGGCTGCTGCGGAGGAGGCCGCCGAGGCTGTCGACGCGGAGCCCGAGCAAGATCAGGCTGCGGTCGAGGAGCCCGCCGCAGAGGGCGTTGACGACTCAAGCGGCGATGCCGGCGATGCAGACGCATCCAGTGCCGCATCGGCGGACGACGGGACCGCGACTGAGGACGCCGGAGCGGCCACGCCTGATCCCGACGAGCCCACCGCGGCCGCCGATACCGGGGCTGCCGACGACGGCGGCGCCAGCGGCACGGTCGCGTTCGTGGTGGTGCTCGTGATCGTTGCAGCGGCGGTGGCGGCGTTCGTCGTCGTGCGACGCCGCGGCCGGGAGGGGACCGTCGAAGACTGAGCCGACCACCGCTCCCATGACGGGGCCGCCATTGAGGCGGCTGGCGGACCGCTCGTCGTCGCGCCTGGTCCGGCTGGCGTCGCAGTACGCGGCGGTGATCCTGGCCGCACTGGTGGTGAACTTCGCGCTTCCCCGGCTCGCTCCGGGCGATCCTGTCGACTACCTGGTACCGCCCGAGGCCGGGACGGTCGAAGATGCTGTGCGCGAGTCGATGCTAGAGCGTTTCGACCTGGACGGCTCCGCCACCCAGCAGTTCACCAGCTACCTGGGCAACCTGGCCCAGGGCGATCTCGGCATCTCGGTACGGGATGGCAGGCCGGTGTCGGAGGTTGTCACCGAGCGGCTCTGGTGGTCGTTGCTGCTGGTGGGGACGGCCGTGGCGGTGTCCACGATCCTGGGTGTTGCGCTGGGATTCGCGGCCGGCTGGCGTCGAGGCTCCCGCCGCGACGTCTCGCTGCTGGCCGGCGTGCTGGCTCTGGACGCGCTCCCGGCGTTCTTCGTGGGACTGATGCTGCTGCTGGTCTTCTCGGTCCAGCTCGAGTGGCTGCCGGTCTACGGGGCGGTGTCGCCGGAGGCCTTGACGGGCTGGGCCTGGATCCTCGATGCCGGAAAGCGACTGGTGATGCCGGCGGTCACCCTCACGTTCGTGGGTCTGGGATCGGTGTTCGTGGTGGCCCGCTCGGCGATGGTGTCGGAGCTGAGCGAGGACTACGTCTTCATGGCCCGCGCCAAGGGCCTAGCCGACCGGGGCGTGCGACGCCACGCAGCCCGCAACGCCATGGTCCCGGTTTCCACCGTGGCGCTCCTGGGATTCTCCACTCTGGTGGGCGCAGCGACCGTCGTGGAGAGCGTGTTCTCCTATCCGGGCCTCGGTTCGCTTGCCTTTGACGCGGTGCGGGCCCGCGACTACCCGGTGCTGCAGGCGGTCTTTCTGCTGCTGTCGCTCATCGCCATCGGCGCGAACCTCCTCGCCGACCTGCTCTACCCGCTTCTTGATCCCCGTGTGCGACGGGCAGGCGCGAGATGGGTCTGAGCAGATACCGGGAACAGCTCCGGCCCAGCACGAAGGTGCTGGCCGTCGCCGGCTTGTTGATGCTGCTGCTCGTGCTGGGCGCGGCCGTCTTCGCCGACCTTCTGGCTGCGCACCCGCCCGACCGCTCCACCGGCTTACCGTACGAGGCGCCGTCGTCGGAGCATCTTCTGGGCACCGACGATCTCGGGCGCGACCTCTGGTCGCAGCTGGTGTACGGAGCCCGGGTGTCGCTTTGGGTGGGCTTGGTGGCAGCCGTGGTCGCGACCGTGGTCGGAGCGGCGGCCGCGCTGGTCGCGGGCTGGCATCGAGGCTGGGTGGACGCAGTGATCATGAGGGTTGTCGACCTGACCCTCTCGCTGCCGTTCCTCGTGCTGGTCCTTGTATTGGCCGCCTATTTCGGGCGTGGCCTCGACGTGCTGATCGTGCTGATCGCCGGAGTGCTATGGGCTCGGCCGGCTCGGCTGTTGCGTGGTCAGGTCCTCAAGATCAGGGAGTTCGGGCACACCGAAGCGGCTCACGCGATGGGCGCGGGCTCGACCCGGATCATGACGGTCCACATTCTCTGGCGCCTCGTACCGCTGCTGGTTTCGCAGTTCGTGCGAGCGGCCGCGGTGGCAGTGATCGTGCAGTCGGGGGTGGCGTTCCTCGGTCTGGGCGATCCCGGCCGCATCAGCTGGGGATCCACGCTGTACTTCGCCAACAACGGAAGCGCCATCCTGACCGACGCATGGCTGTGGTGGATTGTCCCGCCCGGGGTTGCGCTCACGGTTCTCATCGTCGGGCTGGCCTTCGTGGGGTTCGCCTTCGAGGAGCTGGCCGATCCGCAGCTGGGCGGGCATGGCTGGAGGCCACCGAGCCGGCGCCGGCTGCCTGAAGCGGTTCCCGATCCGTGCCCTCCGGAGGTCCGCCTTGATGTTCGCGCTATGTCGGTTGACTTCGACGGCGCGACTGTGGTGCGTGAAGCCGATCTGCGAGTCGGTCGTGGAAGGGTCCTGGGGCTCGTCGGCGAGTCGGGTTCGGGCAAGTCGACTCTGGGTGTGTCGGTGCCGGGACTCGTCCCCCACCCGGGGGTCATCCGCGCCGAGGCGGTGATGCTGGGCGACATTGATCTGCGCCGGCTCGGAAGGCAGGGTCTGGAGCGGATCCGGGGTCGGGACGTGGCAATCGTGCCCCAGGCCGCCATGAGCGTGCTCGACCCCACGATGACGGTTCTCGACCAGGTAGCGGAGTCGGCGGCCCTGGCCTCCGTGGCCGCCGCGGCGGAGCGGGCCGGCGACCTCCTGTCCGAGGTCGGGCTGCCCCTCGATCGCCACCGAGCCTTCCCCCACGAACTGAGCGGCGGCCAGCGCCAGCGGGTGGTGATCGCCATGGCGGTCGCCAACCGGCCCGAGTTGCTCATCGCCGACGAGCCGACGACGGGCCTCGACGTGGTCACCCAGCAGGCGATCTTGGACCTCCTCGACGACCTGCGCCGGAGGCTCGACTTCGACCTGTGGTTGATATCCCACGATCTGCCGCTGGTGGCGTCCCGCGCCGACGACCTCGTAGTGATGTACGGCGGCAGGGTCGTGGAGTCCGGCCCCGCCCGAGCCGTGATCAGCCGTCCCCAGCATCCCTACACGGCGATGCTGCTGGGAGCCTTCCCGTCGCTAGGCGCGGTTACGGCCCGCCTGAGGCCGGTGCCGGGCGAGGTCCCCGATCCGAAGGAGCTCCCACCCGGCTGCGCGTTCGCTCCCCGGTGCCCCCACAGCCGTGGCGATTGCGACAGCGTCGTGCCGGTGGAGCGTCCGGTGCAGGGAGTGATGGTGGCCTGCCACCACGCTCCGGTCGACTCGAGTTCCGGAGGCCTACCGGGTCCGGAAGACGACCTGGCGGCAGCCTCGCCGAGCAGTGCGTCGACCACCGCCCGCGAAGCGCGCCAGATGGCCCTGCGCCTCGACGATGTGCGGGTCGTCTACCCGGGTCGGCGCCGCGGGCGGCCCGACGTGACCGCGCTGGACGGTGTTTCCCTGGAGATCGGCGCTGGCGAGTCCGTTGCCATCATCGGCAGGAGTGCGGCCGGCAAGTCCACAATCGCGAGGCTGGCGCTGGGATTGGCCCGGCCGACCTCCGGCTCTGTTGAACTACTCGGCAAGGGAACCGCTGGCCTGTCGAGGCGGCACCTGAGTGCGCTGAGACGGCGAGTCCAGATGGTGTTCCAGGATCCGTACGAATCGCTGCACCCGAACATGACGGTCGCTGGGCTGGTGGGCGAGCCCCTGGCTATCGCGGGCAGGGGGCGCCACGAGCGGGCCGCACGGGTGGCTGAGGCTCTGCAGCTGCTGGGGTTGGTACCCGTAGAGAGGTTCCTCAACCGCCATGCCGGCACGCTCAGCGGCGGCCAGCGCCAGCGTGTCGCCCTCGCCCGGACCCTTGTCGCCAGCCCTCAGCTCATTGTCGCGGATGAGCCGGCGTCAATGCTCGACGCATCCTTGCGGGCCACGGTGGCTGCCCACTTGCTCGCCGTGCGTGAGACGCTGGGAGCCACGCTGGTGTTCATCACCCACGACATCTCCCTGGCCCGGCTGGTGGCCGACCGGATCGTGGTGCTGTGCGAGGGACGAATCGTCGAGGACGCTCCCGCGGTGCGACTCCTGACCACGCCCGAGCACGCTGAGACCCAGGCTCTCATCGATGCCGCGGTGCGGGGCCAAGTTTCGGACTGTGAGGGCGTGGCGATAGACAATTCAGCTACCGACAGGAGTGGACGATGACCCGGCGCAAACTGATCTTCTTCACGACAGCCGACCCCCGCACAGACATCGACGCTCTGTTCCGTGCATATCACTTCGCTACCGTCGCCAGCTCGGCCGGACTGGAGGCGGAGGTTCGCCTCGCTGGTGAAGCCGTGTCGGTGGCCGATCTCGATGTGGTCCCCGACACCGAGATGGGCCGAGACGTGCGCCAGAAGGTGATCGCCGGCTCAGATGCGCCCTTCATGGTGTCGTTTTGACCGTACTCCAGTGATGCCCGTGGGGTATCAGCGACCGAGGCGGCCGGTGTCGGTGCGACCTTTCGCTTCCTGGGCGAGATCCTCACCGAGGTCGCCGACGGGACCTCGGAGCTGATCTTTGTCGGAGGCTGAGCCGGCGTCGATGATCCGGGTGGCGTTCGTCGGCAAGGGTGGCGCCGGCAAGTCGACGATCGCGGGCACATTTGCCCGGCTTCTGGCCCGCCGCGGCCAGCCCGTGCTCGCGCTCGACTCCGATCCGATGCCGGGGCTTCCCTACTCCCTGGGTGTGGGCGTGGACGATCATCCGATACCCGACGACGTGGTCGTCGCCGGCCCGGAGGGGGGACCCCGCTGGGTGCTGCGGCCCGGTCTGGACGCGGCCGCCATCGTGGACCAGTACGCGGCGATATGCCCCGACGGTGTCCGCTACCTGCAGTTCGGCAACCTGTGGGGCCATGTGGTGAGGCTTCAGCAGGCTCAGCACGCCTGGAGCCAGGTGGTGGAGGAACTCGACCGGGACTCCTGGCACCTGGTCGGCGACCTCCCCGGCGGCACCCGCCAGGCCATGTTCGGCTGGGCCAGGTACGCCGACACCGTGTGCGTGGTGGTCGAGCCGACCGTCAAGTCGACGCACACGGCAAGACGCCTCCTCAGTCTCTCCGGGGCGAGGTGGGGGCCCGCGCGCCTCGTGCTCGTCGTCAACAAGGTCCGCAACGGCTCCGACGCGGCCCGCGTCTCGGAGCGCCTGGGCCTGGAGGCCGCCGCGGTCGTCCCCCACGACGGCACCGCCGGAAGGGCCGACCGCCGCGGCGCCGCCCCGCTGGACGCGGCCCCCGACGGCGCGCTCGCCCAAGCGGTCGATGCCTTGGTTGACCGGGTGGTGTCGCTCTATGGTCTCGGCGAGGAGGTGGCCTGATGAAGATCGCCGTTGTGGGCAAGGGTGGAGCCGGCAAGACCACCACCAGCGCGGTGCTGGCTCGCACGCTGGGCCGCCGGGGCGCCCGGGTGGTCGCCCTCGACTGCGACACCAACCCCAACCTCGGCCTGTCGCTGGGGGTCGGCGACTCCGAGACCGAGCGGCTCCTGACCCTGCGCGAGGAGGTCGGCGACGGCGCAGCCGACCATGCGCCCACCTGGGACGACATCCTCGACCGCTACGGCACCGACGCCCCCGACGGGGTGCGCCTCTCGGTGATCACCCGCATCGAGAATCCCGAGCCCGGTTGACCTTGATGCGGTCTGTCGGCCGAGCAGTTGCTCGGCTCCGTGAATGACGACGCCACCACTGTCGTCGCCGACCTAGAGGCTGGGATAGGCACCCTGACCCGGCTGGCCAGCGCGTCGGTGGACGCCACCGTGGTGGTGGTGGAGCCGACGCTGCGCTCGATCGACGTGGCCCGCCGGGCCGTCGCGGTCGCCGACGAGCAGCGTCAGGGCCTGGTAGTGGTCGTGGCCAACAAGGTGGGAGACGACGAGGACCGGGCCCGCATCGACGAGGCCTTCGCCGGCCGGACCCTGGTGGTGGTCCCCGACGACCCGGCGGTGGACACCGCCGACCGGCTCGGGGTGTCGCCGGTCGACCACGAGCCCGGCGCCCCCGCCGTGGCGGCATTGGAGAGCCTTGTCGAAGCGCTGGGCTTTGCAAGCTGACTGGACCGCTTCGCTGCTCGCAAGCGACCGGACTAGATGCAGAATGCATCTAGGCGCGACTATGATCGCCCCAGCGCACACGGGGAGATGACTATGTGGCTCTGGTGGATCGGCAACGCAGTGCTGCTGCTGGCCGTAGTGCCGGTCGTGCTGCTGCTGGCCAACCGGGTGATCAGGCCCGCGCTGGAGATCAAGCGCTACGCCGACGACATCCTCGAGCACGGGCTCGGGCTGGACCAGAACCTCGAGCCGCTGCCGGCTGTGGCCGACACCCGCGACCTGGTCTCCGCGGCGAAGGGCCTGGCCGTGCGCTATGTCGGCGCAGCGGGGCCGCTGCTATGACCGGAGGAGCCAGCTGATGCCTGCCGCAGCGATCGTCACCATCGTCATCGCCCTAGTGATCGCGGCCGCGCTGGCCTACTACCTGACGCGGGTCGTGATCGTGCTACGGGCCGTGAACGACTCGCTGGGCAACATCACCTCGGGCGTGCGCTCCATCGCCCACCGGACCGAGCCCCTGGGAGAGTTGCTGACCCCGGTGAAGACCGATCTCGAGGCGGTCGCCGACACGCTCGAAGCGGTAGCGGCCAGCCTCGCTCCGGAGTCCCAGGCCAGCTAAGGGATTATCCCGTCTAGCTCAGCGGTCGACGTCCCACCAGATGGTGACCCGCTCGCGCGGGAAGGGCACGTCGGCGATCAGTTCGGCCACCTCGGGCTCCCGTTCGGGCGGCAGGCACAGGTTGCGGCACCACTGAGGCGCCTCGAGCTCGCGGCGTCTGGCGACTCGGGGGTCCTCGGGTAGGAGGGACTCCTCGACGACGGGCTCCAAGCCGGTCTCGGCGATGACCTCCACCGCGGTGGCCGCGGTGGGCTCGTGGGGCCGCTCCAGATTCCAGAAGTGCTTCCACAGCATGCGACGGCGATCCTGGGAGTGTTTGGGCGTGATCTCGATCACCACCCGGCGGCGGGCGTGGGCGTCCAGCGCGGCTACGAACGGCGGGATGTCGGCCACGTTGTAGAGCACGTTGTGGCACACGACCACGTCGGCGACGGACACCTCGGCGGCGATGTCGGGCCACGACCCGGCATGCACCTGGGCCGCGACGCCCCGCCGGCGGGCCGTGGCCGCGAACATCTCCAGCATGTTGTCCTGGCGGTCGGTGCCGATCACCTCGGTGGCCGGCGGCGCCACCGCGAATGCCGCGGCCCCGCCGCCGCAGCCGACGTCGAGCACCGAGCCTCCGTCGCCCAGGGCCTCGGCGGCGCGGCGGTTCGACAGCGACCGCTCGAAGGTCCCGGGCTCGGGCGCGGCAAATATCTCCGGGGTGAATACGAAGGGCTGGTGAGTGGCGCCCGCGAGGATCTCGGCGGGGATGGCCCAGTCGGCCATCTGCCGCGTCCAGCGCTCAGCTGCCGTCTCGGGCTGTGCCATGGGTGCAGAACCTACAGCGGCGCGCGGGTTACCAGATGCGGCGCGCGGCCGCCCAGCGGCTCAACTCGTGGCGGTTCGACAGCTGGAGCTTGCGCAGCACGGCCGAGGCGTGGGTCTCCACCGTTTTGATGGAGATGGTGAGCTGCCGGGCGATCTCCTTGTAGGTGTAGCCCCGGGCCAGGTGACGCATCACCTCCCGCTCCCTGGCGGTGAGCCGGTCGAGGTCCTCGTCGGACTCTGATCCGGCGACGGCGACCGTGTCGGCCGCGAAGGCGTCCAGCACGAACCCGGCCAGACGGGGAGAGAAGACCGCGTCGCCGTCCCTCACCCGCACGATGGCATCCACCAGGTCGTCACCGGAGATCGACTTGGTGACATAGCCCCTGGCTCCGGCCCGGACCACCTCGATCACATCGGTGGCCGCGTCGGACACCGACAGCGCCAGGAACCGGGTCTCCACGCCGGTCGCAGCAACGGCTTCGATCACCTCGCGCCCCGAACCCGACGGCAGGTGGACATCCAGCACTACCACGTCGGGGCTCCAGAGCTCGATGGCCTCCACCGCCGTGCCCACGTCGTCGGCCTCGGCGACGACCGTCACCCGGTCTCCGATCTCGGCCCGTACCCCGCTGCGGAACAGCCGGTGGTCGTCGACGATCACCACTCGGGGAGGCGCAGCCGCCATGGCCATCACCATAGGTCGGCCGGGTCTCAACTACGGGCCAGGTGCAGGCGCACCTCGGTGCCGTGGCCCTTCGAGCTGCTGATGTCGCAGCGGCCGCCCACCCGGTCGAGGCGGCCCCGGATCGAGTCGCGGATCCCGTGGGAGCCCTCATATGCCGCCTCGGGATCGAAGCCGACGCCCCGGTCGCGCACGAACACGTCCACTGCCTGCGGTGTGGCCTCCACGAACACCGAGACGGTCGGGCAGCCGGACCACCGGGCCGCGTTGGTCATGGCCTCACCGGCAGCGGCCACCAGCGACTCCATGGCCGGATCGAGCGGGGCGTCACCCACGGCCACTACCTCCATCACCACACCGTGGCGGTCCTCGACCACACCGGCGAGGTGCTCGAGGGCCGCCCTGACCGTGTCCGGGTTGGGTTCGGAACCGCCGCCGTAGAGCCAGCCTCGCAGCTCCCGCTCCTGGCGCCGGGCCAGCGCGGCCATCCGGGCTGGGTCGTCGGAGCGCTGCACCAGGGCCAGGGTTTGAAGCACCGAGTCGTGCAGGTGGGCGGCCATCTCGGCCCGCTCGTCGGCCCGGATGCGGCGCTGGCGCTCCTCGCGCCGGTCCCGGAGCAGCACGGCCACCCAGGGTCCACCGATCAGAGCCAGCCCGCCCACCACCAGCCCGCCCGACAGCAGCCCGTCCCGCACCGCGGACAGCGACAGGTTCGTAGCGGCGATGGCCCCGATGCCGAGCGCCAGCAGGATCGTGCCCGCGGCGATGCGCACTGCGGCGGCCCGGCCGATGCCGGCCGCGGGCTGCACCCTCCAGATGACGATCCCCAGCCCGAAGGCCACACACAGCGCGGGCCAGACAAGGGTGTCGGGCAGAGCCACGCCCAGATGCCGCACCAGCACCATCGTTCCGATCACGATCAGAGCCATCCCCACGGCCCGCCTGGTGGCCGTGCGGGCCGGACGCACGGCACCGGCGAACTCCGTCCCCTCCGCAGGGGCGGCCTGGGGCAGCAGGATCCAGCCCAGCAGGTAGAGGGGCACCCCGACCCAGGCCAGCGCGAGGGCCACGAAGGCAATCCTCACGATGGTGGTGTCGATCCCGAGGCGGGCCCCGACCCCGCCGCACACGCCCGCGATCATCCGGTCGGTGCGGGACCTGATCGGCCAGCCGGCACGGGTCGGTGCCATAGGAGAGATGATGACACGACCGCTCGCCGACGGCACCGGGGATCACCCCGGACATCCGCGGCAGCCCTAAGGGAAGGTTCAGGGACATTCCCCATTGGGCTCCGCCGGGCCGGAGCCCACACTGGGAACATGCCCGACGAGCAGCCGCCTGGCGTAGACGAGCCGAGTCCCGACCCCGACCCGGGTGCCGCGACTAACGGTACCGCGACTGACGGCGCCGCGGCCGAGGGCGCCGCGGCCGAGCGCCGCACCCTGTGTCGCAGTTCCACCGACAAGGTGATCGCCGGGGTCGCCGGCGGCATCGGCGCCTACTTCGGCATCGACGCGGTGATCGTGAGGATCGCCTTCATCGTCCTGACGTTCCTGGGGGGCGCCGGCCCGTTCCTGTACCTGATCGGCTGGCTGGCCCTGCCCACCGAGGACTCGCGCAGCATCGTCGCCAAGGCCCTGGGGGGAGACTCACCCCATCGCTTCCGCAGCCTGATGGCCGTGGTCCTGATCGGTCTCGGCCTGCTGATCACCGCCAACCTCAGCGGCAACCTCTTTGGCCTGTTCATCGACGTATGGAAGATCGCTCCCTATCTGGCCCTCATCCTCATCGCCGCCGGCGTGGCGCTGGTCCTGTGGCCGGGGCCCGCCCGTCGGCCCGAGTCCACTCCGGCCCGGCCGCCGGCTCCACCGCCGCCGGGCACGCCGCCGCCCTCCTCGGCGTACGCGACCGGTGCACCGCCTCCCCCCACCGCGGCCGGGCCGGAGTGGCCGACCGCCCCGCCAGCCGGGCCTGGGCCGCCCTCCGGCTCGCCGGTGCGACGGCAAGGGCGCACAACGATTGGCTATCTCACCGTCGCGATCCTGCTCGTCTATACCGGCGGCGCGGTGGTGCTGGATCGCATCGACGCAGTCGAGGTGGACATCGGGGTCTACTTCGCCATCGCTCTGGCCATCACGGGCGCCGGGCTGCTGGGCTCGGCATTCGCCCGCCCTGCCCGAGGCCTGATCCTGCTCGGAGTCGTGCTCTCCGCGCCGCTCATTCTCTTCGCTGGAGCCGAACTGCCGTGGGGATCGGGGGTCGGGGAGGTCCGGGTGGCCGTCACCGACGTCAACGAACTTCAAGACGAATACCGTCACGGCGTCGGCAAGCTGGTTGTGGACCTCCGCGGGCTTGAGCCCGATGGCACAGTCAAGTCCCTAGACCTCAGCCTCAGCGTCGGCGAGATGGACATCTACGTCCCTGACAACATGAGGACTACCGCCGATGTGAATGTGGGCGCGGGGAGTATGCGGGTTTGGTACGGCGGCCCGGTGCCCGACAGTCAGTTGGACCTGCAGCATTCCCGGCACCTGCTGGAAGAACTGCTGACACAGCCCTCCGGCTACGGGGGCGGTAGTGGCTCAGAGGACGGCATTGGTGACCTGGGGGACTACCTGGACGCCTACGAGAGATACCGCGGGTCTCCGATCCCGCCGCATGAGCGGCAGCGGTTGGCGCGCCTCGTAACCGATGGAGCCGACGTCGGAGACGAAACCCATTTCCGGCGGATGTTCCAATCCCTGCTCGCTGAGGCCCGCGGCTCCGGCTACCCCTGGGAGAGCAGTGAGGACGGCGTCGGCCTTGCCCGCCGGATCACCACACCGGTATGGGGCGAGCCCGAGGGCGAGCTGCGCCTGGATGTCGACATCGGCATCGGCGAGGCTGAGATCGTGAGCGTGCCCGCCACAACCTCGATGGGAGCGATGGAACCGTGAGCGATGTGCCGATGAGCGACGAAGTGCTGGACACCGACTCTGCCGCTCGGCGTCAGTCTGACGCCAGGAAGTCCCGCCGTGCTGATCCCGTGTCGCTGGTGGCCGGTCTTCTCTTCATTGCGATCACCGTGGCCACTCTCACCGATCGATTCTGGACCGACATCGATCCGGTACTGGTGGTCGGGGGCGCCATCGTTGCAGTGGGTGTCGCGATCGCTGCGAGCGTGATCCGGCGCAGCCGTCGCGGCGAGCAGCCCGGATCGTGATGGGCAGCCCCAGGACCCGGCGCCCGGGTCCTCAGCGCTCGGGCCTGATGTAGAAGCGTTCGAGATAGTCGCCGAAGGCCGACCGGATCTCCCCGGCGGTCAGCCCGAAGTCCTCGGGCGAGTACCGGTGGCGGCCCCTGGAGTCCTTCGGCTTGGACTCCAGATAGGCCCGGACGGCGTCGGGCATTGACGCGGGCATCGCCCACCCGAACCGCTGGTAGGCGGCGCTGATGGCGCCGACCGGGTCGGCGACCAAGTCCGCGTAGGGCAGGTCGAAGAAGCGGTCGTCGGGCAGTCGCCCCGAGGCCCGATCGGCGATGGCCCGGTGCTGCAGCTGGGCGACGCCGGCCATCGTCGGGCCCACCACCGGCGCCATGTCGACGGTGCCGGTGCGCATCCAGCGCAGCGTGCCCATGAGGCTCAGCATCGATGGCAGGGTGGCGGCCGGATCCCGATGGAGTTGTATGACCCTGGCGTCGGGGTAGATCGCGAACAGCTCCCGGAGGGTGGCCAGATGGCTCGGTGCCTTGAGCACCCAGCGCCGGTCGGGCTCGCGCCGGCTCAGGGTCTGGAGGGTGCGGCGGTGCCACTCGTAGGCGGGACGGTGGTCGGCCAGGGCCAGATGCCGGCTGTAGCTGGGCACGGTGTGGGTGCCGGCCCAGTTGTCGGACAGGAAGGTGGGCAGGGTCAAGAAGATGCACTCGGTAGGGAGGTCGCCGCCGTTGCGGTGCATGGCCTCGTACTCGGGCTGAACGTCGTGCCAGAACGACACGACGGCGTCGACGCTGCGACGGGCCGCCGCGACGGCCTCGGCGTCGCCGGTGGCGGCCGCCACCGGCTGGTGGACCTTCCAGGTGGTCGGGGTGGCGTGGGCCGGATCGAGGGCCAGCAGCTCGTGCAGGATCGACGTGCCCGACCGGGCCGCCCCGATCACCACCAGGGGCTCGCGGATCGGCTGTTCAGCGATGTCGGGCCGCGAGCGCCACAGTTCGACGAGCTTCAGCCGGTTCTGTAGCGCTCTCAGGAGGTCGGTTCGGGTGAGGAGCCGTCCCACCAGGTGGAGCCGGCCTTCCCGTTCGAGGGCCTCCATGAACACCTCGAAGTGGTTGCGCCAGCTCGCCCCGGCCGTCTCCGCACCGTCGCCGAACTCGCCGGGCCGGCCGAAGTCCGCCAGCCCGGACTCCTCGACGGCCGCCGCCATCAGCTCCTCGGGGTCGAGGGGGACGAGCCGTCGGGCGTCGCCGGCGTAGCCGGCATGGCCATTGAGGCGATCGACCCAGCGAGGCCTCCTCGGCGGTCGCCAGGGCACCGAGCCCGTTCCGGGCGCAGCGGGATCGCTCAGCGCCGGAACCTTCGATGCACGCCCCGGCGCCGGGCCTCCAGCTGCCGGCGGCGCTGGTCCCCTGTCACGGTCGGATGGTCGGCGGGGAGATGGCGGCGCAGCTCCGCCAGCGGGACCACGGTGGCCTCGGCGGCAGGCATGTCCGAGGCGCCGACCCACCGGTAGATGAACATGCCCACCGGGCGGCCCTCGGTGTCGATCCAGTTGGGCACCCCCGGATCGTTGTGGCTGACCACGGCCCGCACCACGCCGTCGCCGTCGGTGTGGGCGGTCACGTCGTTGAGGCTCATCTGGGCGTGGGCCAGGTCACCGGACTCGAACCACGGCCAGGTGTGAGTCTGGATCGACCATGTGAAGGCCTCGGGCGGCTCGAAGGTGATGAGCCAGGCCTCGCCGTCGGTGAGGTCCCAGAATCCCCCGCCGTAGGCGATGTTGTCGGCTCCACCCTTGGCTGGCAGGGGCGGCGAGAGGACGTTGTCGGTGTAGCGCTGGCGGGCCTGCTCCATGAAGCCCAGCCAGAAGGGGACTGAGCGCTCTACCCAGTCGGCCGCCTCGTCCAGCGCGGCGGCCATGTGGTCGACGGTGAGCAGCGACGGCCGGTCCGCGCCCCGGTCGAGGCGCTCGATGTAGAAGTCGGGTATGGCGTCGGCGGCCCAGTCGCACACGTACACCCGGATCGTCAACTGGCGCACGGAGGGGTTGGTGGCCATCCAGTCGGCGGCGCCCTCAGGACGCTCGGGCCCGATCATCACCTCCAGGCGGTCGTTGTCGAGGTGCAGGTCACGAAGCGACAGCTCGCTGAAGACCCCGTACTGGCCGAGCTGCATGTCGCCCTCACCCAGCGACAGGATTGCGCCCCGGCATCCAGCCACATCCGCGGTGAGCCGGTAGAGGCCGGAGGGGTCGATGGCGCACCGCAGATAGTTGTTGTCGGTGTTAGGGCCGCCCCACTTGGTCACGTCGTCATCGAAGCGGTGGAAGGCGGGGAAGTCAGCGTCACGGAACTCCACGGCGTGCTGCACCGCGAACACCAGCTGGCGAGTCAGGCACCGCAGCCCCTCGGCCTGGTTGCGGGCGCCATCGGCCATCGGGTTAGCCAGCGCGGCCGCACCGGCGTCGGCGAGGCGGCCGCAGAAGATGCGCCAGGCGTCGGACGGGTCAGACGATGCGGTCATCGGAGGCTCCCCCCGGTGTCAAGGGCGAGGCTCAGCCCGGGCGGTCGCACTAGGCGTCGAGGGTTGAGCGCCAGCCCGACGCGATGTGCTCCAGCCACCACCGCGGCGCGTTGTCTAGCAGGTTCGACAGGTTGGAGTAGTCCCACCAGCGGGTGATGAGACCGTCGCTGTCGAGTTCCATGACCGACGTGAACGGGTGCCGGACCACCTCACCGGTGTGGAACCACCAGACCTCCAGGTGTTCGGTGACGACGACCGGGCCCTCGGCTACCACCAGGCCCGGCTCGTGGGTGTGGCGCTCCACCGGTTCCAGCCCGAGCCGTAGGCGGGCCACGATCTGGTCCGGGCCGCGGGCGCCCCCGCCCGACTCGCCCGAGCCCACGTCCATGTAGCTGGCCTCAGCGGTGAAGAAGCCGGCTACGGCCTCCCAGTCGTGGGTGTACATGGCGTCCCAGTACCGGGCCACGATCTGCTTGTTGCGTTCCTGTACTTCACCCATCTACTTCACCCATCGCGACAGGCTAGGACGATTCGCCGGAATCCTCGGGCCTGGGTGCCGGTGGCGGGGGTGCAGGCACCTCAGCCTTCGCCCTCCTGCGCCTCGACCGTGGCCTGCGCTCCGGCTTGGGGGTGCGCTCCGGGCGGTTCCGGCGCCGGCGGCGGCGCCACCAGATGAGAGCCGCGATCACGGCTAGGAAGGGCAGGAAGGGCACGAGCACGCCAACCACGACCAGGACCACGCCCACGATGGTGCGCAGGAAGCCGGCACCCTCGGAGATCGAGTCGGCGAACCCCGGCAGCGACTCGTCGGTGCGGGAGTCGAGCCACACGAGGGCGGTGCCGGAGACCTCGGGAAGCTCGGCTCCCTCGGCGTCCACCGGGGTGGCCTCGGCCTGTAGCCGGATCTCCAGGCCCCGGGTGGCCACCCGGCCGGCCAGACGCCCGTCGGTGACGGGAACCTCCAGCACGGCAACCAGCAGCTCTCCGGGCTCGATCCGGTCGAAGCCGCCCTGCCGCGTCTCGAAGGCGCCGGTGTCGAGACGCACGTCGAGGGACCGGACCGATACCTCGGTGAGGGCTGAGGCGCCCGGGTTCTCCACCTCCAGGCACAGGTACACGGTCGAGTCGGGGTCGACGGTGAGGTGCTGTGCCCCCAGGCAGGGGTCTTCGGCGTCTTCGGAGATCCAGGCGTCCACCTCGATCCCGGTGTCGGGCGGCACGGTGGGCGACTGGTGGATGGTCAGGGTGATGGTGGCCAGGTCCACTTGGTCGCGCAGGGTGCGCAACTGGCCCCGCAGGACCTCCAGGGTGGTCTCCCGGTCGAGCAGCTCCCGCTCGATCTGGGCCACGTCCTCCAGCTCGACGGCCTCCTCCAGGAGCTTGCGCAGGCGGGTCACGCTGGTCTCGGCGGTGCTGATGCGGCTCTGAAGGTCGACGACCCGCTCGGTCACGTCGTCGGCGCTGATCGACTGGTCGACCAGCTTGCCCACGCCGGCCAGGCGCTCCAGCGCGGTCGAGAAGTCGGCGGGCAGCACCTTGAATGTGATCTCGGCCTGGGGCCGGGGCTCGGTACGGGTGGTCTGGTTGAAGACGATCCCGCCCAAGCCCTGGACGATGGCCACCGCCTCGTTGCTGGCCGCGGTCACGTCGTCGGCCTGCACGCTGATGGTGGCCCGGTAGACGATCTCGCGGCCCAGGTCGGCGGGGGTGAGCGCGGTGGGAACCGCCAGCGCAGCGCCGTCGGTTCCTGCCTGCAGTCTGGACGCTTCACCGGCAGTGGCGGTGCCTTCGTCCGGCTCGGCCATCGGCGCTTCCTCCGCGGCGGCATCTTCGGCGAAGTCAGCGGGTGCGTCGTCCGCTGAAGTGGCCATCACGCGCTCGGCCGCGGCGGCGTCCTCGTCGTCGCCGCCGACGCATGCCGTCAGCAACAGCAGCGCCGCGCCCACCAGCGCGAGCACGAATAGGAACGGGGCGCGGCCGCGCCGCTGCTCAACTCGAGGAGTGTTGGTGTAGGTCACAGGTGTCCTCCCTGTCGGGACGGTTTACACCTATGACGCTGGCCGTGCCCGGCTGGTTCCCCGGCCGAGTCGGCTGAACGGGGTTAGGCCCCCGGCTCGCCCTCTTCCTCGTCGCAGCCGGCGGTGCAGGTGGTGGGCGGCAGGACGATGTCGGCGGCCGTACCGCAGGGGGCGCCCGCCGCGGTGTAGAGGCCGTCCACGCTGTACCAGCCGGACTCCTGGCCGAGCTGGTTGAACGAGGTCGCGTACAGCTTCACGGGGACGTTGGCCGGGACTCTGCGGACCGGCGCGGCCCAGCGGGCCCCGCCGTCGCGAGTGGTGTCGACCTGTCCGACCGTGAACTCGCCGTTGGCGATTACCGGCTCGCCGTCAAGCTGCAAGTACGTCCGGATCTTGGAGATCTCGGCGGGATCGGGGAGGGCGTCGAACTCCACCAGGAGCTCGTTGTCGCCGCTGCCGCCGACGCACCTGAGGTTGGCGGGCGGCGGGGGAGCAGCCACGCTCACCGTCGGAGCCAGGGTCGTCGTCGCCTCCTCGGGAGTGTCCTCGGACGGAGCCTCGGTAGTCGTCGTGGTCTGGGGGGGCTCCGATGTCGGCGTGGTCACCAGCGGCTCGTCGGTCGTGGTGGTCGCCGCCCGAGTCGTCGTGGTATCGGTGACCTCTTCCTCGGGTGTCGCCTCCTCGCCGCCTTCGTCGTCGCTGCATGCTGCCGCGACCAGCGCCAGCGCCAGCAGGGCGGCTCCGAGCCTCAGTGAACGCATGTGGAACTCCTTTCCAGGTGTCCACCATACAAGTTATCGCTCAGCCCCGATGTCGCGCGAGGCCGAACAGTGCGGTGCGATCATAGGCTGTTCTGCGGTGACGGAAGTGGACCCTCGGGCCGAGCTGTGCGACCTCGTCGGAGGCGACGATCCCGCGTCCCGGCTGTGGTCCGCGATCGACTGCGGCCGCATGGGCGAGATCGTGCCCGAACTGCCCGATCTGCAGATGGAACAGGATCCGATCCACCGGCACAAGGACGTGCTGGCCCACACCGTCGCGGTCGTGGCCAAAACACCCGATGACCTTGTGGTTCGCCTGGCTGCGCTGTTCCACGACATAGGCAAGCCCCGCACCCGCAGCTACGAGCACGGCGAGGTCACCTTCCGCCATCATGAGGCTGTCGGCGCCCGGATGACCCGCAAGCGCCTGACCGCGCTGTGCTTCGACGAACGCACGGTCGAGGACGTCAGCGAGTTGGTGCGGCTGTCGGGTCGGTTCAAGGGTTACGCGTCGGGTTGGAGCGACGCCGCGGTGCGCCGCTACGCCCGCGACGCCGGACCGCTGCTGGGCCGCCTCAACCAGCTGGTCCGGTCGGACTGCACCACCCGGAACCTGCAGAAGGAGGCCGACCTACACCGCCAGATCGACGACCTTGAGCGCCGCATCGCGGAGCTGGCCGAAGCCGAGCGCAGAGCGGCCGAGCGGCCCCAGATCGACGGCGCCGCGGTCATGGACCACCTCGGGGTGGCTCCGGGCCCCGGCGTCGGCCGGGCGCTGGCCTGGCTGCTGGAACTCAAGCGCACCGAGGGGGAGATGCCCCTCGATGAACTGCTGGCCCGGCTCGATGACTGGTGGGCCGAGAACGGCTAGCGGGCCGGTAGCCTCGATCCGGACCCAAGCCTCCCAAGCACCCAACACACCAAGGAGATGTCGTGACTTATCGGGCGGAGTATTTGTGGATTGACGGCGTTGAGCCGGTTGGTGAGATTCGTACCAAGACGAAGATCGTTGACAATGATGAGGAGCCCCCGATCTGGGGGTTCGACGGGTCTTCGACGAATCAGGCCACTGGCGACAACTCCGACGTGGTGTTGAAGCCGGTGTTCACCTGTGGTGACCCGATTCGTGGCGGCGACAACATCCTGGTGCTGTGCGAGACGTTGCTCACCCATGACCTTTCTCCGCATCCCACCAACCGGCGCGCGGAGTGCGTTGCGGTCTATGAGAAGTACAAGGGCCAGGCTCCGTGGTTCGGGATGGAGCAGGAGTACACGCTGCTGGACGCGATCACGCGATGGCCCGCGGGGTTCCCGCCGTCGGGGTTCCCGCCGCCGCAGGGCCCGTACTACTGCGGCGTCGGTGCGGGCCGCATCTCGGGCCGGGATCTGATCGAGGAGCACACCACTGCCTGTATCCAGGCTGGTCTGGGTATCGCGGGCACCAACGCGGAGGTGATGCCGGGCCAGTGGGAGTTCCAGATCGGGCCGCTGGACACCGTCACGGTCGCGGATCACATGTGGGTGGCGCGCTACCTGCTTTTCCGTCTGGCCGAGAAGCACGGGATCGAGGTGACCATCGAGCCCAAGCCGATGCTGGGCGACTGGAACGGTGCGGGAATGCACACCAACGTGTCGACCAAGGCGATGCGTGAGAGCTACGAGCCGATCATCGCGGCCTGTGAGGCGCTGGGCGCAGCCGGTAAGCCCGAGGAGCACCTGTCCGGCTACGGCGCCGGTATCGAGTTCCGCCTCACCGGCGAGCATGAGACCGAGCGCTATGACCAGTACTCCTACGGAGTGTCGGACCGAGGTGCGTCGGTGCGGATCCCGTGGCAGGTCGCCCGCGAGGGCAAGGGCTACATCGAGGACCGCCGCCCCAACGCCAATGCCGACCCCTACCACGTCACCACCCTGCTGACGAGAACCATCTGCGAAGCCCTCGTCGGCTACAACTAACGCTGGCGGTCCGCATTGGCCGTCGGCACCGCTACCGAAGCAGGCGCAAACCGGCTGAGGGTGGCGATCTGCCAGATCAACCCCACCGTCGGCGACCTCGACGGGAACGCGGACCTGGTCACCGGCGCGCTGGCCCAAGCTGAGGCGGCCGGCGCGGATGTCGCTGTGCTGCCCGAGTTGGCCATCACCGGCTACCCGCCGGAGGACCTGGTGCTGCGACCCGGCTTCGTGGCGGCCAGCCGGGCCGCTCTCGAACGGGTCGCCTCCGCGACCGGCACATGCGCGGCGGTGGTCGGCTTCGTCGACGGCGAGGGCGAGTCCCGCCGCAGCGTGCCCGACATGGCCGGCGTCGAGAGCTTCAGCGACGCCTACAACGCAGTGGCGGTCTGCGCCAACGGCGAGGTGTGCGGCGTCTACCGCAAGCGCCACCTGCCCAACTACGACGTCTTCGACGAGATGCGCCATTTCCGTCCCGGCCTCGACGAGCCGCCGCTGTTCGAGATCGGCGGCGCGGTGGTGGGAGTCACCGTGTGCGAGGACGCCTGGGTTCCCGACGGTCCGGTCAGCGACCTGGCCCGGGCCGGCGCGCAACTGGTGGTGAATGTCAACGGTTCGCCGTTCCGGGTCGGCAAGCAGGCCGCCCGCGAGCAGGTGATCGGCCGGCGGGTCGCCGAGTCGGGCGTCGCCGTGGTGTGCGTGAACCTGGTCGGCGGCCAGGACGAGCTCGTGTTCGACGGCGGCTCGTTCGTCATCGGCGCCGACGGAGCGGTGGCCGCCCGGTGCGTGTCCTTCTCCGAGACCGTCGACGTCTTCGATGTGGAGCTGCCGGCCCGAGAGCCTGCGACCACCCCCCGGCACCGGGCGGGGATCACCCGTGTGACGCCGGCCGCCCCGGCCGAGGTGGGCCGCGGCCCGATGGCCGCCCCCCTGGCGGCGCCCGCGGACCGGCACGCCCAGCGATGGGCCGCGCTCACGTTGGCCACCCGCGACTACGTGCGCAAGAGCGGCTTCAGCGACGTCTGCGTGGGCTTGTCCGGCGGGGTGGACTCGTCGCTAACCGCGGCCGTCGCCACCGACGCCCTGGGCGCCGAGCACGTCCACGGCGTGCTCATGCCGTCGCGCCATTCCAGCGACCACTCGGTGACCGACGCCGAGAAGCTGGCCGCCAATCTCGGCATCGACGCCCTCATCGTCGGGATCGAGCCGGGTCACGCCGCGCTGTCCGGGATGATCGAGGCCGGCCTGGGCGGCGGTCTGGACACCGGCGGGATCACCGACCAGAACCTCCAGTCCCGCATCCGGGGCGTGACGCTCATGGCGCTGGCCAACGAGCGCGGCTGGCTGGTGCTCACCACCGGCAACAAGAGCGAACTGGCGGTGGGCTACTCGACCCTCTACGGCGACACCGCTGGCGCCTTCGCAGTCGTCTCCGACCTCTGGAAGCTGGACGTGTACGAGCTGTGCCGGTGGCGCAACGGCCAGGCCGACGGCGAGCTCATCCCGGCAACGGTGCTGTCCAAGGCGCCGTCGGCGGAGCTGGCCCCCGGCCAGCGCGACGACCAGTCGCTGCCCCCCTACGAGGTGCTCGACCCCATCCTGCGGCTCTACGTGGAGGATCTGCGCACCGTGGCCGAGATCCAGGAGGCCAAGATCGCGCCCCCGGACGTGGTCGAGCGGGTGTGCCGCATGGTCGATCTCGCCGAGTACAAGCGCCGCCAGACGCCGATCGGCCCCCGGCTCACGGGCCGGGCCTTCGGACGGGACAGGCGCATGCCGATCGTCAACCGCCACCGGTGAGCACGCCGGCCGTGAGTCGCGGCTATTCGGTGGCCCAGACCGCCCGTTTGGTGTGCGGGCTGCGGTGGGCCTGCGGCCGGTTGTCGGAGATCCTGGGGGTATGGGCTCAGGAAGCCGCAACGGCCGGAGCCCCGCACGCCGCCGCCTCGGTGCATCTGGCGGCGCTGAGCCGGCGGTTCGCGGCACACCGCGAAGCCCTTGAGGTGCTCCAGCCCGACTCCCAACTGATGGCCTCCTGGCGCGAGGCCGCGCCCGCCGATCCGGCGCTGGTCGCCGTGCTCGACACCATTGCGGCTACGGAGGGCCCGTCGGAGCGTCTAGCTGTGGCCGTGGAGGTGTTCGTACCCCAGCTCTCAGGCGTGTACGAGCAGATCGGCGAGCACGCCGCGCCCCACTGCGACGGCGCGCTGGCTTCGGCGGCCCGGGCGCTGCGCCATGACCTGGACGGCGGGACGGCCGCGGCCGGAACCGGTCAACTCGGCGCGGTAGAGGCGGCCCGCCGTGTGCTTGCCGCGGCCGGCGACCTCGTCGGGCCGGACGTTCTGACGCCTGAGGAGTGGTCCTAGAGCCTGACCGGGCCAGGTGTCGCTGAATTGTGCGGGCCGTGGTTGGCGATGGGCAAAACGTCGTTATCGTTCAACCTGTCGGTGGCGAGCGGGGCGGTGATCGTCGTGGCTGGCTCCTCGGACCCGGAGCGGGGGTAAGTGGTCAAGGTCAAGGAGCGCGTTGAGCGAGACGAGGAGGACTTGGTCCGCCTCTATCTCACCGACATCGGCCAGTACCCCCTGCTGACCAAGGACGACGAGGTCCGGCTCGCGCAGGAGATCGAGGTCGGCGCGGCGGCCCGCAAGGAGCTCAAAGAGGCCACGCCCGGCTCGCTCACCGACCACCGCCGCCGGGACCTGCGCCGCAAGGACCGCCGGGGCCTGGAGTCCGAGCGCACCTTCGTGCAGTCGAACCTGCGCCTGGTGGTGTCGATCGCCAAGAAGTACCAGGCGTCGGGCCTGCCGCTGCTCGACCTTATCCAGGAGGGCAACCTCGGGCTGATGCACGCCGTCGAGAAGTTCGACTGGCGCAAGGGGTTCAAGTTCTCCACCTATGCCACCTGGTGGATCCGCCAGGCCATCACCAGGGGCATCGCCAACACCGGCCGCACCATCCGCCTGCCCGTGCATGCCGGCGACACGCTGGCCCGCCTCCAGAAGGCCCGCTCCCGCCTGGAGCTCAAGTACGGGCGCCCGCCCACGCTGTCGGAGCTGGCCGCCGAGGTGGAGATGCCCGAGGACAAGGTCACCGAGGCGCTGCGCTTCCAGTCCGAGCCGCTGTCGCTGTCGGAGCCGCTGCGCCAGGACGGCGACGCCGAGCTGGGCGACGTGGTGGAGGACCGGTCGATCGACTCGCCCTTCGACACCGCGGCCACCACCATGCTGCCCGCCGAGATCATGCGCCTGCTGTCCCCGCTGGACGAGCGCGAGCGCGACATCCTCAAGCTGCGCTTCGGCCTGGACCGGGGCGAGCCCCGCACCCTCGAAGAGGTGGGCGAGCACTTCAACCTCACCCGGGAGCGGATCCGCCAGATCGAGGCCAGGGCCATGTCGAAGCTGCGCCACCCCTCGAGCGACACCGGCGCCCGAGACCTGCTCAACGTCTGACGGTTCCGGCCCTACCCGGGGTGCGGCTCAGGGGTTGTCCGTGGCTTCGCCGGACCGGGGCGCGGCCACGGCCCCGACGATCCGCTTCATCAGCGCGTCCCATTCCTGCTGGGTCGGAGCCGCCTGCCTCGGCCCGTCGGCGGAGAGGGCCAGGTGGGTCCCCAGATCGAGCGCCTGGCAGAACACCACGATGGCTTCGGTGCTCAGTGACGGGTCGATCAGGCCGGCTTCCTTGCCCTCGGCCACCATCGCAGTCAGCGTGTTGGCCTCGGTGCCGAGGCACTCCGAGACCAGTTCGGCGATCGAGTGGTCGTGCCGCGCGCTCACGAACGTCTCGAACATCAGGTCGCCGAGCCTGTGATCGTCCGACGAGAGCAGGCTGGCGCCGAGCGCGGTCATCCTCTCATCGGCCGGCATGCCGGCCGAGTTGCCGATGAACGCCATCCGCTGGGATGTCGCGTGCTCGACGACCGCGAGGAACAGTTGGGGCTTGGTGGGCCAGCGCGCGTAGATGGCGCCGGTCGTCAGCCCGCACCGGCGGGCGATCTCGTGGATCCGGGTCGCCTCGTAGCCGTTCTCGCCGAACGCGGCGACGCCCGCTTCCAGCAGCCGCCTGGTGACATCCTGTGACTTGCGGGAGCCCGTGGTGGCGCCGGACGCGCCTTCGGGCCCGCTGCCCGGTGTCTCAGTCCGGTCCGTGTCCAACGCCATGTGCATGTCCTGTCTCATTACATATGACGGTCATGTGTTGAAATCATCACTCGAAGCGACACTAGCACTCGCGCCCGCCTGCACACCTACGCCAACGACGGTCAGGCTGGTTCGGACGGCGAGAACGTGCGCCCCCCGACCTCCAGGTCGGCACCTACACTGCCACCGAACCCCAAGGCGAGAGACTGCGACGATAAAGGTCGGCGATGAGCGGCAAAGTGTTGATCATCGAGGACGACACGAGGATCGCGAACTGGGTCAAGCTGTACTTCGAGCGGGCCGGGTACACCGCGACGGTCGCCCACGACGGACTGTCGGGCCTGAAGCTCGCCCGCCGCACCGGCCCGGACCTGATCATCCTCGACCTGATGCTCCCTCGCATCGAGGGAGTGGAGCTGTGCAAGATCCTGCGCCAGGACTCGGACGTTCCGATAATCATGCTGACGGCCAAGGAGGCGCCCGCCGAGCGGATCGTCGGGCTCGAGAGCGGCGCCGACGACTACATCGTCAAGCCCTTCGACCCCGACGAGGTCATCGCCCGGGCCGAGGCGGTGCTCCGCCGGGTCCAGCACAGGGTCCAGAGGGTCCTGACCGGCGGCGGAATCACCCTCAATGAGACCACCGGGATCGTGACCGTCGACGACGAGCCGGTGACGTTGAGCCACGCGCAGACCGCTCTGCTGTCGACGTTCATGCGCCATCCCAACCAGCTGCTCACCCGCGACCAGCTCATCTCGCTGACCTTCGACGATGACTTCGACGGGTTCGACCGGGCCATCGACAGTCACATCGCCCGCTTGCGCAAGCAGATCAACCGGGAGGGCAGGCAGCCCATACAGACCGTCTACGGCGCCGGCTACCGGTTCGTGGGAGAGTGAGAGATGTCGCTGCGCTGGCGGATCATGGGCGCGACCGTCCTCGTTGTGGTCGTCACCGTCCTGGTCAGCATCGGTGTGGGCTACTACACCACCGAGACCAGTCTGGGCGACTTCGTCGATGAGATAGGCGACGATGAGGCGGTCCAGCTGGCGCGGAGCCTGAGCAGCGAGTACACCGCGGCCGGAGGCTGGGGGACGGTGGACAGTTCGCTGTCGGAGGCCGGGTACATCTACGGCGCGGGCCTGGGCGAGACCCGGGGTGAGGGTCAGGGCGAGACTGCGCACGAGGAAGGATCGGCCGCGGGCGCCAGGGAGGCGTCGGAGACGCTCCACGACGACCGGGTGCGGGTGGTGGTTGTCGGCCTCGACGGACGGGTGGTGTTCGACAATGTCTCCGAGCTGCCAGCCGGAGCGGCCGCGCCCGACCTTGAAGGCCGCCAGGAGACGGTGTTCGACCGGGCTACCGGCCAGCCCGTGGGCCACGTCTATGTGGACGTGAATCGCGAGTTCCTGTCGACCGAGTCGGGTGTGCTTCTGGACACCCTCCTCTACGTCACCCTGATCGGCGGAGCGCTGACGGTCGGCGTCGCCGTGCTGCTGGCCGTCTGGCTGTCGAAGCGGATCACCGCGCCGGTGACCGCCCTGACCGAGGCCACTCAGGCGATCGCCCAGGGGGACGCAGCCCGGCTGCCGGTTGCCTCCTCGGACGAGCTGGGACAGATGAGCGAGGCCTTCAACCAGATGACGTCGGCCCTGGAGACCCAGCGCGAGCTCCGCAGGAGGCTCATAAACGACGTCTCCCACGAGCTCAACACGCCCCTGAGCGTCATACTGCTCGAGGCCAGAGGACTCCGCGACGGGCTCCAGACGGCCGATAGCGCCTCGGAGCACATCATCGAGGAGGTCGACAGGCTGCGCGGTCTCGTGACCGACCTGGACTGGCTCGCGGAGACCGACCACGGCGAGACGAGGCTCAGCCTTCAGCGGAGCTCGATCAGCGAGCTGCTCGCCGCGGAGGTGGAGCGCTGGCAGCCGCAGTCCCAGGTCCGGAGCGTCGGGCTGTCGCTTCGGGCCTCCGATGATCTCCCGCCCGTGGACCTCGACCCGATGCGCATGCGCCAGGCGCTTGGGAACGTCGTGGGCAACGCCATCCACTGCACCGGCGCCGGCGGGAGCGTAGCGATCGGCGCCGAGCTGGAGGGCAACGAGACGCTGGCCGTCTCCGTCGCCGACGACGGGATCGGCATCGACGCCGGCGACCTTCCCCATGTCCTCGACCGCTTCTACCGCACCGACGAGGCCCGCAGCCGCGGGATAACCGGCACGGGCCTGGGACTGGCCATCACCAAGGCCATAGTCGAGGCGCACGGAGGCACGACGACCGTGGCCAGCGAGGGGCCCGGGCAGGGCACCACCGTGACCATCCGTCTGCCCCTGTGAGCACCTAGTTCCGCAAGAGCTGGAGTATCCGAAAGAGCTGGAGCATAGGGCGGCGCGCCCACACAGACCGGATCGATAGTTTGACCAACGATGCCCTAGGCTGCGGCGGGTCGGGGGCCGAGAGCGAGCACTCGTTCGACGCCTTCCCGGGTTGCGGCCGAGCGATGGAGGGTGCCGGGTTGGGCGAGAGTGACCTCTTGAAGGTGGAGAACGCCGTGCTGCGCGCCCGGCTGTCGGGATTGACCGAAGCGATCCTGCGCATCAGCGAGGATCTCGACCTCGACGTTGTGCTTCAGGAGGTGGTGGACAGCGCCCGGGCCCTCACCGGCGCCCGCTACGGCGCGATCGCCACCCTGGACGATGCCGGAGAGTTGCAGGACCTGCTGCTGTCGGGGACGTCTCCCGAGCAGGAACAGGCGATCGTGGGCTATTCCCGGGGCTGGGAGTTGTTCGCGTACCTCATCGGCTCCCGCGAGCCGTTGCGGACCCCGGATTTTGCCGCTCGCCTGGTGTCTGAGGGCTTCGAGGGGTTTCAGGTCCCCATTGGCGCGTTTCTTGGGACTCAGATCCGGGTGCGGGACTGCCAGGTGGGATCGATCTTCATCGGCGAGAAGAACGACGACTCGGCGTTCACCCGCGAGGACGAGGAGACCCTGGAGATGTTCGCCACGCAGGCGGCGATGGCGGTCACCAACGCCCGCCGCTATGGCGAGGAGCAGCGGGCCAAGGCCGACCTAGAGGCTCTGGTCAACACTTCCCCGGTGGGAGTGCTGGTGGTGGACGTCGCCTCGCGGACGGTGGTGATGGCCAACCGCGAGGCGCGCCGCATCGTGGGCGTGGCACCGGCGGACGACCGCGACCCGACGAAGGATCTCTGGGGGCTGACCTGCCGGCGGATTGACGGGTCCGAGGTCGCCTACCGCGATCTGCCGGTAGTGCGGTCGGCCCGCAAGGGCGAGACCGTTCAGGCCGAGGAGCTGGTGATCGAGCGCCGCGACGGCAGCGACGTGACCACCCTGGTCAACGCCACGCCGATCCGCTCCGAGGACGGCGAGCTGGTGACGGTGGTGGCCACGCTGCAGGACATGACCCCGCTGGAGGACCTGGAGCGGCTGCGGGCCGAGTTCCTGGCGATGGTCAGCCACGAGCTCCGGGCTCCGCTCACGTCGATCAAGGGCGCCGCAGCCACGGTGCGGGGCTCGTCGATGCCGCTGGACTCCGTCGAGGTTCGCCAGTTCTTCGGCCTCATCGAGGACCAGGCCGACCATATGCGAGACCTGATCAGCGACCTGCTGGACATGACCCGGATCGAGGCCGGGACCCTGTCGATGGCCCCCGAGCCGACCGACCTGGCATCCATCATCGACCAGGCCAGGAACGCCTTCCTCAGCAGCGGGCACCGTCACATCATCGATGTGGAGGCCGGGCCGAGCCTGCCCCGGGTGTGGGTCGACAGGCGGCGCATCGTGCAGGTCCTGCACAACCTGCTGTCCAACGCGGCGGCCAACTCGCGCGAATGGTCCACCATCACGGTGGCCGCGACGCTGGAAGGCACCCATGTGGCCGTCTCGGTCACCGACGAGGGAGTCGGCATCGCTCCCGAGCGCCTGCCGCTGCTGTTCGTCAAGTTCTCCCGGCTCCACGGCGACGACCACGATCGATCCGAAGCCAGCTACGGCCTGGGCCTTGCCATCTGCAAGGGCATCGTCGAGGCCCACGGTGGCCGCATCCGGGCCCAGAGCGAGGGCGAGGGCCACGGCACCCGGTTCACGTTCACGGTCCCCGCGCTGGACGAGCCGGCCGTCGAGGAGCCCGCCGGCACCGACCGCGACAACGGCGAGGCGGCCCGAGCGCCGTCGAGGGTGGAGCGCATTCTCGCCATCGACGACGACCCGCAGACGCTGCGCTACGTCCGCAACACGCTGGCGCAGGCGGGCTACACGCCCATCGTCGCCAGCGACCCCAGCGAGCTCGAGCGCCTCTTCGACGCCGAGAAGCCCCACCTGGTGCTGCTGGACCTGGTGCTGCCGGGAGCCGACGGCTTCGAGCTGCTCAGGCGCATCCCCAAGATCATGGAGGTGCCAGTGATCATCATGTCGGGGAGAGGCGACGACCAGAAGGTGGCCGAGGCCTTCGAGCTGGGAGCCTCCGACTACGTCGTCAAGCCCTTCTCACCCACCGAGTTGCTGGCCCGTATCAAGGCGGCGCTGCGCAGGCGGGCCCAGTCCCAGCATGCGGAGCCCTACCGTGTGGCCGACCTCACCGTCGACTACATCACCCGCGACGTCACCGTCGCGGGGCGGGCCGCGAAGCTCACCCCGACCGAGTACAAGCTGCTGGCCGAGCTGTGCACCAACGCGGGCCGGGCTCTGAGCTACCAGCAGCTGCTCGAGTGTGTCTGGGAGGAGGACTCCAGCGGCGACCCCCGGCGGGTGCGCACCTTCATCAAGGACCTGAGGGCCAAACTCGGCGACGACGCCCGGAACCCGACCTACATCCTCACCGTCCCCGGCATCGGCTACCGGGCCGCCGACCCCTAGCCGGTGCCGGGCGCTGCGGGGGCATGTGAGAAAGGCGACACTCGCAAGAGGTATGTGTTCCTAAATATGCCGCGGCGGATCAGCGCCCTATAGTGGCCTGGCCCGGCCCCGATTAGGCGACTCGTACCTGATATGCCTTCCAACGGGGCCGGGCATCTTCATCCCCGGTCAGACTCGGACCGGTAGTGGCGGAGGTGGACGGGAATCGAACCCGCCGGACGGGGATCGCCCGTCCCACCCG
>VYCW01000109.1 GCA_009843735.1 Acidimicrobiaceae bacterium | reverse complement strand
GGCCGTTGCGGAGGATCCAGGGATGGCCGATCAGGAAGCTGAACCGCCGGCCGGTGCGCAGGAACCCGTCGAAGCGCTCGCCGATGATCCGGTCGTAGGCGCCTGGCGCGGCGGCCGGGTCATCCAGGAACAGCTCGGCCAGCACCATTCCCGACTCCAGGCCGTAGTCGATCCCCTCGCCGTTCATCGGATTGATCAGCCCGGCCGCGTCCCCGACCGCGGCCCACCCGGGTCCGTGGCGGCGGACCGCGCTCATGGGCAGCCTCCAGGCCCGGGGGCGCTCCAGGTAGTCGCCCAGCTCCCACTCGCTGGCCACCAGGTCCCGGTAGTCGTCCAACAGCCGGTTGAGGTTGAGCTTGCGGAATCCCTTCATGGTGGACATGGATCCCGCCCCGATGTTGACCGTGCCGTCGCCGGCCGGGAACATCCATCCGTAGCCGGGCACCCAACCTCCCTCGGCTCCCCGCAGGGTGAGGCAAGCCTCCAGGTGGCGGTCGTCGTGGCGGGGGCTGGGCGCGTAGGTCCGGATGGCGAGGCCGAAGGGCTCGGAGTCGACCCGTTCGGCTCCCAGCATGCGGGCCGCCGCGCCGGGCGCGCCGGTGGCCAGCACCACCATGTCGGCCAGCCAGCGGTGGCCGCCGGAGACGCTCTCCACGCCGACGACCGTCCCGTCCTCGGCGAGGGCCGGCATGACCTCGGTGTCCCACAGGATCTCGGCGCCGGCCGCCCCGGCCGCTTCGACAAGGTGCCTGTCCAACGCCCGGCGGGGCCAGACCGCACCATGGGGTCCGAACCGGTTGTTGGCAGGCCACAGCAGCTCGCGGCGGGTGTTTCCCGCGATCATGCGCAGCCCGTCGATGCGGTGGGCGCCCTCGAGGCTGATGCCGAGCTCATCGAGAGCGGCCACTGCCCGCGGCGTGAGGCCGTCACCGCAGACCTTGTCGCGGCCGGGTGAGGCCTTCTCGAACACCGTCACACGGGCGCCGCCCCGGGCGGCCCGGATGGCGACAGCTGCACCGGCCGGACCGGCCCCGATCACCGCCATGTCGCGCCGGGTCGGGCTCATGGCGTCACGCCGGGCACTGAACGTCGTCGGGCCGGGAGCCCTGACGCTCTCGGCCCCTCAGTGGGCGTGGGGTCCGTGACCGTGATGACCGTGATGACCGTGGTCGTGACCGTGGCCAAGGTGGCTGTGGTCGTGGCCGTGACTGTGGTGATCGTCGCCGTGACCGTGATGACCGTGATCGTCCAGCAGGATCATGTCCTGGGAGTGGTCGTGGTTGGCATGGTCACCGAGTAGGCGGTCCCCGAAAGCCTCTCGCAGCCGCTCCTCGGTCATCATCTCATCAGGGGTTCCGGCGCCCACCAGACGGTTGGCCATCAGCATCACCGTGTCACAGTGCCGGGCCTCGTCGAGATGGTGGGTCGTGATGATCACGATGGCGCCCCGCGACGTGTACTCCTCGACCACGTTCAGGATCCGCTCCTGGCTGGGGATGTCCAGGCCCGTGACGGGCTCGTCGAGCATGATGACGTCGGGCTCGCCGGCCAGCACTTGGGCGATCCGGACCCTCTGCTGCTGCCCTCCGCTCAGCTCGCCGAAGCTCCGGTTCGAGAACTGGTTCACGTCGAGCTGCTCGCCCGCCTCTCTCATGGCGTCCCGGTCCTCGCCCTTCAGCCGTCCGAGCAGCCCCCGCTTGCCGTAGCGGCCCATGGCCAGCACCTCGCCCGCGGTGATAGGCATCCAGCAGGCAGGCAGGTGCTGGCACACGTAGGCCAGGTTCTCGGACATCCCGCGGATGCGCCCCGCGGTCGGCTTCTGCAGGCCGGCCAGGCATTCGAGCATGGTCGTCTTGCCCGATCCGTTCACTCCCATCACCGCCGTGGCGGTGCCCGGCTCGAACCTGTGGGTCACCCCCTCGAGCGCGGTGACGTCGTCGAACCGTACGGTGAGGTCGGTGATCTCAACGGCGTTGACCATGACGCCAACGGTATATTCCCCCCATGTCATCCGCCACCACCGCAGTCACCACCAATGGCGGCCGAGCAAGCGGCTTCCCCGATGAGGCTGCCGACGCCGAACAGGCCGGGACATCCGATCCCGCCTCCCGGGTCACTCCCGGCAGGGTCCGGATCGACCGGTACGGGCTCGACCTCGGGCCGTGGCTCCATCTGGCCGAGGAGAGGGCCCGGCTGGCCCGGCCCTCGTTCCGGCACATCGACGTGACGCCGCAGGGCGCCACCGTCGGCGCCGAGGTGGGCGGGGTCGATCTGCGCTCCGACCTGGCCGATGAGGTGACCGCCGAGATCCGCCGGGCACTGCTCGACTACAAGGTGCTGGTGTTCCGCGGCCAGCCAATCACGCCGGCCCAGCACGTCGCCTTCGCCCGCCGCTTCGGCGAACTGGAGATCCACCCGTTCATCACCGGGAACTCCGAGCATCCCGAACTGGTGCGCTTCGAGAAGGGGGTCGACACCGGCGGCTTCGAGAACGGCTGGCACCATGACGTCACTTGGCGGGAGGTGCCCTCGATGGGGGCCATCCTGCACGCCATACAGGTTCCGGCGACCGGCGGCGACACCCTGTTCAGCGACATGGGCGCGGCGTACGACGGCCTCGGCGACGACGTCAAGGAGCGCATCGACGGCCTGTTTGCGGTACACGACTTCATGCTCGCCTTCAAGCATCAGGTCCCCGAGGGGAAGCTGGAGGAGTTCCGGGCCCGTTACCCGCAGGCCCGCCACCCGGTGGTGTGCATCCATCCGGAGACCGGCCGAAAGCTGATCTTCGTGAACTGCTACTTCACGTCCCATATCGACAAGATGGACGAGTCCGAGGGCGTGGACCTCATCAGGCACCTGGCCGGGCAGGCCAGCGTGGTCGAGTACCAGTTCAGGGTCCGCTGGGAGCCCGACACCGTCGTCTTCTGGGATAACCGCTCGGTCCAGCACTACGCGGCCAGTGACTACTACCCGGACGTGCGGATCATGGAGCGGGCCAGCATCGTCGGCACCCGCCCCGCCTGACCGCACACTGCCAGGCATCGCAGACAAGAGCCCCGCCAGAGTCCTACTGTGGCGCCGATGGCGCCCAGGACCGACTGGAACCCGCTGCTGCGGGGCGAGTTCGACAAGCCCTACTGGCAGCAGCTCCAGGACTTCGTCCGGGCCGAGCGCGACCGCGGCCAGGTGTTCCCGCCCCACGACGAGGTGTTCGCCGCCCTGCATCTCACCCCGTACGCCTCGGTCAAGGTCCTGATCCTGGGCCAGGACCCCTACCACGGCCCCCGGCAGGCCCACGGGCTGTGCTTCTCGGTGCGGCCCGGAGTACGCAGACCGCCGTCACTGGAGAACATTCACGCCGAGTTGCACCACGACATAGGCGCGCCCGTGCCCGGCCACGGCTCGCTGGAGCACTGGGCCCGCCAGGGGGTGCTGCTGCTCAACGCCACCCTCACGGTCCGGGCCCGCCAGGCCGCCAGCCACCAGCGGAAGGGCTGGGAGACCTTCACCGACGAGGTGATCCGGGTGGTCAACGGCAAGGATGAGCGGGTGGTGTTCATATTGTGGGGCGGCTCGGCCCGCCGCAAGCGAGCCCTGGTGGACACCAGCCGCCATGTCGTGATCGAGTCGGCCCACCCGTCGCCGCTGTCGGCTTCGGGCGGATTCTTCGGCAGCCGGCCGTTCAGCCGGGCCAACGAGGCCCTCGTGGCCGCCGGTCGAGAGCCGGTGGACTGGGCGATCCCGGAACTCTCATAGAGCCGGCAACGGTCCCGGGGGCACGGGCGCGGCCTCGGTCAGGCACTTGCGCCGCGGACCTGCCGGCGTTACCGTCGGAGTCGAACCTTCATCGATGTAATTCGGGCTCGAGAGAGAACGGAGATCGCCTCATGAGAGCAGACCCCGGCAACGCCGCGTATCCGACCCACGAGTACCAGGACGTGCCTGAGCGGGCCGGACAGGCTCACCTGTGGTTCACGGCTGACAGTCCCGCCGGGCCGGTGTTCGTGGCCCACTCGAACGGCTGGGTGTCCGGTCTCCAGATCACCCCCAGCGGCCACGAGCCCGACCCCGGACGGTTCGTCGACTACATGCGCGACGAGGTGGGCACCGACGTCGAGCCCGATCCCGATCCTGATCCGAAGCTGGTGGCCAGGGTGAGCGAGGCTCTCGCCACCGGCCGCACCGACGTGCCCGTCGACCTGTCGTCGCGCTCGCCGTTCCAGCAGGAGGTCCTGCGGGCCACCGCCCGCATCCCCCGGGGCGAGGTCCGCACCTACGGCGAACTGGCCGAGGAGGTGGGACGGCCCCGGGCGGCCCGGGCGGTGGGCACGGCCATGGCCCGCAACCCCGTTCCGCTGCTGGTTCCCTGCCACCGGGTGGTCCCTGCCAGCGGGGGAGTGGGCAACTACGGCTTCAGCAGCGGCCTCAAGGCCAAGCTGCTCGCGGGCGAGGGCGTAATCCTCTAGCCGGCCCCAGAGGCCGAGCGGGTGGGCCAGCGAACACGACTCATACGGGCGAGGCCGTGGCCCGAGCGGCCCGTGAGCGCAGCGAACAGGAGCGGGAATGACACCGCCACGAGGCGACAGGCGCTCACCTGCTCGCGCCCGCCCGTAGCCCCGAACCCGCGGCCGCCGTCGCGGGAGCCAGCATCGCGACGAGCTCATCCGCCAGCGAGGCGCAGTCGAGAGCGTCCACTATCCGGTCGGCCCGGTGGCGGCTGGGCTGCACGTAGGCGTCGTGCATGGGCGCGACCGTGGCCGCGAACTGCCTGCGCACATGATCCTCGGGTCGGCCGCGCTCGGCGACGTCGCGCTGGATGCGGCGCCGGAGCCGCACATCGGTGGGCACATCCATGAAGATCGAGTAGTCCATGCGGGCCGCGACCTCCTCGAAGGCCAGCAGCAGGATGCCCTCCACCAGCAGCAGGGGCGCGGCCGCGACCCTGTCGAAGCGCCCGCTGAGGGTGTGGGTGGAGAAGTCGTACACGGGCACGTCCACATCGATGCCCTGCTTCAGCGCGTCGAGATGCTGGAGGAACAGGGCGCTGTCGAGCGAGTCGGGATGGTCGAAGTTGCGCCTGCGCCGCTCGGCGAAGGGCAGGTGTGACAGGTCGCGGTAGTAGGCGTCGAAGGCCAGGACGCTGGTCTCGGTGGCGCCCAGGCGCTCGACCAAACGTTTGGTGAGGGTCGACTTGCCCGCGCCGGAGCCGCCACAGATCCCGAAGACGAACACGCCCACGGGCCGACACCATACCTCCGGCACGCCGGTGGCATCATTGCCGCCGTGGCATTGCCTCAGTCCCGGCGATCGGGGATCAGCCCGTTCTACGTGATGGAGGTGATGCGCGCCGCGGAGGAGCGGGAGATGGCCGGCGGCGAGGTGCTGCACCTGGAGGTCGGCCAGCCGTCCACTCCCGCGCCCGCCGGCGTGATCAGGGCCGCGCAGATCGCCCTGGAAGAGGATGTTCTCGGATACACCACCGCGGCGGGGCTGGAAGCGCTGAGACGACGGATCTGCGAGCACTACCGGTCGTGGTACGGCGCCGAGGTCGACCCAGGTCGCATCGTCGTGACCTTCGGCGCTTCCGGGGCGTTCGTGCTGGCCTTCCTGGCCGCGTTCGACGCCGGCGACCGAGTGGTGGTGACCACCCCGGGCTACCCCTGCTACCGCAACGCGCTGCAGGCGCTCAACGCCGAGGTGGTGACCCTGCCCACCTCGGCCGAGACCCGCTTCCAGCCCTCGCCCGAGCTTCTCGAGGACCTGTGCCGGCGAACCGGGTCCGTCGACGGGCTGGTGCTGGCCTCGCCCTCCAACCCGTCGGGGACCATGCTCGACAAGCCGGCCCTGGCCGGGGTGTCGGACTGGTGCGCGGACCACGGCGTACGCCTGGTCGCCGACGAGATCTACCACGGCATCACCTTCGACGAACCGGCCTCCACGGCACTGAACCTCAACTCCGACGCTCTAGTGGTGAACAGCTTCTCCAAGTACTTCTCGATGACGGGCTGGCGCCTCGGCTGGCTGGTGGCCCCGCCCGACCTCGTGGAGCCGGTCCGCCGGCTGGCTCAGAACTTCTTCATCTCCGCGCCCACCGTGTCACAGATCGCCGCGGTGGCTGCCTTCGACTGCCACGACGAGCTGCAGGCCAACGTGGCCCGCTACGCCACCAACCGGTCCGTGCTGCTCGACGGCCTCCCCGCGGCCGGCATCGACCGCCTGGCCCCCAGCGACGGGGCCTTCTACGTGTACGCGGCCGTCGATCACCTCAGCGGTGACAGCCAGGCACTGTGCCGCCACTGGCTGGACGAGCTCGGAGTTGCGGTGACGCCCGGCATTGACTTCGACCCGGCCCAGGGCCACCGCTACGCCCGGTTCTCCTACGCCGGCGCCACCGAGGACATGGCCGAGGCCATGCGACGCCTGAGAAAGTGGGGCGGATAGGCCGACGGCGCGAGCTTACCGATAGACAACATCACTATATCTCAGTGAGTCTGCTGTACGCTCGTGGTTGGCCGGAGCCGTCCGTCTGAGAACCCACTTGACCACTGAGCCAGACGGGCGGCTCCGGTTCGCCGACGCTTACTGTAGCGCAGCTCGGCTCAGGCGCCGAGGCGGGTCCGGGCGTCGGCTGAGCGCTGGAGCAGGTACGCGGGCACGGCCACGCCGTTGACGACCGCCTCGCCCGCGCCGCTATCGGCGCCCTCGGCACCGTCAGCCTCGGCCGGTGCGGCCGCGGCCGCTTCCGCAGCCCGCTGCGCGGCCAGTTCAGCCTCCACAGCCTCCCGGTCACGGGCAACCAGATAGCGCTCGTAGTCCTTGGTCCGTACCAGATCACCGTGATCGATGTGGCCGACCACCCGGCCGTCCACGAGGCGGACCCAGTAGCGGTTCCAGGTGAAGCCGTTGGCCATCGCCACCTTGCCCTCGGCGCCCTGCGGCACGCCGGGCAGCTCGGCCACCAGCCGCACCTTCTCGCCCCGCTTGAGGGTGCGGGCCTGCAACTGGGCCGTGGTGAAGGTCTTGGGCGGCATCGGCCCACACGGTAGCGTGACGCCGTGGCACCCGACGACCTCTCCGGCCCCCAGCCCGGCACCGTCCCGTTGACGGCGGAGGATCTCGGCTACCGGCCCTTCGACGGCGACAACCACTACTACGAGGCCCTCGACGCGTTCACCCGCCACGTCGATCCGCGGATGCAGCCCCGGGTCGTGCAATGGGTGGACATGGGCGGGCGCAAGCACCACCTCGTGGGGGGCAGGCTGGCCCGGGCGGTGGCCAACCCCACCTGGAATCCGATCGCCAAGCCGGGCGCCCTGCGGGATTACTTCAAGGGGAACCCCGAGGGCAGGAACCCGGCCGAGATGCTGCGCGACCGGGAGCCGCTGCCCGACCACTACATGAACCCGCAGGCCCGGCTCAAGGTCATGGACGCCCAGGGTCTGAGGGCCGTATGGCTGTTCCCGACCCTGGGAGTGTTGTACGAGGAACTGCTGCGCCACGACGTGGACGCAGTGGTGGCCATGATGGGCGCCTTCAACCGCTGGCTCGAGGACGACTGGGGATACAACAGCTCAGACCGCATCTTCGGCGCCCCCTACATCGCGCTCGGCGACCCCGGCGCGGCCGCCGACGAGGTGGAACGGGTGCTTGAGCTGGGGGCCCGCATTGTGGTCATGCGGCCGGCGGCGGTGACCACCCGCACCGGCCAGCTTTCGCCGTTCCACGAGACGTTCGACCCGGTGTGGCAGATCCTCAACGACGCCGGCGTGACGGTGGTGATCCACGCGGCGGACTCGGGCTACTCCTCGCAGGGCTACGCCGACGACGAGTTCTCCTCAGCCAGTCTGGGCGTCGGAGCGGGCGGCGGGCCCAACCTGCGGGCCTTCGCCATCGAGCGGGCCGCCCAGGACTGGCTCATGCAGTCGGTGTTCGAGAAGGTCTACGACCGCTTCCCGAACCTGCGGGTGGCGTCGGTCGAGAATGGCTCCGACTTCCTGGCCCCGATGTTCCGGAAGTTCTCCCAGGTCGCCAAGAAGAACTACTGGTGGTTCGACGACCACCCGATCGACACCTTCAAGGCCCACGTCTGGGTCAACCCGTTCTGGGAGGACGACGTCAACGAGGTGACCGAGCTGATGGGCGCCGACCGGGTGATCTTCGGCTCCGACTGGCCCCATATCGAGGGCATGCCCGAGCCCCTCGACTACCTGGCCGAGTTGAAGGGCTTCTCGGACGCGGACCGCCGGGCCATCATGCTCGACAACGTCTCGTACCTGAATGAGCCCCAACCCACCTGAGGAACGATGACCCTGACCAACTCGGCCGACTCCGATATCGACGCTGGCACGGTGCGGGCCGCGGTCGAGGCCTTCTGTGACCGGAACTGGGATCTGGACCTGACCGTGGAGCAGTGGTGGCGCCTCCTGGCCGAGGCCCGCTACTCCCACCCGATGCTGCCCGAGTCCGCGGGCGGCCTCGGCTACGGCATGGACCAGTCCGCGCTGGTGTCGCTGGTCCTGGCCGAGCGGGGCGTGCTGGGCCCGCCCGGCGGCCTGGGGCGGATGCTGGCTGCGCCCACGATCGCCTTCCACGGCACACCGGAGCAGATCGACCGGTACGTGCCGGAGATCCTCGACGGCCGGGTGGGCTGGTGCCAGCTGTTCAGCGAGCCCAACGCCGGCTCGGACCTGGCCAGCCTCCAGTGCCGGGCCGAGCGCGACGGCGACGAGTGGGTGATCACCGGCCAGAAGGTGTGGACCTCCGGCGGCCAGGTCTCCGACATGGGCATGCTGCTGGCCCGCACCGACCCCGACCAGCCCAAGCACTCAGGCATCTCGTGGTTCGCTTTCGACATGGACCAGCCCGGGGTGGATGTCCGGCCCCTGACCGAGATGACGGGCCGGGCCCTGTTCAACGAGGTGTTCATCGACGAGGCCCGGGTGGCCGGCAGCGCCCTCATCGGAGGTCTCAACAACGGCTGGAGGGTGGGCAACACCACCCTGATGGTGGAGAGGGCCTCGCTGGGCTCGTCGGGCCGCAAGCCCCCGGAGCTGATACCCGGACCGAAGGGCGGCGTCCTGGATGCGCGGGTGGGCGACTTCGTCGACCGGTCGGGCGCCGCCGCCATGTCGGGGGTGCCGCCCCTGGGCGTCGACATGTGGTGGTGGCTGGTTGACATGGCCCGCAAGAACGGCAGCATCACCAGCAAGGTGCTGCGCGACGACCTGGTGCGCCTCTACGGGCTGATAGAGATCAACCGGCTCTCGATCCAGCGGGCCAAGGGGGGATCCAGCAGTGCGGCCGCGCCCAACATCGCCAAGCTCACCATGAGCGAACTCAACCGCTCGTTCCGCGACATCGGCATGAGGGTGGTCGGCGCTGACGGCATGCTCATGGGCGAGTCCGACGGCCAGAGCGGCGGCCACATCGCCGAGCTGGCCCTGTTCTCGCCCGCGCCGTCCATCTACGGCGGCACCGACCAGGTGCAGCGCAACATCATCGGTGAGCGGGTGCTCGGCCTGCCCAGGGAGCCCGGCCCGGCCCGCGACACGCCGTTCAGCCAGCTGCCCAAGAACTGAGAACTTGTGACCGACCGGGTCCGGCTCGACATCGACGGGGCCATCGCCACCATCACCAACAACAACCCAACCAAGCACAACGCCTTCGACGACGAGATGGACGTGCGTCTCTTCGAGATCCTCGAAGAGCTGGCCGGCCGGCCGGAGGTGCGAGCCGTTGTGTGGCGGGCCGAAGGTCGGAGCTGGTCATCGGGGCGAGACGTCTCGGTGGTGGGCACCAATCTCAGCGATCTGACCCATCACGAGCTGATGGTCCGGGGCCACAAGGGCATCCAGCGGCTGTGGGAGCTGGACGCTCCGGTGATCGCGGCTGTCCAGGGCTGGGCCATCGGCGGGTCGTTCCAGCGGGCGCTGCTGTGCGACATCCGCATCGCGGCCGACGACGCCCGATTCCGGCTGCCCGAGGTGGGCTACGGCGTGATCCCCGACACCGGCGGGGTGAGCGTGCTGTACGAGATGTGCGGCCACGGGCTGGTGAGCGACATGGTGCTGACCGGGCGCACCCTGAGCGCCCAGGAGGCACTCGACCACGGCATTGTGTCGCGGGTGGTGGCGCCCCACGATCTCGACGCCGAGGCCCGGGCCATGGCCGAGGCCATCGCGGCCGCGCCGAAGGTCACCGTGAAGCTGGCCCGGCAGGTCATCTCGCAGCTGGCCCGGCCCCAGCAGCGGGCCTCCATGGCCGACGAGCTGATCTACCAGACGTTCCTCAACCGCAGCGACGACTTCGCCGAGATGAAGGCGGCCAGAGCCGAGGGCCGGCCCCCGCGCTACACCGGGAGCTGAGCGCGGCCTTGCCCTCGGGACTGCCGCCTCCGCCCCCGGCCGGCGGGACCGCGCTGCGACCGGGGACTTTCGACGGCAGCACCGTGCTCGTGACCGGGGGCGGCACGGGCTTGGGCAAGGCCATCGCGTCCGAGTTCGCCCGGCTCGGGGCCTCGATCGTGATCGCAAGCCGCTCCTCAGACCATCTGGAGGCGGGCCGGGCCGCTATGGAACAGCTCGGAGCCCCGGTGGCGACCGCCGCCTGCGACATCCGTGACCCGGCGGCGGTGGCGGCCGCCTTCGACGCAGCCGAGGCCGCCTTCGGGCTGCCGGACGTGCTGGTCAACAACGCGGCCGCCAACTTCCCGGTCCCGGCCGAGGACATGTCTCCCAACGCCTGGCGGGCCGTAGTGGACATAACCCTCAACGGCACGTTCAACTGCACCCGCGAGATGGGCCGCAGGCACCTGGCCGCAGGCACGCCCGCATCGGTGATCAACATCGGCGCCTCCTACGCCTGGACGGGCGGCCCGGGCTTCGCCCACTCGGCCGCGGCCAAGGCCGGCGTGAAGAGCCTCACCGAGTCGCTGGCGGTGGAGTGGGGCCCATACGGGATCCAGATCAACTGCCTGGTTCCGGGCCTGTTCCCGCACGAGGACATGACCGCCGACATCCGCTCCAGCCTGGACCGCACCAGCGACAAGGACCCCTGCCAGCCCGCGCTGCGAGTGGGGGAGCGCCAGGAACTGGGCTGGGCGGCCACTTTCCTGGCGTCGCCCTACGGGCGGTTCATCTCGGGGCACACGCTGGTGGTGGACGGGGCCAACTGGCTGCGCCGAACCATGACCAGCCCGCCGGTGGTCACGGTGCGAGACCAGATGGGGCGCGGCCCCTTCGAACCCTGAATTCGAATCAGTCGCTCCAAGCGAGGCGAGGCTCGCGTAGCATCCGGCCGCCGCCGTGATACCAGACGAGCACTGCCGCGCCTGCGGGAGTCCTCACAGGGAGGTTTCATCATGTACGTAGGGCCGCACATCAAGTCGCTGCGGGCGCTGGTGACTGCAGGAGCAACCATCGCCTTGCTCGCCGCGGTGTTGGCT
>VYCW01000027.1:7909-11543 GCA_009843735.1 Acidimicrobiaceae bacterium | reverse complement strand
CCGGGTGCTCGACCGTCGCAGCGTGGTGCCCACCCACCCCCACGCCCTGCGCCACACGTTCGCGACGCACTTGCTCGACGGCGGCGCCGACCTGCGGACGGTGCAGGAACTGCTGGGGCATGCCGACATCGCCACCACCCAGATCTACACCCACGTCAGCCGCGAGCGCCTGCGGGAGGTGCACCGCACCACGCACCCTCGGGCCTGAGGCCCGCGGCCGCCTCAGGGGACTGCCGGCCCTACGACGGTGTGGGCCTGTATTCGTTGATCGGGTACAGGCAGATTCCATCGTCGAAGCCCTCCACCTTGAAGGGGTACGGCTTGGTGCATGGGAACTCGAAGACCAGATTGTGGATCACGTCGGGCGTTCGGGTCTTGCCCGGCCTGATCGAGGACGGGTACATCTCGTTGGAGTCGACCGCCCCCAGATTGGCCAGCGCCGCGTAGATGTCGGTCCGGGTGGGGTTGTCGCCCGCGTCGTAGAGGCCCCTCAGCAGGATGCGCATCTTCATGCAGACCGACGAGGTCATGCCGTAGCGGGCGTTGCCCTCATAGCGGTCCTCGGCCTCGTGGTTGGCCCCCGACGGGCTGTTGGCGCCGTAGGTGTCGTTGCACATCTCGTTGAACGCCCTCGGCTCGTAGCCCTCGAGCCTGTAGGCGCCGGTGTCGCGGGAGTCGAGGATGATGGCGCCGTTGTAGAGCGCCCCGCCCGCCTCACCGGAGAACTGCACGATCTTGGAGGCCACCAGCTCAGCGGCCTGGGAGTTGAAGTCCGAGGCGTAGAACTGGACGTCGCCGGGCTTGAATCCCTGGGCCAGCATCTCGTTGATGTACAGCGGCGCGGAGATGACGTTGAGCGTGTTGAAGAACACGTCGATCCCGGCGGCTCGCATCTGCTGAGCCGAGTCGACGCTTCCCTCCGCGCAGACGGTGCCCCCTTGGCAGCCGATGACGCTGAACACCGCGACATCTACGCCGTTGTCGCGCAGCACGTCCACCAGCCCGCCCTCGACCGCTTCGACCACGCCGGGCGTGTCGGGGGAGACCACCCCGACCGTCCTGCCGTCGAGCTGGCCCTGCGCGATCAGGTCGAGAGCCAGCCAGCTCAACTGCTCCTCAGCGGTGGCCGTCGAGACGATGAGGCGGTCCCCGCTGCGCTCCATGAACTCCAGGGGCGGTGACGACGACGTGATGAATGCGGTCTCGTTCACCTCGACGATGCACAGGATGGCCGAGCCGCCGAACCCGCTGGAGTTGACCACGACCACGGCGTCGAGATCCTCGATGGCCTGGATGCAGGCCGCGTTGCGCTCCGCATCGACGGTGTCGCCGTACGCGGGCGCCTCGATCGTGTGGAGCTCGATCATGCGGCCCCGGATGCCGCCGCACTGCTCGTTGACCACGGCCACGTACGTCTCGAACATCTCCGCGGGGTCGCCCACGTCGGTGCCGAAACCGATATCGACAAGGTCCTCGAGCCTGGTCCGCAGATGCACTATCGAGATCGAGTTGGCCTCGATGCCGGTGTCGGTGGCCACCCGGTCGGGAGCGGGGTCGTGGGCCACGCAGAACTGGTCGATCTGCATGAACGGGTGGTCGCCGCGGTCCATCGTGGCCTGGTATTCGGCGAAGATGCCGCCGCGGGGGTCCTCGTAGATGTTGGGCGGCGGGCCCTCGGGCTCGGCCGGCTCCGTGGTCGTGGTCTCCTCTGGGGCGTCGGCTTCTTGGGCGTCGTCGGGTTCTTCGGCAGCTTGCGTGGTGGTGGTCTCAGATTCCTCGGCGGGTTCGGTGGTCGCTGGCTGGTCGTCGGGCGCCTCAGTGGAGTCGTCGGGCTCGACTGTGTCGGGTGCCTGGTCGGCTTCTTGGGTGTCGGCAGCCTGGGTGGTGGCCGGCTCCGCGGTGTCGGGCGCCTGAGTCGTGGGCGCGGCCTCCCGGTCCTCGGTGTCGACGGACACCGACACCTCCCCGCCGCAGGCCGCGGCCACCAGGGCCACGCCGGCAACGATGGTGAGCAGAGAACGCAGTCTCGCAGTCATGTGTGCCTCCCCCGGGGCGCGGCACGCCACCTGAGGCCTGGACACTAGTTGCCGGCAGCCCGCGCCGCCTGCGGCGCAGGCGCGGTGGTGACCGCCTGCCGGCTAACTCACCCCGGAGTCGGGCGGTACTCGTTTATCGGGTAGAGGCAGACGCCACCCTCGAGTCCGTCCACCGGGAACGGGTACGGCTTGGTGCAGGGGACCTCGAACCTGAGGTTGTGGATCACGTCGGGGAGACGGGTCTTGCCCGGCCTGATCGACGCCGGGTGCATCTCGTTGGAGTCGACCGCACCCAGGTTGGCCAGCGCCGCATAGATGTCGGCCCTGGTCGGGTTGTCGCCCGCGTCGTAGATCGCCCTGAACGCCATGCGCAGGGTCTCGCAGACCGAGACGGCCATGCCGTAGCGGGAGTTGCCGTCGTAGCGGTCCTCGGACTCGTGGTTGGCCCCGGAGGGGCTGTTGGCGCCGTAGGTGTCGTTGCACATCTCGTTGAACGCCTTGGGCTGGTAGCCCTCGAGCCGGTAGCTGCCGGTGTCGCGGGAGTCGAGGATGATGGCGCCGTTGTAGAGCGCGCCGGCCGCCTCGCCGCCGAACACGGCGATCTTCGAGGACACCAACTCGGTGGCCTGGGAGTTGAAGTCCGAGGCGTAGAACTGGACGTCGCCGGGCTGGAACCCCTGGTTGACCATCTCCTGGATGTAGCCCGGTGCGGACAGCGTGTTGAGCACGTTGAAGAACACGTCGACGCCCGCGTCGCGCAGGTTCTGCACGGACTCGCTCACACCGCCCGCGCAGACCCGGCCGTCACACTGGATGGTGTCGAACACGGCCACGTTGGCGCCGTTGTCCCGCAGGGTCTGCACCAGACCGACCTCGACCGCCTCGTACTGTCCGGGCGTGGTCGGTGCGGCCACGCCGATCGTCTTGCCGTCGAGCGCCCCCTGGGCGATCAGGTCGAGCGCGAGCCAGCTGAGCGACTCCTCGGAGGTGAGCGTGGTTATGACCAGCCGGTCCTGGCCGCGCTGCATGAACTCGTCCGACATGGGCTGCACGGTGATGAACGCAGTCTCGTGGTCCTCCACGATGCACAGGGTGGCCGAGCCCTGGAAGCCGCTGGTGTTCAGCAGGATCACGCCGTTGAGGTCCTCGATGGCCTGGATGCAGCCGGCGTTCATCTGAGCCTCCACCTCCGGGTTGACGGGGTCGTACTCGATGGTGTGGAGCTCGATCATCCGGCCCCTCACGCCGCCGCACTGCTCGTTGACCACGGCCACGAACGTCTCGAACATCTCCCTGGGGTCGCCCACGTCGGTGGCGAAGCCGAACAGGGCGAGGTTCTCCAGCTGGGCGCGCATGTGCACCAGCGAGATGGAGTCGGCCGTGATTCCGGCATCGGTGTCGACCCGGCCGGCGGCGGGCTCATGGGCCACGCAGAACTGGTCGATCTGCATGAACGGGTGGTCGGCGCGGTCCATCGTGGCCTGGTACTCGGCGAAGATGCCGCCGCGGGGATCGTTGTAGATGTTGGGCGGCGGCCCCTCGGGCTCGGCCGGCTCGGTGGTCGTCGTCTCCTCGGGGGCTTCGGCTTCTTCGGTGTC
>VYCW01000027.1:0-7809 GCA_009843735.1 Acidimicrobiaceae bacterium | reverse complement strand
CGGGGGCTTCGGCTTCTTCGGTGTCGGCGGCCTCGGTGGTGGCCGGCTCCGCGGTGTCGGGCGCCTGAGTCGTGGGCGCGGCCTCCCCGTCCTCAGAGTCGACGGACACCGACACCTCCCCGCCGCAGGCGGCGGCCACAAAGGCCAATGTGAGAACGATTACAAGCGCGGAGCGCAGTCTTGCGGTCATCTGGTGATTCCTCCATCCCTCCGGGACATGACATTCGAATGACACCGGCGTTCGGCCGAAGCGTCAGTTTCACCGGCTGGGCCGGCGTACACAAGTCAGGCTATTGGTCGCGCCCCGCTCCGCGGCGACTACTGTCTCCGCACCAACCGCACTGCTGCCGTTCGGTCGGAGCCGGCAAGGGGGCCAATGGCCGACAACTCGACTGAACTGAACGGTCCCGAGCCGACGGCGGCCGAGTTGGCCGCGGCCATCCTCGACGAGGAGGCCAAGCGCCGGGCCGAGCAGGTCGAGCGCGACGCCGAGACGGTGCTTCCCGACGACCTGCTGCCCGGAGTCGGCGGCGAGTCCATGACCCTGCGTCAAGGCCTGCGGGTCGGCGGCACGTCGATGGTCGTGATGATGTTCGTGCTCAACCTGCTCGACGAGCTGCCCCGGGCCATACGGGTGCTGGCACCGGACATTCAGAAGTCGCTCGATGTCAGCGACACCGTGCTGTTCGGGATACTCGGGTTCGGCGGTGTCGCCCTGGTGCTGGGAGCGGTTCCGATGGCCGCTCTCGCCGACCGGGTCAAGCGGGTGGCCATCATCCCGGTTGCGTCAGCCTTCTGGGGCGTCACCACGTTCCTGAGCGGGCTGATAGTCAACCCGTTCCAGCTGTTTCTCACCAACGCGGGGACGGGCCTCGGGCAGGCCTACCGGATCCCGGTCTCCAACTCGCTGCTGGTGGACACCTACCCGATCCAGGCGCGGAGCAGGATCTTCGCGCTGGAGGGCCTGGGCCGGCCCCTCGGCCAGCTCCTGGGGCCCCTCGCCGTCGGCGGCTTCGCTGCCCTGGTGGGGGGCGACGACGCCTGGCGGACGGCGTTCTTCGCCGTGGCGGCCGCGCCGCTGGTGGTGGCCGTGGTGTCGGCGCTGGTGCTGCGCGAGCCGGAGCGCGGCTACTACGAGAAGCGGGCCGTCTTCGGTGAGGAGCAGGTGGAGGTGGAGGAGCTGCCGGTGTCGATCGGCACCGCCTTCGCCCGGCTGCGCAAGATCAAGACCTTCTACTTCCTGTCCACCGGCGTGGGCGTGCTCGGCTTCGCCCTCATCGCCATACCCATCCAGTTCAACCTGCTGCTCGAGGACAAGTACGCCATGGGCCCCTTCCAGCGAGGCGTGGTCGAGTCGTGCATCTGGGTGGCCGCCCTGGTCGGGCTGCCGTTCGCCGGGCGGATCTTCGACCGGGGCTTCCGCCGCGACCCGGCGGCGATGATGCGTATGGCAGGCCTGCTGGTCATGGCCTCCGGCGTCGTCTACGCGGTGGCGCTGCCGATCAAGATCCTCGGTGGGCTGGTCGTCATGATGGCTCTGGCCCAGACGCTGATCTCGATGGCGTTCGTGGCCGCGCCCTCGGTGATCGCGGCGGTGTCGCCGCACCGCATCCGGGCCCAGGCCTTCGCCCTGCTGCCCGTCTTCATCTTCCTGATGGGCGGGTTCTTCGGCGGGTTGATCGTGGGCCAGCTCTCCGACGCCTACAACGAGCGCACCGCCATGCTGGTGGCCGCACCGCCGGCGGCTCTGATCGGCGGTGCCCTCATCGCCCACGGCAGCCGCTTCATACGGCGCGACATCTCCCGGTCGGTGGAGGAACTGCTGGAGGAGCGCGAGGAGCAGCGCCGGGCCGCCGTCGATCCCGCATCCGTGCCCGCGTTGCAGGTACACAACCTCGACTTCTCCTACGGCACCGTGCAGGTGCTCTTCGATGTGTCGTTCGAGGTGGCCCCGGGCGAGGTCCTGGCCCTGCTCGGCACGAACGGAGCGGGCAAGTCCACCCTGCTGCGGGCGGTGAGCGGACTGGGCATTCCCGACCGGGGCGTGGTGCGGCTCGGGGGCCGGACCATCACCTACACAGAGGCGGAGGACCGCTTCGCGGCCGGCCTGGTGCAGTTGAGGGGCGGGGCTGGGGTCTTCGAGGAGCTCAGCGTGGCCGACAACCTGCGGGCCTCGGTGCTGGCTGCCGGTCTCGATGACGCAGAGGTCGATAACCGCATGCGGCGGGCCCTGAGCCTGTTCCCGGCTCTGGCCGAGCGCGCCGGCGCGGCCGGGCGCGAGCTCTCCGGAGGCCAGCAGCAGATGCTCGCGCTGGCCATGGCGCTCATGCACGAGCCGGAGGTGCTGCTGATCGACGAGTTGAGCCTGGGACTGGCCCCAGTGGTCGTACAGGAGTTGCTCGGCGTGGTCGAGAGCCTGCGTACCGAGGGGCAGACCATGATCATCGTCGAGCAGTCGCTCAACGTGGCGCTGGCCTTCGCTGATCGGGCGCTCTTCATGGAGAAGGGCCGCATCCGCTTCGAGGGACCGGCCCAGGAGTTGGCCGAGCGCGACGACCTGGCCCGGGCCGTGTTCCTGGGAGGCGAGGGCGGATGATCCTGGTCGGGGCCGGTGCGGCCGTTCCAGTCGCAGGAGCGAGCCGATGATCGAGGTGGCGGGCTTCGCCATCGGCCAGCAGTCGCTGGTCATCGGGCTGGTGACCGGGCTGACCTACGCGGCTTTCGCCGCGGGGTTCGTGCTGATCTACCGCTCAACTGGCGTCCTCAACTTCGCCCACGGCGAGGTCGGCGCCTTCGGCGTGGCCCTCTTCGTGCTCCTGCTGGCCCAGTACGGACTGAACTGGTGGTTCTCGTTCGTGCTCGCGCTGGCGGCCTGCGCCGCCATGGGCATGGCCATCGAGTTGATCGTGATCAGGCGGCTGTTCGCCTCGCCACGACTGGTGGTGCTGATCGCAACCATCGGCGTGGGCCAGATCGTGGCCTTCGCCAAGATCAAGCTGCCGGCGGTGGTGACCCCCGGGCCGATCCCGGCGCCGTTCCAGGCCACCTGGACTCCTACCGACCACATCCGCATCCAGGCCCGCGAGATAGTGGTGCTCATCGTTGTTCCGGTACTGATCGCGGCTTTGGCGTGGTTCATAGGCCGGACACGCTTCGGGCTGGCTGTGCGCGCTTCGGCCTCCAATCCCGACACGGCCCGGGTCTACGGCACGTCACCCCGGCGGACCTCGACGATCGTGTGGACCATCGCGGGCGCGTTCGCGGCGGCCACAGCGATCTTCCTGGCCCCGCTTCAGGGGATCAACTCCGCTCGGGCCGGCACCGCGGCTCTGGCGGAGCCGCTGCTGTTGAGGGTGCTGGTGGTGTCGCTCCTGGCCCGCATGCGCTCGTTGCCGCTCACGCTTGCCGGCGGGGTGGCGGTCGGCGTGGTCGAGCAGTTGGTTCGCACCAATGTCGATTCGGCCAACCGCTCGGTGGTGGACGTCTACCTGTTCGTTGCCGTGCTCGTCGTCGTACTGCTGGTGGTGCGAGGCAGCGACGCGCAGGAGTCCTGGTCGCTGGCGCCCCAGATCAAGGCGATTCCCAGCCGCCTCGAGTCGCTCTGGTGGGTGCGGAGGCTCAATGCCATCGGGTTCGTCGTGCTGTTCGGGTTCTTCGTGGTCCTCGGTCTGCTGCTGTCCACCAACAGCTCCCTGTTCATCTGGTCCAGCATCGTGCTCTTCGCCATGGTGGTTCTCTCCATGACGGTGCTCACCGGCTGGGCCGGGCAGCTGTCGTTGGGCCAGTACGCCTTCGTGGGTCTCGGGGCGCTGACGGTGCTGGGCCTGACCCAGGGCAACGACATCCCCATTCCCTTCAACCTGTTCAACCTGGCCGTGAAGCTGCCCTGGGCCTGGGCCATGGTGGCCGCCACCGCGGTCGGGGTGGTGGCCGCCATGATCGTCGGCCTGCCCGCGTTGCGGGTGCGGGGCCTGTTCCTGGCGGTGACCACCCTCGCGTTCGCGGTGGCGGCAGCCTCGTGGCTGTTCCTGCAGGACTTCTTCACCGGGGGCACGACGTTCCCGAGACCCGCCGAGAAGCCTGTGCTCGACGTGGGTCCGATCCACATCGACTTCGACGCCTCCCGGAAGAACTACTACTTCCTGTGCCTGGCATCGCTGGCCCTCGTGGCCGCAGTGGTGGCCCGGTTGCGCCGCACCGGCATCGGGCGCTCCTGGATCGCGGTGCGCGACAACGAGGAGATGGCCGCGGCCTCGACGGTGTCGCCCACCCGGCTCAAGCTGACCGCCTTCGGCGTGGCCGGCGGGATCGCGGCCTACTCGGGCGGTCTGCTGGTGACGCTGGTCCCGTCGCTACAGCCCGACTCCCTGTTCCGGGCCAGCGAGTCCATCGTGGTGGTGGCCACCGCCATCATCGGCGGTCTCGGCTCGGTGGCCGGCCCGATGCTGGGCGCGCTCTGGGTGCGGGGCATTCCCCAGGCCACGCCCGATGCTCTCGATGACCTGGTCCGGCTGCTGACCAGCAACATCGGCCTGCTGGTGCTGCTCATGTACTTCCCCGGGGGCCTGCTTCAGATCGTCTACAGCATCCGCGACAAGCTGCTGGAACGCGCCGACCGGAGGATGGCCGAACGGGAGGCCGCGGCCGCCCGGCCGGCAGCCGTGGCCGGCGCCGTCGGGGCTGGGAGAGTGGTGTCCCGGCCCCGGTCGCCGGTGGAAGGATCAGGCTCCGGGGTTCTGCCCGAGGCCGGCCCGGCGCTGCAAACCCAGGACGTGTCGGTGCGCTTCGGTGGCAACACCGCGGTCGACCGGGTATCGGTGCACGTCGATCACGGCGAGCTGGTCGGACTCATCGGGACCAACGGCGCGGGCAAGTCGACGCTCCTCAACGCCGTCAGCGGGTTCGTGCCTGCCCAGGGCCGGGTGTTCGTGCTCGGAACCGACGTGACCGGGCGGCGGGCGCCGGCCCGTCATGCCAGAGGCCTGGGCCGCGGCTTCCAGGGAGCCCGCGTCTACCCGGGCCTCACCGTGCGGGAGTCGCTGATGGTCGCGCTCGAGGCCCGGTCGCACTCCTGGCTGGTGCCGTCCATGGCGGCGCTGCCGCCGTCGCCGGCCCAGGAGCGGACCAAGCGGGCCGAGGCCGACGAGCTCATCGACTTCATGGGCCTGAAGCGCTACGCCGACCACTTCGTGGCCACCCTGTCCACCGGAACCCGTCGCATCGTGGAGCTGTCAAGCCTGCTGGCCGTCAACGCCCGGGTGCTGCTGCTGGACGAGCCCACCGGCGGGGTGGCTCAGCGGGAGGCCGAGGCGTTCGGGCCGCTCATCAAGCAGGTCCAGGCCGAACTCGATGCCGCGGTGATCGTCATCGAGCACGATATGCCCCTGGTGATGGGCATCAGCGACCGGGTGTACTGCCTGGAGGCGGGCGCGGTGATCGCCGAGGGCGCGCCCGATCAGGTCCGCCACGACCCGCTGGTGATCGCCAGCTACCTGGGTACCTCCGACAGCGCCATCGGCCGCTCCGGCCCGACCGGGTCCTAGCCAGGCACCGGCACCCGGCCGCGCCGGTCGCCGCCTCCACGACGGCCGGGGGGCGGCATGAGAGACTTGGTTGCGGATGGTGCGATTCGCAGGGGTGCTGGCCCAGTCCGAGACCGAGGCGCTGCTGGAGGACGCGCTGACGCACACCGAGTGGATCCAAGCCGGGATCGTCCTAGTGGGCACCCTCGTGCTCGCCGTGACGGTGTCGAAGCTCCTGCGCAGGGCCGTGGCCCGGGGCATCGGGCACGGCTTCGCGGCCATCTTGACCTCGAGGTTCCTCGGCTACGCGGTGTTCATCGTGGGCCTGTCCTACGCGCTGACCGTGCTCGGCGTGAGGGTGGGGCCGCTGCTGGGCGCCCTCGGCCTCGGCGGCCTGGTGCTGGCGCTGGCCCTGCAGGGAGTGGTCGGCAACTTCGTGTCCTCGCTGATCCTGCAGACCCGGAGGCCCTACACGGTGGGCGACACGGTGGAGTTGGACGGCCACCTCGGCGTGGTCGAGGACATCGACTCCCGCACCACCCAGATCAGGGGCCTCGACGGCACCCACATCCGCATCCCCAACGCCAACGTGGCCGGTGCCACCATCGTCAACCTGACCCGCGAGCCGGTGCGGCGCAGCTCGCTCGTGGTCGGCGTGGCCTACGACACCGACCTCCAGCAGGCCACCGATGCGATTTACGCCGCTCTTGAGCGGGTGCCCAGGGTGACGGCGGAACCCGAGCCCGCCGTCAACCTCGAGGGCTTCGGCGACTCCAGCATCGGCTTCAACGTCCTCTACTGGCACGCCAGCGACGTCCCGACCGAGCTCGCGACCCGCCATGACCTGGTGCTGGCCATCCACCGGGAGTTCGCGGCCTGCTCCATCACCATCGCCTTCCCTCAGGTGACGGTGTGGAGCGGCCATCAGCGCCCGGACCGGCTCTACGGGGGCGAGCTCGGCGAGGTGCGGGCCTCCTATCCCGGCCTCGACCAGACGGAGGCCGAGCGGGAGCGCCGCGGCCCCCAATGGCGCCTGCCGAGCCGCCGCCGCTCCGATTCCGAGCCCTGATTCGCCGATCGGGCCGCTCGCCGGGAACCCTCTAGCCGGTGAAGGCCCGGACCACCAGCGTCACCCCTGAGGCTGCCAGCAGGGCCAGCACGGCCCGGTCGAACTGGGAGCCCGACAGCCTGTCCCGCAGGTGCTCGCCGACGGGCAGCATGACAAGCACCGGCCCGAAGCCCACCGCAGCCGCGATCAGCCGGTCCGAGTCGTAGGCGCCGATCGACGCCAGGGTGGAGATCTGCGCAACACCGGTGATCAGGAACAGCACCGACAGCGACAGGATGTAGGCGTCGCGTGACAGCCGGTAGGCGTAGAACCACGAGCCGATGATCGGCCCGGACACGCCCACCGCTCCCTGCATCACTCCGGAGGCGAGGCCGACCGCGGGCGAGGCCCGCCGACCGGCCTCCGGCGACACCGTGATGTCCCCGAACCACAGCGATCTGACCACGAACGCCAGCACGCAGACCGCGAGCGCGATCAGCAACGGCCTCTCGGGCAACGACACCAGAACGAAGGTGCCCGCCACCGCCCCCAGCGACGATGTCGCCGTCAGCACGAACACGTCTCGGGTCTCCGAGAGGGCATGGCGGGTGCGCCAGCCGACCAGCACGTTGGCCACCGCGTTGGGCAGGGTCACTACCGCCACCGCGGTCTCGATGCCGGTCAACGGCGCCAGGATCGGGATGGCGATGAGCGGGTAGCCGAGTCCGGTGGCGCTCTTGGCCAGCATGGCCAAGGCAGAGGCCACGCCGACCACGATCAGCTCAACTGGGCTCACTCCACGCGCTCGGCGCCGGTCTCGACGGAGTCGAGCCACCGGCTCCGCTGGTCCTCGAGCCATTCGGGGAAGTCGATCTCGGGGTCCGGGAGCGGCGTCACGCCCCGGGCCGCGCAGGCCTCGGCGTAGGCGTCCGGGTCGTCGCTCCAGCTCCGGGGGTCGCCCAGCATCACCTCGAACAGGGCACAGCCGGCGTCACCGGCCACCAGAGGCCCGAACTGCTCGCCCGCGGGGAGTTCGATGTGGGTGCCGGCGCCGCACACCTCATCGCCCACCAGGATCTCGCCTTCCAGCACGAACACCACATGCGGCGAGCGATGGCCGTGACGGCGCACAACCATGCCGGGGTCGTAGCGGGCGTACAGCGACAGGTAGGGCGGGTCGGCCCGGAAGGCGAACCACTTCTCCCACACCGACGACTCGGTGCCGTCGGCGTTGCGCTG
>VYCW01000136.1 GCA_009843735.1 Acidimicrobiaceae bacterium | reverse complement strand
ACGCCTTCCTGGGCAACAGCGACCCCGAGTTCACCACCCACGTCGTGGACACGGTCGACACCGAGGAGTTCCGGCTGATGCCGTTTCGCAGCCCGGCCGCGGCCGAGGTGTTCGAGTACGCCGAACACCAGGCAGCCGAGCGCCGGGCCTGCCCCCGCGACGACGTGATCACCCAGCTGCTGGCTCCCACACGCGACGGCGAGCCGCTGACTGACCTGGAGTTCAAGAACTTCTTCCTGCTTCTGATCGCGGCCGGCAACGACACCACCCGCTACACCATGACTCACGGGCTGCGTACGATGATGCAGCATCCCGAGCTTTGGCGGGCCTGGCGGGCCGATCCGACCCTCACCCACACCGCGGTGGAGGAGGTTCTGCGCACCAGCGCGGTGACCATGCACTTCCGCCGCACCGCCACCCGGGCCGCCAACATCGGCGGAAAGGAAATCGCCCCTGGGGACAAGGTGGTGATGTGGTTCTGCTCCGCCAATCATGACAGCGACGGCTTCCCGAACCCCTGGCGGTTCGATCTGGCCCGCGATCCCAACGACCACATGGCCTTCGGGCGCAACGGACCGCACCTGTGCCTGGGCGCCTGGCTGGCCCGCATGGAGGCCCGGCTGGTGTACGAGGAGTTGATGAAGCGGGTCGACCGCCTCGAGCCCGACGGCGAGCCCCAGTACCTGCGCTCGAACTTCATCGCCGGCATCAAGCACCTGCCCGTGCGGGTGGTGGCCTGATGGGGTCGATAGCGGGCGCCGCGGTGGTGTCACACGTGCCGCCGCTGGTTATGCCCGAGCACGAGCGCCGGGCCCTTAACGGCGGTGAGGACACCTCCCTGTTCGCGGGCCTGCACGAGCTGCGGGCCGAGCGCCTGGGCCCGGTCGAGGCCGACACCGTGGTGGTGGTCGACACCCACTGGTTCACCACCATCGAGCATGTGATCTCGGCCCACGAGCGCCGCAAGGGCCTCTACACCTCCGACGAGCTGCCCCGGGGCATGAGTGCCATGCCCTACGACATGCCCGGCGACCCGGAGCTGGCCCACGCCTTCGCGGCCGCGGCGGAGGGCCGCGACGACACCTGGGTGACCGCCATCGACGACCCGCACCTACCGGTGCACTACCCCACCGTCAACCTGCTCGGGTTCCTGCAGGGCGACGAGCGCTGGGTGTCGATCGGCGTGTGCCAGACCGCCGAGGCCACCGATTTTCTGCTGGCCGGCGAGCTTCTGGCCGCCGCAGTGGCCGGGCTGGACCGCCGGGTGGTGATCCTGGCCAGCGGCGGGCTCAGCCACCGGTTCTGGCCGCTGCGCCAGTTCCGCGACCACGAGGGCGCCGATCCCGACCTCCACATCCGAACCCCCGAGGCCGCCGCCGCCGACCGGCGGGTGCTGGGGTGGATGGCTGAAGGCGACCACGCGGCCATCATCGACTTCCTGCCCGAGTACTCCGGACACGCCCCCGAGGGCTACTTCGGCCACTACCTGATCATGGTGGGCGCGCTGGGGGGAGCGGCCTGCACCGCCAAGGGAACCCAGTTCGGCCGGTACGAGTCGGTGTCGGGGACCGGCCAGGCCCACGTATGGTTCGACCTGTGAACCGGCCGAAGCGGGCCCTAGTTCTCGCCCACGAACCGCAAGGCACCAGCGCGCTGGTGGGCGAGCGGCTGGCGCAGCGCGGCTACGACGTGCACGAGCACGTGGTGACCGCCGACCTGGACCGCCCCAATGACGCCGCTCGCTTCCCCGACCTCGCCGACTACGACATGCTGGTGCCGATGGGCTCGGTCCGCTCGCTCACCAACACCGGCGAGATCGACACATGGATCTTCGACGAACTCAACATGGTGCGAGCCGCCCACGCCCGGGGTACGCCGATGCTCGGCGTGTGCTTCGGGGGCCAGCTGCTGGCGGCAGCCCTCGGCGGCTCCGTCGAGCAGGCGCCGGAGCCGGAGATCGGCTGGTACGAGATCCGTGAGCCCGACGGCTCGTTCAACGGGGCCCACAACCCGCTCGGACCCGGACCGTGGTTCCAGTGGCACCACGACCGGTTCACCCCTCCGCCGGAAGCCGAGGTGCTGGCGGTCAACGAGAACGCCGTGCAGCTGTTCCGACTGGGCCGCTGCGTCGGCACCCAGTTCCATCCCGAGGTGACCTACGACCACGTCGAGAGCTTCCTGACGGGAGCCGACGACGAGTACCTGGCGGCGCATGGACTGAACCGGCAGACGCTCCTCGAGGGCATCCGCCATCACGAGGCCCGCAACGCCCGCCAGTGCTTCGCCTTGGTCGATTGGTTCCTCGACGAGGTCGCGCACTCCTAGAGCGAACGCGGCGCTCCGGCGTCGAGGAGCGAGGCTCGGGCGACGATGTGCTCGCACAGGGCCCGGACCTCGGCCGGGTCGTCGGTGTGCTGTGACGGCTTGACGCAGAACGTGGTGAAGCCGGCCTCGATCTGGTCGCCGAAGCCGGCCATGGCGGCGTCGATGTCGGCGGTGTCGTCGGGGCCGGCGAAGACGGCCCGGGTGCCGCCCACCATCTCGATCCCGTCCGGGTCCCGACCCGCGGCGGCCAGCCCGGCCCTCAGCGTGGCGAGGTCCTCTCCGCTGGCCGCGCCGAACGGGTGGAAGCCGTCCCCGTAGCGCACCAGTCGTCGCAACAGCGCCGGGTGCATGGACTGGCCGCCGAACCACATCCGGGGTCGGGCCGGGTCGGTCCGCCAGGGCTTGGGCACGCAATACACGTCCTCGAAGGCGAAGCGGGGCCCTGCGTGCGATGCCGGAGTGTGCTCCCAAAGCGCCGACATGGCCTCGAGCTGCTCGTCGAGGATGGCGCCCCGTTCGGCGAAGGGCACGCCCAGGGCGTCGTACTCGTCGCGGTGCCACGACACGGTGGGCTGCACCACCAGCCTGCCCTGGCTGAGCCGGTCAAGGGTTGCCAGCTCCTTGGCCAGCAGCACCGGATGGCGCAGCGGCGCGATCACCGCTCCCATCACCAGCCGCACCCGCCGGGTGGCCGCGGCCACCGCGGCCAGCAGCACGTTGGAACTCGGCCAGCAGGTGGCCGGATCCTGGTTGCCGGGGGCCGCGTATTCCCTGGGGTTGCGGGGCCGGCCGAGCGCGCCGGCGGCCGGGCCGAGGACAACATGCTCACTGGCCATCACCGCGTCGAACCCGGCCTCCTCGGCGTCGGTGGCCAGGCGGACCAGGCCGACCAGGTCGTCGGGGTCCACCAGCGTGTGGTTCTCGGTCAGGATCAGCATCAGCCGGGGAGGGGTCATGTCAGACGACTGCTCAGTGGTAGGGCAGGTACTGCTTCAACTCCCATTCCAGGAGGGGTTCGGTGCCACCGATGGCGTCCCAGTCATCGACGGCCTCGTCGCCGGCCCCGGCGATGTAGCGGTCCCACTCGGCCCGCTTGTTGAACACGAAGTTGTCGCAGAGCTCCTTGCCGACCGCCTCGCAGAGGGCCTCGTCGGCCTCCATCTCGTCAAGGGCCTCGCTGAGGCTGTGGGCACAGTGGACATCGGTGTTGACATCGTCGAAGCCGTCGGTTGTCATCGGCTCGGGGCAGTCCAGCCCGCCGACCATGCCGAGACGGGCCGCCTGCAGCACGGCGGCGATCAGGGTGTGGACGTTGGCGGCGCCGTCGCCGATGCGGCTCTCGATGCGCATGTGGGGGCCGGCGCCCCGGGGCACGCGGTTGCCGGCGCAGCGGTGCTCGACGCCCCAGTTGGCCCAGTACCCGTTGAGTTCGCCGGGGCGAAGGCGCCGGTAGGCGTTGACGGTCGGTGCGGCCAGTGCGGTCATGCCCAGGTGGTGGTCGATCAGTCCCGCCATGCAGCCCCGGGCCAAGTCGGACATGCCGTGGGCGCCCCCGGTGTCCGACATGGCGTTGTCGCCCTGCGCGTCGACCAGCGAGAAGTTCACGTGGACGCCGGTGCCGGAGATGCCCGGGAACGGCTTGCCCAGGAAGGTCAAGTCAAGGCCCAGAGGCTGGCCCGCGGCGTCGGTGGCGGTCAGCACGGTCTCGCGGGCCAGCAGCCGGAACAGGAAGGCGTTGTCGGCGGCCCACATGGCGTCGCCGTACTCGAGGGTGAGCTCGAACTGGCCCTCGTCGTACTCGGCGTTGACCGACTCCATGGCGATGCCGGACGCCTCCGCCCGGCGCACCAGCTTGGTGACGACCCCAGCGGGGTCGGACCCGACCCCGGTCCCGTAGACCATGGAGCGGGGCGTCTCGTAGGGCCGGGGGTCCTCCAGTCCCCCGCTGAACACGTAGGCCTCGAGCTCGATGCCGACCTTGGGGGTATAGCCCAGGGTCTCCCAGTCGGTCACCGCCCGGCGCAGCGCCCCGCGGGACGACTCCGGCAAGGCCTCGCCGTGCATCGACAGGTCACCGATGACGACCCCGGTGGCGTCGTCGTCCCAGCCCTGGCGGATGTCGGCGGTGTCGAAGCTGATCTGGGTGTCGGGCAGGCCGTCGAGGAGGTAGGCGCCCGGTGCGGGCGCCATGCTGCGGTCATAGCCGAGCCCGAACACAGTCACGCAGTGGCTGGTGCCCTTGTGGGCCAGCCGGGCCGGCAGGTACTTGCCCCGGGCCAGCCCGAGGTGGTCGGGCCACAGGGCGCGGACGCGGTCCCAGTCGGTCATGGCAGCTCCCCTGGTCGCGGGCATTTAAACGTTCGGTCCCAAACGGTACCGCGCCCCTTCGCCGCAGTCACGCCGGACCCGTCGTCCTCAGACCGGCGCTTCGTCCTGTTCGGGGTAGAGGCCCGTGCGACCAAGGCGCTCGAGACACACCTCGACGCTCCAGGGCAGCATGGCGGCCCCGCACCGGGCGTCGCGGTAGGCCTGCTCGAGGTAGGAGGGCCGCAGCATGCTGCGACCACCGCAGACCTGGAGGGCCTGCGATGCCACCGCGGGCGCTCCTTCCATGACGGTGACCACCGAGGACCAGGCCCGCCGCACCTGCGCGGCGCTGGGATCGATCCCGCACTCGCCCAGCACCCGGTAGGTGAGCGACTGGGCCCGGTCGTAGGTCAGGTTCATCTGGGCCCAGCCCTGCTGCTTGATGGGATGGTCCCGCCGGGCCGGGCCCCCGCCGCCATCGCCCCGGAGGTAGGCGGCGGTGGCGTCCAGGATGCCCCGCATGAGGCCCAGGTAGGCGAACGACAGCGTCATGTAGAAGTAGGGCCAGCGGGTGGCGGCCTGGTCGAAGGCGCCGGGCGGGAGCCACTCGTTGTCGGCCGGGACCAGCGCGCCGTCGAGCACCAGGGTGCGCGAGTCGGTGCCCCGCATGCCGAGCGGGTCCCACTCCCCTTCGATGGTCGCCCCGGCCGCGGCGGCGGGGACGCCCATGAAGCGGATCCGGTCGTCGCCGGGCACCAGGCAGACGACGTTGTGGATGTCGGCCGCGCCCGACAGCGAGGCGAAGATCTTGCGTCCCGTCACCCGGTAGCCGCCGCCGGAGCCCTCGACAGGCACCGCCCGGGTGGAGTAGCCCGCGGTGGCGCCCGCGGCCGCTCCCTCCGAGAAGGGCTGGCTGTGGATCGCGCCGTTCTCGGTGATGCCGCGGCGCAACTCGGCCCGGCGCTCGACCAGCAGCGACCGCTCCGTGGCCGTCAGGTCCAGATCGTCGGCGATCTGGCCCACGAGGATGGTGGTGGCGGTGTGCATGTTGAACGTGAGGGCGGTGGTGGCGCAGTGGCGGCCCAGCTCCTCGGCGACCAGGGCGTAGCCCACGAAGTCTCCGCCGAGCCCGCCCTCGGCAACAGGGATGCACAGGCCAAGCAGTCCGGCATCCCGCAGATCGGCCCAATTCTGTGTGGGGAAGGTGGCGTCGCGGTCGTGGGCGCCGGACCGCTCGGCGAAGCGCGGCCCCAGGGACGCCATCCGCTCCACCAGCTTGGCCCGCTCGGGCGTGAGGATGTCTGTGGCTACTCCCACGAGCGAACCATTCAATCGCTACGCATGGCGATTGCGTCGTGACACGACCCGGATTGGCCTATATCGCCCACCTGGGGCCCGAGGGTCCCAACCCTCGACCGCGGTTGAGGAAGTCTCGTACCAGGCGGTTGAAGGTCTGCGGAACCTCCGAGACCGCCAGGTGTCCGACACCCTCCAGCACGATCAGCTCGGCGTTCTGCAGTCCATCGGCGAGGATGCGGGAGTAGCCGACCGGCGTCTCAGCGTCGAGTTCCCCAGCCACCACCAGCGCGGGTGAGGCAACCGCGCCCAGCCGCTCGCGCACGTCATGGGCGGGCAGGCACTCGATGGCCGCTCGCAGCCCGGCTGCCGGGATGCGAGCGAAGCCCGCTACCCGCATGGCGAGGGCACCGTCGCCGAGAGCGGGGCCCGCGACGGAGGTCAGGACGTCTTCCGCGATGTCGGCGGGGGTGAGTCCTGCGTCCAGAGGAGCGAGGCGGGCGGCCCGCCATGCGTCGGGGTCGGTGCCGTCGATGCCGAACGCGGGGCTGGTGTTGGCCAGCACGAGGCGGGCGACCCGTTCCGGATGGCGCAGCGCGGTATGCAGGGCATGCATCCCGCCGAAGGATTCGCCTACGAGATGGGCCCGCTCCACCCCGGCCGCGTCGAGCAGCCGGGCCACCGAGTCGGCGATGGAAGCGAAGGTCAGTGGCTCCACGGGGGCCGAGACGCCGTAGCCGGGCATGTCCCAGGCGACGCAGCGGAAACCGGCGCTCAGGCCGGCGAGCTGGGGCTCCCACGAGGTCCGGGACCCGCCCAGCCCGTGCAGGAACACCACCGGCTCGCCCCGGCCGCACTCTCGCCAGGCCAGCGACCCATCCACATCCATGGCGCCTGCCGTTCTCGTGGGGACCGACGGTGCGGGCACGGTCGGAACCTACACTCTTGGCCGTGGCGAGAGCACCATTGATCGGCATCACGGGTCGGACCAAGACCGCGGGCGAACTCAACATGAAGCCCGAGTCCTTCCGGGACCTGGACTTGGACGTGTACTACTGCGACTACGCCCGAGCGGTAATCGCAGCGGGTGGCTTGCCGGTCTTTCTGCCCGGCAGCGCCGACCCGGCCCACTACGCGGACCGCCTCGACGGTCTGCTGCTGAGCGGCGGAACCGACATCGAACCGGAGCGCTACGGCCAGCAGCCGTGCCCTGAGCTCTATGCCCGCGAACCGGATCGCGACGCCTTCGAGATGGCCCTGCTCGACGGTGCGGTGGCCACCGGGAAGCCAGTGCTCGGCATCTGCCGGGGGATCCAGGTGCTGAACGTGCACGGCGGAGGCACGCTCCACCAGCACGTCGCCCCCCATGCCTGTCACGACCGGGGCCCCAACTTGCTCGTCCACCGTGTCGATCTGGCCGCGGGCTCGTTGGCCGCCTCGCTGTACGGGCCTTCGGTCGAGGTCAACTCGCTGCACCACCAGACGATCGACGAACTCGCCGACGGCTTCGAGGTGACGGGCCACAGCGACGACGGCGCCGTCGAGGTGATCGAGTCCCGCCGCCGGCCATGGATCGGCGTGCAGTGGCACCCCGAGTTGATGGCCTCCCGCGACTCCGACCCCGTCTTCGACTGGCTCGTGAACGCAGCGTCAGCCTGACTGCCCCGATCCAGGTCGCACCCCAACCTAGTGACGGGATTCCCCGTGCTAGGGTCGCGTGCTCCCGTCGTCGAGCTTGCGAGCTGCACGTGCCGAGGCATTGAGACAGCATGCCAACGAAGATCAAGATCGAGAGTGTCATCAAGATCTTCGGTGACGAGCCGGAAGGCGAGGCCCTCGAACTGCTGCGAGCCGGCCACTCGAAGGATGTGATCCGAGAGATCACCGGTCATGTCGTGGGAGTGGACAACGCCAATATCGACATCGAAGAAGGGGAGATCTTCGTCGTGATGGGCCTCTCGGGCTCAGGCAAGTCCACCCTCATCCGGTGTGTGAATCGGCTGTACGAGCCAACGGCCGGAAGAATCGTCGTCGACGACACCGACGTCACCGCACTGGACCCGAAGAAACTCCAAGTCTTTCGCCGCGAGAGCACCGGCATGGTGTTCCAGCACTTCGCGCTGTTCCCTCACCAGGACATCCGCTCGAACGTGGCCTTCGGCCTGAAGGTCAAGGGCATGGACCGTGCGAGCAGGATGGCGGCCGCCGAGAGGGCGCTCGCACTGGTGGGGCTCGGAGGCTACGAGAGCAGTTTCCCGAGACAGCTCAGCGGAGGCATGCAGCAGAGGGTGGGGCTGGCCCGCGCTCTCGCCACCGACCCCGACATCCTGTTGATGGACGAGGCCTTCAGCGCTCTCGATCCGCTCATCCGGCGCCAGATGCAGGACGAGTTGATGGAGATCCAGAGCGAGCTCCGCAAGACGATCCTGTTCATTACGCACGACCTCAACGAGGCCCTCCGCGTCGGTTCTCGGGTGTGCATCATGAAGGACGGCGCCATCCATCAGATCGGTACGCCCGAGGACATCCTGATGCGGCCGGAGACCGACTACGTGGCCGAGTTTGTCCAGGATGTCGACCAGGGCCGGGTCTTGGCGGTCGAAACGGTGCGTGAGGATGCCGTCATGGTGGCGGCGAACGCGACTCCGGCCGATGTGCTCCAGGCCATCGACAGCGGTGAGACCGATGCGGCCCATGTCGTCGACAACGACGGGCGTCCGCTCGGCGTGGTGACCCGCGAGTCCGTCGAACGGGCGCGAGCCAGCGGCACCAGCGACGTGAAGGGCCTCATCGAGGCCACGCCGGCCGTTACCAGCGACACCATGCTGGCCAAGGTCTACCAGTTGTTCGAATCCGGGCTGCCCGTGGCGGTGGTCGACGGCGAGGGTCGGCTCATCGGCTCTGTGCAGCCTCTCGAAGTGCTCGCTGAGTTGGGGAGGGTCGAGAGCATCTCGGAGCAGCTCGAGCTCGCCAAGGCACAGGATTCCCAGACATGAGTGCTGGCATGCTCGCCACCCCATTCTGGGACAACGACAACCTCGACGCCTGGGAGATTCCCTTCGGCCTCTGGATCGAGGAGATCGTCTTCTGGCTGACCACCCACATCAAGGGTCTGCTTGACGCCGTCAAGTGGCCGGTCGACAAGCTGCTGGAACTGATCATCGACAACCTGCTCCAGACGTGGCTGCCCTGGCCCGTCGTCCTGCTGCTGTTCTTCCTGCTCGGGGTGGTCACCCGGAACATCCTGGTAGGGCTGTTCAGTGCTGGCGGCCTCTTGGTATGCGGGCTGCTCGGCGACGAGTACTGGAACCTGACCATGGAGACGCTCGGGATGATCATCGTGGCGGTGATCATCTGCACGGCGATCGGTATCCCGCTCGGGATCCTGGCTGCGCGCGTGGATGTGTTCTGGAGCCGGCTGCGCCCGATCCTCGACGGCATGCAGGTGATTCACCCCTTCGTCTACCTGCTCCCCATCATCTTCCTGTTCGGCGTCCGCCGGACTCCCGGAGTGCTGGCCACCCTGGTGTTCGCCCTTCCCCCCATCGTCCGCCTCACCAACCTGGGCGTACGCCAGGTTCCGCCCGATGTGGTGGAGGCGGCCCGAGCCTTCGGAGCTACAGAGCCCCGGGTGCTGCGGGAGGTGCAGTTGCCGCTGGCCCGTCCGGCCATCATGGCGGGGCTCAACCAGACCCTGCTGCTGTCGCTGTCGATGGTCGGGATCGTGGCGATCATCGCCGGTGGCGGTCTCGGCAAGCCCATCCTCACTGCTCTCAACACCGCCGACATCCCTATCGGAGCGTCAGCCGGTGCCGGCCTGTACTTCGTGGGAGTGCTTCTCGACCGGATCTCTCAGCCCGAGGACGATGTCGATCGACGCAGTCTCTTCGCCCGCATCCGCCAAGCGTGGGCCACGCGGATCGATCCGGTCGTGCCGGCGGTTCCCGGCACGGTCGCCGAGACGGACATGCCCAGGCCGGCAGCCGCGCCGGCGGCGCCTGCGCTGACCGCATCGCACCGCATCGGGGCGGTGGCCGCGGCTGTGGGGGGTCTGGTGGGCGGAGTGTCCGTGCTGCTGGTGTGGGGAAACGACGCCGGCCTGCTCTCGGGCTACGCCAGATTCGATGACAACGACCTCCCCGGCCCCCACAGCGGGCTGGACGCGACCGGCGGCTCATGGTTCGGGATCGTGTTCGGCCTGGTTGCCCTGGCCGCCCTCTTCGGCGGCGCCTCAGCGCTGTTTCGCCCGCGCAGCCGTGACAAGTTCGTCGCCGGGGCGACCGCGTTCCTCGCCTCGGGCCTGGTCCTGACCGCGCTGGCCGGCGCCTATTTGACCGTCGCGCCGCGCGGGGACAACTACAGCCACGGCCCGGGCCCGTGGCTGGCTCTGCTCGGTGCCCTCATTGTTCTCGGCGGTGGCGCGGCCGCCGCCCTCCGGTCCAAGGGCGACTACGAGACAGCCCGAGTGGGGGTGCGGGAAGTCCTCGGCATTATCGTGCTGGCGCTGTTCCTGGGACTGGCCGGAGCGTCAGGATCGTGGATCCTTGACCAGCGGAGCGACGCAGCCCAGATCGCTGCCGAACTAGCCGCGGAGGCTGAGGGCGCCGACCAGGGCGGCCTCGCAGCCGAAGTCCTGGCCGAGGCCATGGCGCAGACACGGCGTGTGACCACCCGCGGCCTCGACGCAGAAGGGCCCCGGATCGGCTACATGGTCCTGGCACTCACGGTGGTCAGCACCGTGGCGGCGCTGGCACGACTGGTGCGTAACGCCGCGTCCCAACGCTTGCTGGGCGTCGCCGTGTTCGGGCTGGGATGCGCGATCACTGCGGTGGGACTGGCATGGATTGCCACTTTCGTCCGGTTGGCGACCCCGGCGCTTTCGCCCGGCGCCAGCTCCTTCCTCGCAGTCGTGGGTGGACTGATACTCGCCGCTCGGGGCTGGCGGGCCAGCCAGGCCGCCTAGCTTTCGCGCCTGCAATCGGCATCACCCCTGGCAGTGGAGCCTGGCTCGAAACTAGACTCGATAGCGACCTCGCTTTTTCGGACGTTTCGGACGAGACATCCGCGAGAGGGTGGCCTACGAAGCACAACGCGTGTTTCTACAAACCAACCGTCGGGGCCCATGCCCCGAGGCAACCGGGAGGGGAACCCAACATGCACACCGGCCGATGGAGAGCGCTCATCGCGCTCCTTGTCACGTTCGGGCTGTTCGCAGCCGCCTGCGGCGACGACAGTTCGACAACGGAAGCCGCACCCGAGCCGGCAGAACCCGAAGCCGCCGAGCCCGAAGCCGCGCCTGAGCCGGCAGAACCCGAAGCGGCAGAACCCGACGCCTCGCCTGAGCCGGCAGAACCCGAAGCCGCCCTGCCCGGCGAGGGCGTGACCGTCACCATGGCCAGAGGCAACTGGATCGAGACCAACTTCCAGAACTACGTGGTCCAGCAACTCCTCCAGGAGCTCGGCTACGAAGTCACCGATCCTGAGGAGATCACGCCTGCGACCTTCTACCCGGCCGTCGCGCAGGGCGACTACGACCTCTGGGCCTCGTCGTGGCCGCTCAACCACACGCCTCTCCTGGAGGGCGAGAGCCCCGACGGAGGAACGTTCGGCGACAAGGCCCGGTACATCGGCACGATGATGGCCTCGGGAGCGCTTCAGGGACTCCTCGTCGACATTGCGAGCGTGGAGCAGTTCGGCTTCCAGACGCTCGAGGAGTTGCTGGACAACGCCGACGCGATCGCGCACTTCGACTCCGACGGCGACGGCAAGGCCGACATCAACGGCTGCGACGACGGCTGGGGCTGCCAGAAGGTGATCAACGACACGATCTCCCAGAACGGCTGGGACGATCGCGTCGCGCAGGTCTCGGCCACCCACTCGGCGCTGTTCGCGGAGTCGGAGGCGAGCTTCCGGGAAGGCGGGCCCGTCCTACAGTACGTGTGGACGCCCACCGCCTTCGTCGGCAAGCTGGTCCCCGGTCGGGACGTGCTATGGCTCGCCATCGAGCCGGCGCACGCCCTCGAGGGCCAGGACGGCGTGTCCAACGTGGGCGACGCCTGCACCAACGACCCGTGCACGACGATGTTCACTCCCTCGGACATCGTCGTGACGGCCAACAACGAGTTCCTCGCCGCCAACCCGGCGGCCGCGAGCCTGCTCGAGAACTTCGAGTTGGACCCGCTGGCGGTGGCCGTTCAGGCTGTCGCCATCGACGCCGGCGCAAACTCCAACGAGGAGATCGCCGCGGCGGCCGCCGATTGGATCGCCGGCAACCGCGACATCATCGATCCGTGGATCGAGGCCGCGCTGGCTGCTGGCTGACTCGAACGCACACGTTCCTAGGCTGATCGGGCGGGGCACCTCCCCGCCCGATCAGCACTTGGAGGCGCAGACAGGTGTCAGTGAGCGCGACCGTCACGTCTCGGGACGGGCTCCAGACCGAGCTCGACCGGCGGCAGTCCCGTTTGCGCCCCCCAGAGGTGGTGATGCAACCGGCGATGATGGGCGCGGCCCGGCTGACCCGCTACAGCTTCAGTCGCACCATGCTGCGCAGGGCCTCACGGGACGGGTGGCGCGCCCGCCGAGCCCGCTTCGACGTAGACGGCTACGGCCACGGCGAGGCCGTCTACGAACTCCGCACCGGCGACTGCTGCTTCAGCTTCGTGGCCTTCACCACCACCATCGACGAGGCTGAGCACACCGACCGGGTCATCGCCGAACGGTGGGAGATTGCAGCCGCGCTCGTCGATGGTGAGGCGACCGGCGACCTCCTCGCAATGCTCCGGCGTGAGGTCCCTCTCCAGGAGGCCGGGCGGCTTGATCCCCGGGTGCTGGTGCTCACCCGAGGCAACCGGAGCGTCCGGTTCTTCGACTACCTGGTCGGTGCCCTCGCCCGCGGCGAGCAGCCCGATCCTCGCCTGGTGGCCGACGCGGGCTACATCCTGCGCAGCACCGCCTTCTACGCCAACGGCAAGTACGGCATGCGCTCCTTCGAGGGGTATCCCGACGGCCATCCTCTCCGGGTGCCCTACAGGGCGCAGTTCGTGTGCGCCTGGATGTTCCGGGAGCTCGGCTACGACTTGGTGGAGCGGTGCGCGCGGTTCAGGGGCGGATCCGCCTCGGTCACCTTCGACCCGTGCTGGCGCCGCTACTTCGGGCTGGGGAATGCCACCGGGCTGGGATTGGTGCCGTTCGCATTCAAGCATCCGAGGGTCATCCACGCCTGGGTCGCCATCCGGGAGCTGGCGCTGGCCGATGTTCGGTCGCTGACGGGCACGGGCGAGCGGTTGGCCCGGCTCGAGGCGTGGATCGAGAGGGCGTACTCGCACTTCCTCCGCGGAACCGAAGACGATTGTCGCCCGTTCCTCAACTCCGTGGAGGTGGCCTCGGTGGTGGCACGAGTCCGGGACGCGTTCGAGCGCTGCCGCCACGAGTCACGGCCGTTCGACGCCCTGTACCGCTGGTCCGAGGGTCACAACCCCGAGACCACCGAGTTGGTGGTGTCGCTGCTGCTGGAGCTCCACGAAGCCGACGACGATCTGATCGACGACCTGCTGACCGTCGACGAGCACGCCTCGCTCGATCCCGCCTTGACTGTTGGGGAGATGCGAGCGCTGCTCGACGCCCGGTTCGACTGGCTGGCGCAACTCGATCTCGACGACCCGTCCGGTGACGCGTGGTGGTGGGTCATCAGCGACAACAACGAGGAGCCGCGGCGGGCGCTGCGCTCCCGGCTCAACCCCGCGAACCGGGACGTGGCCATCGACATCGCTCTACGCCTATGGAGGATGCGCTCCGCGCTCGCGGCCTACCCGGACAGCTCACCCGTTCACCGCGTGCTGAGGGAGCATCCGGAGCATCGCATCGCGGCCGAACGGCTCATAGTGAGCGACCGCGCCTACGGAGAGCCCCGCGACAACGCCTGCTCGGTGCACTACCTGCCGCTGCTGCTGCAGAGGTTCCAGCTCGCGATGTACGGGATGGACAACTTCAAGCCCAAGTCCACCGACTGGCTGAGGGTCACGCTGTTCCAGGGGGCGCCCCGCTTCAGCGATCTTGGGAACAACGAGGAAGATGCCTGGGTGCTGCCGCCGCGGCCGGGGACGGCCTCATGATCATCGACGGGCTCGAGATCAACGACTGGTCCCGCACTGTCATCCAGGAGGTGCGATCGGGCGGAGTCGACGTCGTCCACGCCACCGTCGGGGTATGGGAGGACCTGGCCGGCGCGATGACGCGGATCGGAGCCTTTCGCCACCTGTGCCGCCATAACGCCGACATCGTCAGGATCGTGACCAGCGCAGAACAGATGCGCGACGCGGCCGCGGACGGTGTGCTCGGCGTGCTCCTCGGGTTCCAGAACAGCACCATGCTCGGCGACGACCCGGAGATGGCCCAGATCTTTGCGGATGTCGGAATCCGGGTGGTGCAGCTCACCTACAACATCGCCAACCACCTGGGAGCGAGCTGTTTCGAGCCGGTCGACGGCGGGCTGACCCGGACCGGGCACCGGATGGTGGCCGCGCTCAACGACGCGAGCGTGCTCATCGACCTCTCCCATGTCGGCAACCGGACCAGCCTCGAAGCGGTGCACGCATCGGCGCAGCCCACCGCAATCACCCACGGCAACCCGCTGTGGTTCTGCGACTCACCCCGCAACAAGCCTGACGAGGTACTCGAATCTGTCGCGGCCCGCGGCGGGGTAGTCGGGTGCACGCTGTATCCGCTGTTCATGGGTGGGGCTGGGGTCAGTAGGGCCCGGTACTGCGCCATGGTCGCCCGGCTGGCCGAGCAGATCGGCCCCGAGCACGTCGCGATCGGCACTGACGCTGTGCTCGGATGGCGCGAGGATTCCCTCGGCTGGATGCGCAGCGGCCGATGGGACCGGCCGGTTGACCCCAGCGCGGTACCGGCGTTCCCACCGTGGCCTGAGTGGTTCCGGGGACCCAGGGACTTCGGCTCACTCGCCGAGGGTCTCGACGAGGCCGGGTTCTCAGGTACGGAGCGTGATGCGATCCTCGGCGGCAACTGGCTGCGCCTGTTCGAGACCGTGTTCGGCTGACAGCCCAACGAAGCGGCGATGGACAAGTCTCAGACCGTTTTCGTGGCCCCTCGCGAGGTCCGCGATCTCGTGTATCGGGCCAGCCGCATCGCCGGGTGCGATCCTGGGACCGCAGAACAGATCGCCCAGAGCGTTGAGTTCGGGGAGATTCACCACGGCGGGGCGATCGGCGCCTTCTGCGGATCGCTCGCCTCCGGCGAACTGCCCGTATCGCCGTGGGTGACAGCACCCGACGCACTGCTGGCTGCCGAGACGGCGGTCCGTGCCGCTGGCAGCGCCTCAGTCACGTTCGAGCCGGCCGTGCCACTGGCCACGATCGCCGCCACCCTTTGGCAGGGCCGGATGCGGGGTGTGGCTAACACCGGACCCGACCACCGCACCCGAGGCGACAGAGCGGTGAGTTCTGTGGGACTGCACCGAGTCGACGGCGAGGTCTCACCGCCAGGCCGAGCCCGCATCGCCGAGGCCGACGAGGCCGCCCATCGTCTCGGCATCGAGGTCGACCGGGATGTGTTCAGCCGGCTGGAGGCTGACGCCGCTGGGTTCCTGGTTGCTGAGAGCGTGCTCGATCAGATCGAGTAACTGCGCGTCGGAGGATCCGGAGATCTGCCGCCTGCAGCCGAGCGGGGGCAACCCCCAACCCGGAGCACTAGCGATGCAAGGAGAATCGAGGTCAGACCGACCGCTCCACGTTGCCGCCGTAGCCGACGGTCCCGGACACGCCGGCCGCCGAGCCGAGACGGTGCAGAGACACGGTGTCGTACGACGGTGACGGGGTGTAGGCCACCGGCAGCCGCTTGACGCCGCCGATGAAGTTGGAGCGCAGGTAGTCGGGCTCGCCGTCGAGGCGGATGTCGGGCATGCGCCGGGCGATCTCGCGGAACATCAGGCGGATCTCCATGCGGGCCAGGCTGGCGCCCAGGCAGTAGTGCGGTCCGCCGCCGCCGAAGCCGACATGGTCGTTGGGGGTGCGCTCGATGTCGAAGCGCCACGGGTTCTCGAAGGCCCGTGGGTCGCGGTTGGCGGCCACGTGCCACATGAGCACCTTGTCGCCCGCGGCAATCTTGACCCCGCCGATCTCGTAGTCGGACAGGGCCTGGCGACGGAAGTACATGACCGGAGTGGCCCAGCGCACGATCTCCTCGACCGCGGTCTCCATGTGGCGGTCGGGGTCGGCCACAAACTTCTCCCATTGGTCACCAAATTCGAAGAAGGCCATCATCCCCCGGGTAATCGAGTTGCGGGTGGTCTCGTTGCCGGCCACGCACAGGATCAGGAAGAACATGTCGAACTCGATCTCGGACAGGGCCTCGCCGTCGATGTCGGCCGACAGCAGCGTGGTGACTATGTCGTCCGAGGGCGTGCTGCGACGTTCCATCTGGAGCTGGTGGGAATAGCCGAAGAGCTCGGCCGCGTTCTGGAGGATGTCGTCGCGGCTCTTGACAAAGTCGGGGTCCTCGCCGCCGACCATGGCGTTGGTCCAGTCGAACACCTTGGAGCGGTCCTCGACGGGGATGCCCATCATCTCGGCGATGGCCTGGAGGGGCAGCTCGGCCGAGATGTCCCGCACGAAGTCGCAGCGGCCTGCCTCCACCACCCGGTCCAGGATTATGTCGGTGCGGTTCTGGAGGTAGTCCTCGAGCAGGTTGATCATGCGGGGGGTGAAGCCCCGGTTGACGAGTTTGCGGTAGCGGGTGTGGCGGGGCGCGTCCATGTCGATCAGCGTCAGGTCGTTCATGATGCCCGACGCCCACTCCCGCTGATCGGGATCGCGCATCTGGGTGCCGCTGTGGCTGGACGAGAACACGTCGGCCCGGCGGTTGACCTCCTTGAGGTGGGCCTGGCGGGTGATGGCCCAGTAACCCGAGCCCTTGTCTCCCTCGTCAACCCAGTGGATGCCCGGGTCTGTCTCCCGCAGCCGCTCCAGAACCGCGTGGTGGTCCTGGCGCTGGAACATGTCGAAGTCCCAGAGGTCAGCGTCCGCGGCTGGACAGGACTGCTGGCCGTGGTCCACTGGACAGGCAGTCGGTTCCTTGTCGACGATCGTCACCTCCGCACCTCCCATCCGTGGCGGCGGGCTCCCGGATTTACCTTCCCAGGAAGATTACTTCCTAGGAAGATACCTGCGCAAGCAGCCCGCCGCAAGTCTTGCCGGAGCAGGCCGGAACCCAGAGCGCGTGGGGGTCAGCTGATGGGACTGGAGGGGACGACGGCGTGCACCACTGAGGCCTCCACCACCGGCACCTCGTCGCGCTCCAGCGGGCGCATCCACTCCTTGCGGGCCAGAGCCTTCTCGATGTAGGGGGCCAGTTCGTCGGCCTTGGCCGCGTCGCGCTCTTCACGTCCGGTCGTGAACTCGCCCAGCACGTCCGATCCGAACAGGCGCAGGCTGTCGCAGATGTCGATGTGGCGGTTCTTGCCGCCCTGCTGGAGGAAGATGACGTGGTCGATACCGGAACCCTCGGCCTCCTTGAGCCAGCGGACGGCGTCGGCGGGGGTGCCGATGGTGTCCGCGTAGTCGTCGCCGGCGTCGCGGGCGGCGGCCACCGCATCCTCCAGGGCCGAGCCCCGCTGGGCCTCGTAGCGGTCCCAGATGTCGGAGTGGCCCGGGATGGTGTGGTGCACCACCAGCTGTCGCAGGGCGTAGGCGAAGAAGTGGAACCCGTCGAAGCCTCGCCGGATGGCCTCGGCCCGCTCGGAGTGCAGCGAGAAGCCGGTGACCACCGCGATGTTGGCGTTGACGCTGTGGCCGAGCGGCACGCACTCGTCGCTGCGGATGATGTCGTAGTACACGTCAGCCCAGTGCCGGGCCTCGGCCGGGTCCACGAAAGCGAAGGCCAGGGCTCCGAGACCCCGCCGAGCGGCCAACTCGATGGTGGTGCGGTTGGTGCAGGCGATCCACATGGGCGGATGGGGCTTCTGCACCGGTTTCGGTATCACGTCGCGGCACGGCATCGAGAAGAACTCCCCCCTCGAAGCCGGGGTAGGGCGACATGGCCATCATGTTGGCGATCTGCTCGCCCGCCTCGAGGCTCATGGCCCGCTTCTGCTTGGCCGGGATGCCAAAGCCGCCCAGTTCCAGGCGGGTGGCTCCCTCACCGATGCCGTACTCCACCCTGCCCCCGGAGATCAGGTCGAGGGTGGCGACGCACTCGGCGGTGCGGGCGGGGTGGTTGTACGGAGGCGGTGCCTGGCGGATGCCGTGGCCGAGGCGGATGCGCTTGGTGCGGGCCGCGCAGGCGGCCAGGAACACCTCCGGCGCCGAGCAGTGCGAGTACTCCTCCAGGAAGTGGTGCTCGACCGCCCAAGCCACATCGATGCCGACTTCGTCGGCCACCTCGACCTGCTCGATCGCCTCGGCCAGAAGCCGCTGCTCGGAGTCGGGGGCCCAGGGACGGGGCATCTGCAACTCGTAGAAGACGCCGAATCGCACGGCCCGTCAACCTGACCAGCGGCCTTGCGGGGCCATGAACCGCGGTTTCAGAACTCGAAGCCGGCCATGCCGAAGTAGCCGCTGGCCGCAGTCTTGTCGCTGCGGTGGCGGTCCCACGCCGCAGCGTCCGCGGGCGGTTGCGGATCGTCGCCCAGCACCGTCACCCGGTGCAGGATCCGGGTCTTGTCCGCTTCACCGATGTCGTCCACGATGGAGTGCAGCGTGACGCGCTCGTCCCACAGCGCCACATCGCCGGGCGACCAGCGCCAGCGGCAGCTGAACTTGACCTGCTCCTGCCAGCGGTACAGGAAGCCCAGCAGTGCCTGGCTCTCGGGCCGGGACAGCTGGGGGATGCGCCGCCCGTGCTGCTTGTTGACGTACAGACTGCGCCGGCCGGTGCCGGGATGGATGCGCACCACCGGGTGCTCGGCCCGCAGCGACCCCTGCTTGCCGTCGTCGTGGATGCACGTGAGCCCGGCCAGGAAGGCCTGCAGAGGCGCCGACAGCGAATCGTGCACGTCGTAGCAGTTGATCCACATGGTGTCGCCGCCCGCGGGCGGGCACTGCACCATGTGGAGAAGCGCGGCGATGGGTGGATGCTCGCTGTAGGTGACGTCGGTGTGCCAGATGTCGGCCTTGGGGGTGGCCGACGTGTCGAGCACGCACACCTCGGGAGTGTTCTCGTCGACCTTGTCGATGTAGGGGTGGACCTCCAGCTCGCCGAATAGCGCGCCGATGTCGCGCAGTTGCTGCACGCTGGGGTTCAGGCCCGGCAGGAACAGCACGAGGTGGGTGTCGAGGGCCTCGCGCAGCGCGTCGGCGGCCTGCTCGTCGAGGCCGTCGGGGTCGAGTCCCCGGACCTCGGCGCCCAGCGCCCCGGCCACCGGCGAGATGTCGAGTTGCACGCCTGCGGCGGGATCGGAGGGCTTGGGCGGGGCAAGCGTCATGGCTGTCAGCGTACCGGTGGTGCTGCGCCGGAGCCGACGGGAGGCGGCGCTACCGTGGCAGGCGGCGAACGAGTACAGGCCCGCGCGACGAGGGGACCTGCAACATGTTGGAGCTGAGTCCATGACAGTCCCCATTGGTGCGCTCCTGGATGCCAAGGGATACGTCGTGGCCGACGGGGCTATGGGCACCCAGCTCTTCGCCGTCGGCCTCAGCGCGGGCGATCCTCCCGAGGCGTGGAACGTTCATCACGCCGACGAGGTTCGGGCCATCCACCGCGCCTACCTCCAGGCCGGGGCCGACCTGGTGGTGACCAACAGCTTCGGCGGGACGAGTTTCCGCCTGGCCCTGCACGGCCTCCAGGATCAGGTGGTCACCCTGAATTGGGCCGCAGCCGGCGTCGCCCGTGTCGAGGCCGACGCCGAGATGGTGCGGACGGGCCGGCTGGTGCTGGTGGCCGGCTCGATGGGACCGACCGGTGAGCTGCTGGAGCCGTTGGGCAACATGTCGGCGGCTGCGTGCGAGGCCGCCTTCGCCGAGCAGGCCTCGGGTCTGGCCGCCGGCGGTGCGGACCTGCTGTGGATCGAGACGATGAGCGACCTCGACGAGGTGGAGGCCGCGGTGCGGGGAGCCCGATCAGCGTGCGACCTGCCCGTCGCCGCGACCATGAGCTTCGACACCGCCGGGCGCACCATGATGGGCGTCACCGGCGCCGAGTTGGCCGAACGGCTCGGCGGGCTGGGCCTGGCCGCGATGGGCGCCAACTGCGGCAACAACATCGCCGACACCGAAGCCGCCGTGATCGCGGCGACGGCCGCATCAGCGGGAACCCCGGTGATCTCCAAGCCCAACGCCGGCGTTCCGGTGTGGAGCGGCGACAGCCTGGTATACGACGGCACCCCCGAGGTGCTGGCCGCCCACGCCCACCGGGCCCGGGCCGCGGGCGTGGGCGTCATCGGCAGCTGCTGCGGCAGCACCCCGGCCCACACCGCCAAGATCGCCGCTGTACTGAGGGGTGACGAACCCCCGCCCGACGTCGAGTCAGCGGCCCCGGCTGCGCCCGCAACCGAGGACCGCCTGGCCCGGCGCCGCACCCGCCGCCGACGCGGGTGAGGGCCCGGGACTCAGTGGCGGAACTGGCGTTCTCCGGTTAGGAGCATGGCTATGTTGCGCTCGTCGGCCGCGGCGATCACCGCGGCGTCGTTGACTGAGCCGCCGGGCTGCACGACCACCGCGGCTCCGGCGTCGGCCGCGGCACCGACGCCGTCGAGGAAGGGGTAGAAGCCGTCGCTGGCGCAGGCCCCGCCGGCGGCCCGGCCCGCGGCCTTGGCGGCTGCGATCTCGCCGGCCTGCACCCGGTTCTGCTGGCCGGCGCCAATGCCCCAAGCGGTCCGGTCGCGGGCCAGCACCACCGCGTTGGAGCTCGTGTGGGCGCACACCCGCCAAGCGAACACGGCGTCGGCCAACTCGGAATCGGTGGGCCTCCTGGCGGTAACCACTTGCCAGGAGGCCGGGTCGGCCTCCAGCCGGCGTGGCGACTGCAGCAGGAAGTCGTTATCCGATCCGAGGCTGCGCAGCTCCCACGCAGGCTCGCCAGCAACGTCAGCGGCTGCTTCCAGCAGACGGGTGTTGGCTCGGCGGGCCGCCAGCCGCTCGAGCACGCCGCCGGCATAGCCCGGGGCGATCACCACGTCGGCCTGGGCCGCCGCCACCATGGCCTCGGCGGTGGCCTCGTCGATCACCGCGTTGAGGGCCACCACCCCGCCGAAGGCGCTGCGGGGATCGCAGTCGAAGGCCCGCGAGTAGGCGGTGGCCAGATCACCGGCGACCGCTGCTCCGCACGGGTTGGCGTGCTTGACGATCACGGCGGCCGGTCCGTCGCCCAGGTTGTGGGCCAGCCCCCAAGCCGCCTCGGCGTCCATCAGGTTGAGGTAGCTCAAGGCCGGACCGCCGTGCTGCACCATGCCATCGAAGAAACCGAAGGCTCCGCGTGCTCGGTAGCGGGCGCCCTGCTGGTGCGGGTTCTCGCCGTAGCGAAGGGTCTCGGCCCGCTCGAGTTCCAAGCGGATTGCCGACGGCAGGCCAAGCTCGTCTGAGTCGTCCGACTCGTCCCCGGCGTCGAACCATCCGGCAATCGCGGCCTCGTACGCCGCCGTGTGGGCGAAGGCCTTGCGGGCCAGACGGCGGCGGGTGACGGCCGACAGCCGCCCTGCTGAGCGGAGTTCGTCAATGACCGACTCGTAGTCGGCCGGGTCGACCACCACGCCGACATGAGCATGGTTCTTGGCCGCGGCCCGCACCATGGTCGGGCCGCCGATGTCGATCGTCTCGATGCCCGGCGATTCCTCGAACGGGTAGAGGTTCACCACCACCAGGTCGATCGGATCGATGCCGTTGGCCTCCAGGTCGGCCCGGTGGGACGGGTCGTCGCGGTCGGCCAGGATCCCGCCGTGGATGCGGGGATGCAGGGTCACCACCCGATGCCCCAGCATGGTCGGCGAGCCCGTGTAGTCGGCGGTGTCGGCGACGGGCAGACGAGCGGCCTCGATGACACGGGCCGTGCCCCCGCTGGCGATGAGATCCCAGCCCAGCCCGACTAGCCCCGCGGCCAGATCGACCACGCCCGCCTTGTCGTAGACGGAGATCAGCGCCCGCGGCGGTGCATCCATCTCGGCCAGTGTCTACAAGCCAGCGACGATCTCCACCATCAAGTCGCCGGCCTCGGTGGGGTTCTGGCCCACTCGGGCCCCAGCGGCGGCCAGAGCCTCCATCTTGGCCGCGGCCGTTCCCTTGCCGCCCGACACAATGGCGCCGGCGTGGCCCATCTTCTTTCCCGGCGGGGCGGTGACCCCGGCGATGTAGGCGGCCACCGGCTTGGTCATGTGCTCGGCGATGAACTCGGCCGCCTCCTCCTCAGCCGATCCGCCGATCTCGCCGATCATCATCACCGCCCGGGTCTCCGGGTCGGCCTCGAACGCGGCCAGGCAGTCGATGAAGCTGGTGCCGGGCACCGGATCGCCGCCGATGCCCACGCAGGTGGTGACCCCGATTCCCTGCTGCTGGAGTTCGTACAGAGCCTGGTATGTGAGCGTGCCCGAGCGGCTCACGATGCCCACCGGGCCGCCCGGCTTGGCGATGTGCCCTGCGGTGATGCCGATGTTGCACTGGCCCGGCGTGATGATGCCCGGGCAGTTGGGGCCCAGCAGCCGGACGGTGGGATGGTCACGCCGCAGCTTGTTGAACAGGAACGCCTCGTCGTGGGCGGGCACCCCCTCGGTGATGACCACCACCAACTCCATCTGCGCCTCGGCGGCCTCCAGCACCGCTCCCCGCACCCCCGGCGCGGGGATGAACACGCAGCTGGCAGTGGCGCCGGTGGCCTCGGCGGCCTCGGCGACGGTGGCGAATATCGGCACACCGTCCACGTCGGTGCCGGCCTTGCGGGGGTTGGTGCCCGCCACCACCTTGGTGCCGTAGTCGCGGTTGAGCAGTCCGTAGTAGCGGCCCTGGGAGCCGGTGAGCCCCTGGTACACCACCCGGGTGTTCTCGTCCACGAAGATGCTCATGGCTGCACCTGCCCGCCGGCAGCTCCGGCCAGTTCCACCGCCCGGCGGGCGGCGTCCAGCATCGTCGGCTCCATCATCAGGGCACCGCCCAGGTGGGGCTCCAGCAGTTCCCGGCCCTCGGCCGCGTTGGTGCCGTCGAGGCGGATCACGATGGGCGAGTCGATGTCGACCCGGCGGGTGGCCTCGATGATGCCGGCGGCGATCTCCTCGCCCCGGGTGATGCCCCCGAAGATGTTGATCAGGATGGCCCTGACCGCGGGATCGTTGTTGATGACCTCCAGCGCGCCCGCCATGACCTCCGCGTTGGCGCCTCCGCCGATGTCGAGGAAGTTGGCGGGACTGCCCCCCACCTGGTTCACGACGTCCACGGTGCTCATGGCCAAGCCCGCGCCGTTGGCGATCACCCCGACCGAGCCGTCCAGGCCCACATACTGCAGCCGCTTGGAGTGGGCGGCCTGCTCCCGCTCGTCGCGCGTCTGCGTGGCTTCGTACTGGGCGTAGTCGTCGTGGCGGAACGTGCTGTTGGCGTCCAGGGTGACCTTGGAGTCGAGCAGCACCACGTCGCCGCCGGAGGTCACGATGAGCGGGTTGACCTCGACCAGGTCGGCGTCGGCGTCCACGTAGGCGCCGTACAGGGTCACCAGCACATCGGCCACCGCGTCCGCGGCGGATCCGGGGATGCGGGCAGCCCGCACCCACTGGCGGCACGCAGGCTGCGTCAGGCCGTCCACCGGGTCGATGTGGATGCGGGCGATGGCGTCGGGGTCGAGGGCGGCCACGGTCTCGATGTCCACGCCGCCCTCGGCCGACAGCATCCCCAGGTGCTTGCGGGCGGAGCGGTCGAGAGTGAAGCTGGCGTAGTACTCCTCGGCGATGTCGGACGCCTGCTCCATCCAGAGGCGGCGCACGATGTGACCCGAGATGTCGAGGCCCAGGATGCCGGAGGCATGGCTGCGCACGGCGTCGAGGTCGGCGGCGAGCTTCACGCCTCCGGCCTTGCCCCGCCCTCCGGTGTGGACCTGGGCCTTCACCACCACGGGCACTCCGAGCCGCTGGGCCGCGGCTACTGCGTCGTCGGGCGAGTACGCCACTTCGCCCGTGGGCACCGGCAGTCCGTACCGGGCGAACAGTTCCTTGCCCTGGTGCTCGAACAGATCCACGAGCGGCGATACTAGGCCGCGATGCCCGTTTCCAGCGGTCCCCGTCCCGACCTGCGCACCGTCGTGGTGGTGGGCTTGGCCGGGGTGGTGGTCGCGTTGGGCCTGGTCCTGGGCGTGCTGCTGCTGACCCGGGGCGGTACCGACGTTGAGATCCGCCTCGGCGACCGGGACTTCCGCGACATGGAGACCGGCCGGATCAGCGCCGAGATCGCCGACCGGGGGCCGATCCTGTTCGGTGACGTCGCCGACGGAGAGCGCGACATCATCCTGCAGCACCTCGGGGACGATCCCGAGTCGGGATGGCTGGCCTTCGAGGCCCGCCGGCCGGGCCAGAGCCGGGACTGCTTCTTCGAGTGGCAGGCCGGGCAGGCTGAATTCGTGAACACTTGCGACCCCGACGACGTCGTGGACGCGGCCGGCACCGGCTTGCGCCACTTCAGCGTGGCTGTCGTGGACGGCGACGTCCGGGTCGACATCAACCCAGAGGCCGAGCGGACAAACCGCGATCCGTGAGAGCATGGGCGGTCCACCGAGCGAGGCCGTGGCCCAAGCGGCCCGTGAGCGAAGCGAACAAGAGCGGGCATGGCACGCCTGACTTGGCACACTGGAGGATCCATGGCTGACGTGAACCCCACCGACCGGATATTCCTGCGCGACGCCCAGTGCCGGGCCTTCGACGCCACCGTGGCGGCGGTCGACGACGACGGGCGGGTGGCCCTCGACGCCACCGCCTTCTACGCCACCAGCGGCGGCCAGCCCCACGACACGGGAACGCTGAGCTGGGGCGGCGGCACGGCGACGGTGACCGACGTGAGGGGCCACGACGTGGTGTGGCACACCCTCGACGCCCCGGCGCCGCCGGCAGGCACGCCGGTGCGCGGGGAGCTCGACTGGGAGCGCCGCCATGCCCTGATGCGCACCCACACCGCGCTGCACATCCTGTGCGGGGTGATCTACAACACGTGGGGCGTGTCGGTGACCGGCGGCAACATGGCTCCGCTCTCGGCCCGCATGGACTTCGAGTTCGATCCCCTGCCCGAGGGCTTCGCGGCCCAGGTCACCGAACTGGTCAACGCCGAGATCGCCGCCGACCGTCCGATCGAGATCTCGTTCCTGCCCCGGGCCGAGGCCCTGGCCGACGAGGACCTGATCCGCACCAAGGTCAACCTCATACCGGAGTCGGTGACCGAGATCCGGGTGGTCGACATCGTCGGGCTGGACAAGCAGGCCGACGGGGGCACCCACTTGCCCTCCACCGGAGAGGTGGGCCGCTTCGAGGTGGTCAAGACCGAATCGAAGGGCAAGTCCAACAAGCGCCTGCGCATCGCAGTACACGACGCCTGAGGGTCAGGGCGCTAGATCTTCTCAAGCGGGGCCCACGACAGCAGCAGCTGCTTCTCGCCCACGGTGGGGAAACGCACCGACGCCTGCGCGTCGTCCCCCGCGCCCTCGATGTTAAGGATCACGCCCTCGCCCCACTGGGCGTGGCGCACGTCGTCTCCCACCTTGAGGCCCAGGCGGTCGGCACCTGACACCGATGGCGCGGGTCGCCGGCCGGCGTCGAGGGCGCGCTGAACGATCTCGTCGCGGTTGGCCGACCGCCGGTCGAGGTTGCGCTCACGCCGACTTCGGCTGTAGTAGCGGCTCCGCACCACGCGGGATCCGTCGACGGTCTGCAGCAGCTCGTCGGGGATCTCCTTGAGGAACCGGCTCGGCGGGTTGTACTGCCGGCTGCCGTACAGCAGCCGGCTCCAGGCGTGGGTGAGGGTGAGCTGGCGCATGGCCCGGGTGATCCCGACGTAGGCGAGGCGGCGCTCCTCCTCCAGCTCGTGAGGCTCGCCCAATGCCCGGATGTGGGGGAACACACCGTCCTCCATCCCGACCATGTACACGTCGGGGTACTCGAGGCCCTTGGCCGAATGGATGGTCATGAGCGTGACCGCGGACTCATCGGAACCGGTGTCGGCCAGTTCGTCGGTGTCGGCCACCAGCGCCACCGCCTCCAGCAACTCGTCGAGGGTTTCGTGCTCGCCGGCCACCCCCACCAGCTCCGCCAGGTTCTCCAAGCGGCCGTCAGCCTCGACCGACTTCTCGGAGCGCAGCTCGTCCAGGTACCCGGAGCGCTCCAGCAGCTCCTGCAGCACCGCGGCCGGCGACGCCTCCAGGCCGACAGCTCCGTCGATCAGCGTGCAGAACTGCCGGATGCCGGCCGCCGAGCGTCCGGTGACGCCGGCCTCGGCGCAGTGGCGGAGAGCTTCGTAGAAGGTGAGCCCGTTCTCCGCTGCGTAGGCGTCGATCTTGGCCACCGAGGTAGCGCCCACACCCCGTTTGGGCACGCCCAGCGCCCGTTTCACGCTCACCTCGTCGCCGGGGTTTGTGACCGTCTTGAGGTAGGCCATGGCGTCGCGCACCTCGCGGCGGTCGTAGAAGCGGGTGCCGCCCACCAGCCGGTAGGGGATCTCGGCCTTGATGAGCTGCTCCTCCACCGCCCGCGACTGCGCGTTGGTGCGGTAGAAGACGGCCGTCTCGTCCAAACGCATCTGCTCGGTGTCGCAGCGGCGCACGATCTCGCTGACCACGTAGCGGGCCTCGTCCTCCTCGTCGTCGGCGTGGTAGCGGACGATGGCCGGCCCCGACCCCTGGTCGGTCCACAGGTCCTTGGGCTTGCGGCCGGCGTTGTTGACGATCACCGAGTTGGCGGCGTCGAGGATGTTCTGGGTGCTGCGGTAGTTCTGCTCCAGCACCACGATGCGGACGTCGTCGAAGGCCCGCTCGAACTCGAGGATGTTGCGGATGTCGGCGCCCCGGAAGGCGTAGATCGACTGGTCGGCGTCGCCCACCGCGGTCACCTGGCGGCTCTCGGCGCCCAGGCTGATCACCAGCTCGTTCTGCACCGGGTTGGTGTCCTGGTACTCGTCCACCAGCACATGGGCGAACCGCTGCCGCCAGCGTTCCAGCACCTCCGGGCAGTTCCGGAACAGCTCGACCGTGCGCAGCAGCAGATCGTCGAAGTCCATGGCCGCGGCCGCGGTCAGGCGGCGCTGGTAGCGGATGAACACCTCGGCGATGCGCCGCTCGAAGACGTTGGAGGCCCGCTCGGCGTACTCCTCGGCGCCGATGTTGTCGTTCTTGGCCGCGGAGATGGCGGCGTGGATCGCCCGGGGCGGGAACCGCTTCTGGTCGAGGTTCAGGTCGCGCAGCACGTAGCCGCACAGGCGCACCGCGTCGCCCTGGTCGTAGATGGTGAAGTGGCTCGGGTAGTCGATGTAGTCGGCGTCGCGGCGCAGGAGGCGTACGCAGGCCGCGTGGAACGTCGACACCCACATGCTCTCGGCCACCGGCCCGACGAGGGCGCCGACGCGGTCGCGCATCTCGCCGGCGGCCTTGTTGGTGAAGGTGATGGCCAGGATCTCGAACGGCGACAGGCCGTGATGGTCGATCAGGTGGGCGATGCGATGGGTGAGCACGCGGGTCTTGCCCGACCCCGCTCCGGCCACCACCAGGAGCGGTCCGCCGGTATGGGTGACCGCCTCGTACTGGGCCGGGTTCAGGTCCTCCAGAATCGCCGATTCCGCCATCAAGGCCACCCTACTGTCGCCACCCGACAGCGCCGGACGCCTGTCACGACGGCACACCGGTAGCGTTCGGCGGGTGCCTGCCGCCAGTGGATTGATCCTCGGGGGCGTGCGGCCGCCAGGCGTCGAGCCGGGCAGCGTTCGGCGGGTGCCTGCCGCCAGTGGATTGATTCCCTCGTGAGCCGTCCGTTCCGCTTCGGGTTCAGCCTGGACGGGTTGGACGGGCCCGACGAGATCGCGGCACGGGCCCGCCGGGCCGAGGACATGGGGTACTCGTCGGTGGTGATGACCGATCACTTCGACAACCGGCATGCGCCCCTGGTGACCATGGCGGCCGTCGCGCTGGCGACCAACACGCTGAGGGTGGGGACCCTCGTGCTAGCCAACGACTACCGGCACCCGGCCGTGCTGGCCAAGGAGTTGGCCTCTCTCGATGTGATCTCGGGCGGCGCCTGGAGATCGGCATCGGAGCAGGATGGATGGCCTCCGATTACGAACAAGCGGGCCTCGAGTTCGACCGGCCCGGCGTGCGCATTGAGCGGCTCGACGAGGCGGTCACCGTGCTGGAGGGCTGCTTCGGCGACGGCGCCTTCGACTTCGAGGGCGACCACTACCGGATCTCCGGGCTCGATTCGCAGCCCAAGCCGGTCCAGAAGCCCCGCCCACCGCTGCTCATAGCCGGTGGGGGCCACCGGAGCTGGCTCTAGCGGCCCGCCGGGCCGACATCATCGGGATCAACCCCAGCCTGCACTCGGGGGCGATCGACGAGCACGCCGGACCCACCGCCACCGCGGAGGCCACCGACCGCAAGCTCGAGGTGGTGCGGGAGGCCGCGGGCGAACGATTCGGATCCATCGAGCTGCAGACCCGGATCCATCTGGCCGTGATCACCGACGACGCCCACTCCCTCGCCGCCGCGGCCGCCCCGGCTTTCGGGATCACCGGCGAGCAGGCCCTGGCCTCGCCCCACGCCCTGATGGGAACCGTGGACGAGTGCGTGGACACGGTCCAACGTTGGCGGGAGCGCTGGGGAATCTCGTACATCTCCCTCATGGGCAGCGCCGCCGAGGAGATGGCCCCCGTAGTGGAGCGCCTGGCCGGCCTCTAGCGGCGCGGCTGTCGATAGCCTCGGGGCGTGGAGGTCGCCGATTCCGTCCTCGACCTCATCGGGAACACACCGCTGGTGCGGATGCGGCGGGCGATTCCCGAGGCCGGCTGTGAGCTCGTGGCCAAGCTGGAGATGCTCAACCCGGGCGGCAGCGTCAAGGACCGCATCGCCATGACGATGATCGACGCCGCCGAGCGCGACGGGCTGCTCGGGCCGGGCGGGACGATCATCGAGCCCACTTCGGGCAACACCGGCGTCGGCCTGGCCATGGTGGCCGCCCAGCGGGGCTACCGGTGCATCTTCGTGATGACCGACAAGGTGAGCACCGAGAAGGTGCAGCTGCTGCGAGCCTACGGCGCCGAGGTGGTGGTGTGCCCGGTGGCGGTCGCCCCCGACGACCCGGACTCCTACTACTCCACGGCCGAGCGCCTCATGCGCTCCACTCCCGGCGCCTACCAGCCCAACCAGTACTTCAACCAGGCCAACCCGCTGGCCCACGAGCAGACCACCGGACCCGAGCTGTGGCGCCAGACCGGCGGGCGGATCACCCACTTCGTGGCCGGTGCGGGCACCGGCGGGACACTCAGCGGCGTGGGCCGGTACCTCAAGGGCCGGAACCCCGCGGTGCAGGTGATCGCGGCCGACCCGGAGGGCTCGGTGTTCAGCGGCGGATCGGGACGTCCCTACCTGGTAGAGGGCATCGGCGAGGACTTCTGGCCCGAGACCTACCACCCCGAGTGGGTGGACAGGGTCATCGCGGTGTCCGACCAGGCGTCGTTCGACATGGCCCGGCTGGTCTCGCACCGCGAGGGCCTCCTGATCGGCGGCTCGGGTGGGACCGCGGTGTGCGGGGCCGTCGAGGTGGCCTCGGACTGCGGCCCCGATGCGGTGGTTGTTGTGCTGCTGCCCGACTCCGGGCGCGGCTACCTCTCCAAGGTGTTCGACGACGACTGGATGGCGTCCCACGGTTTCTTGATCGGCGAGCACCCGTGCGTCAAGGACGTGCTCGACGCCAAGGAGGACGACCTGCCGCCGCTGGTGTACGTCAATCCCACCGACCCGGTGAGCCTGGCCGTAACCCGCCTGCGGGACAACGGGCTGAGCCAGCTGCCGGTGGCCAAGGGCGAGATGCCACTGGCCGCGGCCGAGGTGATGGGCGCGGTGCACGAGCTGCGGCTCATGGCCCTGGCCTTCAACGGCGACCTGCTGGGCCAGCCGGTGGAGAACGTGATGAGCCGGCCGCTGGAGCAGATCGGGATCGGCGAGCCGGTGGCGCTGGCAGTGACCAAGCTGGAGCGGTCGCCGGCGCTGCTGGTGCTCGACGGGGGCAGGCCGCGAGCGGTGGTCTCCAGCACCGACGTGCTCAGCTACCTGTCGGCCAACGCCGACGGCGGGCTCTCGCAGGGACAGCTGCTGTGAGCGAGAGCACCTGGGGATTCGAGACCCGGGCCATCCATGCCGGCCAGGAGCCCGACGAGGCCACCGGCGCGATCACCGTGCCCATCCATCTGGCCACCACCTTCGTGCAGCCGGCGCCGGGGCAGCCCCGGGGCTACGAGTACTCGCGCACGTCGAACCCGACCCGGGCCGCGCTGGAGCGCAGCGTGGCCGGGCTCGAGGGTGCCGCCCACGGATTCGCGTTCGCCAGCGGCATGGCCGCCGAGGACGCTCTGGTCGGCATGCTGCGCCCCGGCGACCACGTTGTGCTCGGAAACGACGCCTACGGCGGGACCTTCCGGCTGATCGCCCGTGTCTACGGCGAGCGGGGGATCGAGTGGTCGGCGGTGGACCTGACCGACGCGGCCGCCCTGGCCGACGCCCTGCGCCCCGAGACCCGCCAGGTGTGGATAGAGACCCCCACCAACCCCATGCTGACCGTGGTCGACATCGCGGCCACAGCCGGCGCGGCCCACTCGGTCGGGGCCCACCTAGTGGTGGACAACACCTTCGCCACCCCGTACCTCCAGAACCCGCTGGGGCTGGGCGCCGACGTCGTGGTCCACTCCTCCACCAAGTACCTGGGCGGGCACTCCGATGTGGTGGGCGGCTTCATCGCGGTCGACGACGACGGGCTGGCCGAGCAGCTGGCCTTCGTCCAGAACGCGGCCGGAGCCGTTCCAAGCCCGTTCGACTGCTACCTGCTGCTGCGGGGCATCAAGACGCTCGGCGTGCGGATGGACCGGCACTGCGACAACGCGGTGGAGGTCGCCAGCTACCTCGACGACCACCCCGCGGTGGCCCGGGTGCTGTACCCGGGCCTCGTGGACCATCCCGGCCATCAGGTCGCGACCCGCCAGATGAGCGGCTTCGGCGGGATGGTGTCGTGCATCCTGACCGGAGGGGAGGCGGCCGCGGTGGCTGCGGTCAGCTCGACACGGGTGTTCCAGCTGGCCGAGTCGCTCGGGGCGGTGGAGTCGCTGATCGAGCAGCCCTCCACCATGACCCACCTCTCGGTGGCCGACTCGCCCCTGGCCGTCGACCCCGGCCTGATCCGCCTGTCCGTGGGCATCGAGTCCATCGACGACCTGCTCGCCGACCTCGACCAGGCCCTGCGCTAGCGCTGCCGGCCGCGCCCGGCCCGGATCACTCCCACTCGATGGTGGCCGGGGGCTTGGACGTGATGTCGTAGACCACCCGGTTCACGCCGGGAACCTCGGCGATCACCCGGCTGCTCATGGCCTCCAGCACGTCGTGGGGCAGCCGGGCCCAGTCGGCGGTCATGGCGTCTGCGCTGGTCACGGCCCGTATCACCACCGGCCGTCCGTAGGTGCGCTCGTCGCCCATCACCCCCACCGTGCGGATGTCGGGCAGGACCGCGAACGACTGCCAGATCTCGCGCTCCAGACCGGCGTTGCGCAGCTCCTCACGGACGATGGCGTCGGCCTGACGCAGGGTGCCGGCCGCGGAGGGGGTCACCTCTCCGATGATGCGCACCGCCAGTCCGGGGCCTGGGAACGGCTGGCGGTGCACGATCTCGTCGGGCAGGCCCAGCTCGGCGCCCACGGCCCGCACCTCGTCCTTGAACAGCAGCCGCAGCGGCTCGACCAGCTCGAAGTCCAGGTCGTCGGGCAGCCCGCCCACGTTGTGGTGGCTCTTGATGGTGGACGAGTGGGTGGTGGCCCCCGACTCGATCACGTCGGGATACAGCGTTCCCTGCACCAGGAACCCCGCGTCGGGGACCTGGTGGCGGGCCCGTTCGAAAGCCCTGATGAACTGCTCGCCCACGATCTTGCGCTTGGTCTCGGGCTCGGTGACCCCTGCCAGGGCGCTGAAGAACTCGGTGGCCGCGTCGACGCGTACCAGGTCGATGCCGACGTGACGCGCGAAGGTCTCCTCCACCTGATCGGCCTCGCCCAGGCGCAGCAGGCCGGTGTCGACCAGCACGCACTTGAGCTGGTCACCGATGGCCCGGTGCACCAAGGCGGCGGCCACCGCGGAGTCCACGCCCCCCGACAGCCCGCAGATGGCCCGGCCCTCACCGACCTGCTCACGGACCGAGGCCGTCGAGGCGTCGATGATCGAGTCCATCGACCAGCTCGGCCCGGCGCCGCAGCCCCGCCGCAGGAACCGCTCGATGACCTGGAGCCCGTGGGGCGTGTGCTGTACCTCGGGATGGAACTGCACGCCGTAGAGGCCCCGGCCGGGGTCCTCGAAGGCGGCCACCGGCGAGGCCGCCGTGGACGCGGTGACGGCCGCGCCCGGAGGCGGATCGACGATGGCGTCGAAATGGCTCATCCACACCGGCTGGCACGCCGGAAGGCCCGACAGCAGCGTCCCGCCGCCGTCACGGGCCACCGTCATCTCGGCCCGGCCGTACTCGCCCCGCTCGTTGGGGCCGACGGTGCCGCCGAGCTGCTCGGCGATGAGCTGGGCGCCGTAGCAGATGCCGAGGACGGGGACGCCGAGACCGTAGATCTCGGGGTCGAGGCTGGGCGCCCCGTCGACATGCACAGAGGCGGGACCGCCGCTGAGGATCACCCCGGACGGCCGACGGGCCGCCACCTCGCCCGCCGTGATCGAGGAGGGCACGATCTCGCTGTACACCGCGCACTCGCGCACCCGCCGGGCGATCAGCTGCGCGTACTGGGCGCCGAAGTCGACCACCAGCACGGTGTCGAACCCGCGGGCGGCGCCCGCCGCGGTCCCGGCGGTCACGGCGAGACGATGGCTACCGCGGCCCGCTGGAAGTCCTTCACATCGGTGTAGCCGCACTTGGCCAGCGACGTCCGCAGCCCACCCATCATGTTGGTGGTGCCCCCGGGACCGAGGGCCGGGCCGTGCAGGATCTCCGCCAGCGTGCCGTGCGGCTCGACATCGGTGATCCGTCCTCTCGGCAGCGTCGGGTGTCCGGCCGCAAGGTCCCAGTGGCGCCCCGGGCAGGGTGAGTCCGACGCCGACGCCAGTGGCAGGCCCAGCATCACGGCGTCGGCGCCGCACACGATGGCCTTGGCGACGTCTCCCGCGGTACGCATGGTCCCGTCTGCGATCACGTGGCAGTACACGCCGGTCTCGTCGAGGTGGCGCATACGGGCGGCACGCGCATCGGCGATGGCGGTGGCCTGGGGCGCGTCCAGTCCCAGCACCTGGCGACTGGTGCCGACATGGCCCGAGCCGGCCCCGACGAGCACACCGGCGGCTCCGGTGCGCATCAGGTGCAGGGCAGCCTGGTAGCTCACGCAGCCGCCGACGATCACCGGCGTCTGCATCCGGCGGATGAACGTCTTGAGGTTGAGCGGGTCCACCGACGACGACACATGCTCGGCCGACACGATCGTGCCCGAGATGACCAGCAGGTCGATCTCCGCACCGATGGCGTGTGGGGCCAGCTCGACCGCCCGCTGGGGCCGGACCCGGCCCGCGGTGCGGACGCCTGTCTCGGCGATCTCTGCGATGCGGGCCGCCACCAGCTCGGGCTGGATCGGCCGGGAGTAGAGCTCACGCAGACGGCCGGCCGCGGTGTCCACCGGCATGGCGCCCAGCTCGGCCAGCTCGGAGGTGGGGTCTTCGCAGCGGGTCCAAACGCCCTCGAGATCCAGCACCCCGACCCCGCCGAGCTCGCCCATCTGCACCGCGGTGGCCGGGCTGGTGACGCTGTCGGTGGAGGCCGCCAGTACGGGAATGTCGAAGCGGTAGGCGTCGATCTGCCAGGAGATGTCCACGTCCTCGGGATCCCGGGTGCGCCGGCTGGGGATGATGGCGATCTCATCCAACCGGTAGGCGCGGCGACCGGACTTGCCCAACCCGATCTCTGTCTCAGCCATCGAGACTCCCCTGGCACTGCGACCCTCGCACGGGTTCGCTCATAGGGCTAGACACCAAGAAACCGAGGCGCCGCAAGCCGGGCACCGAACGATCCTACCCGGCGACGGGGGCAGCGGTCGCGACAGTCAGGAGCCTGCGCAGCACGGCTGCGGTCGCCCCCCACACGGTGTCGCCCGGCAGCTCGAAGAACGTCATGGTGCGCTCGCCTCCGAATGCCTCGCCCAGCGACCAGACCTCCTCGCGCCAGGTGTCTGGGTCGGTCAGCTCGGACAGCCGGACGTGCAGCACCCGCTCGACCTCGGCCGGGTCGGGCACCAGCTCGGGGCGCTCGCCGACGGTGGCCACGAAGGGGCACACCAGCGAGCGCGACCCCACGGTGACGAAGCGGTCCAGCCGGCCGACCTTCCGCACCGCGCCTGGGTCCAGCCCGATCTCCTCGGATGCCTCCCGCACCGCGGTGGCCCACAGGTCGGCGTCGCCCGGCTCCCGCCTGCCACCGGGGAACGACACCTCGCCAGCGTGGTGGCGCAGGTGCCAGGCCCGCCGGGTGAGAACCACCCACGGCTCGCCGCCATGCTCATAGAGCAGGACCAGCACACCCGATGGAGCCGATCCCGGCACCGCCGAAGCGGGAGACGGAAGGAGCGTGGAAGGCGCGGTCGCGACCGCCTGGACCACCCGTTCCAGGCTGGGTCGGCGCCGATGCTCGGGAAGCTCTGCCCACGGAGCCGCTCCGCCCATCCTGGCCTGCTCCGGGCGGGGGATGTGCTGGGAGCCGCCCCTGCCCCCAGGAGCCGGTGGCGGCTCGAATGCCGCCGCCGGGGCGACCGGATCGGTCAGGACTCGTCCCCGCCGCCGCCCGCGGTCGCGGCGAGGTCTTGGAGGAGGTCCCGTAGCCCGCCGGTCTTGAGGTCGCTCATCACCCGGCCGGGCGGGGTCTCGCCCCGCTCCCACTCCTCCCAGTGGTCCAGCAGCTTACGCGGGTCCGGCGCCGGGCGATCCATCCCGGTGAGGCTACCGAGCCTGCCGGGCACCGCCCCCGATCAGCGGCGTGTGATGGTCAGGGAGTAGGAGCCGGCGCCGTAGCCGCCCACCTCCACATAGAGCGGACCCGAAACGTCCGCCGGCCAGTACAGGCGGGGCGCCAGCGCGCCTCCCGAGTCGTCGTCATAGTCCAGCCACGCTCCATCGGCGTCGTACAGCTCAACTGTCGGATCCTCCAACGTCACCGGCGACACGCTCAACTCATACAGCTCGCCCTCGACAGCATCGAACACGAAGTAGTCGACATCGCCGTCGTATTCCAGCGAACCCTCGACTGCTTCGCCCACCTCCGCCGCAGTGGCCCCTTCGGGCGCATTGGCATGGTCGTCAACGACGTCACTGACCGCGACCGTCAACGTGTAGGAGCCGACTCCGTAGCCGCCCACCTCCACATACAGCGGACCAGAGCTGCCCGCCGGCCAGATCAGGCGCGCCGCCAGCGAGTCTCCCGAGTCGTCGTTGTAGTCCAGCCACGCTCCATCGGCGTCGTAGAGCGCGACCGTCGGATCCTCCAACGTCACCGGCTCCACACCTATCTCATAGAACTCGCCCTCCACAGCCTCGAACACAAAGAAGTCAGCGTCATCGCCGTATTCCAGTGAACCCCCGACCGCTTCGCCAACCTCCGCCGCGGTGGCTCCCGCCGACGAGTTGGCATGATCATCATCGACGTCGGAGACCTCAACCGTCAGGGTGTAGGACCCGGCGCCGTAGCCGCCCACCTCCACATACAGCGGACCCGAGCCGTCAGCGGACCAGTACAGTCGCGACGCCAGCGAGTCTCCCGAGTCGTCGTTGTAACCCAGCCACGCTCCATCGGCGCCGTACAGCGTGACCGTCGGATCATCCAACGTCACCGGCTCCACACCTATCTCATAGAACTCGCCCTCCACAGCCTCGAACACATAGAGCTCGGTGTCGTCGGCGGAATCCAGGGCGCCCTCGATCGGCTCGCCCACTGCCGCCGGTGTTGCCCCCTCGGGTGAGAACTCTCCGGATGGCAGAGCCATCCCGCCCTCCGCTAGATCCGGTAGGCACTCGATCAGGCCGAAGGAGAGCGCCAAGATCGCTTCGACAGCCGCCTCCCCGTTGTCGTCCGAGCTGGCCAGACCGTCCAAGTCCAATCCAACCAACAGCTCACGTGCACAAGCCTTCTCATCCTCGCTCAGATCGTCGAAGCCCATGTCGAAGTCGGCGAGAACCGACGAGATGAACGCATCCGGAATGCAGCTCACCAGGGCGCCCAGGAGCACCATCACGCTCGCATCGTCGTCGGATATCTCGCTGGCCGAGACCAGGGCGGCCAGGTCGATGCCTGTCAACCGATCTCGAAAGCAGGCCCTCTCATCGTCGCTCACCTCCACACCGAGCTCCGGCTCCATCGCCGCGACCATGGAGGTGACGAACACGTCGGTAGCCGTGTCAGCCGCGAGGCACGCGAACATCGCAGCGTCCTCGGCCACCGGGAAGTCGTCAGAGAAGAGACGCCGGCTCATAGCCGACTCCCGCCCCGCCTCATCCAGCCCTGCCTCATCCAGCACCCCGCGGATGCAGGACTGCTCGGACGCGTCCAAACGGTCCAGAATGTCCGACCAACTGGACCCGCCAGCGATGCCGGCGGACACCTGGGCGCCGTTCGACCCCTCCGACCCGGGACTCGCCCCAGCCACCGCAGCAGTGCTGGCCGGCGGCACTTCGGTAGGTTCGGGCGCTGCCGCCGAAGTGGCCGTCGTAGCCTCCGCTGCGCCCGCCGAAGTGGTCGTCGTAGCCTCCGCGACAGGCTCGATGATCGGGTCATCAGTGCCGCAGGCCGAGACCGCTAGAGCAAGGACCAGAGCCGTTCCGGCCACCCGCTCTCGAACGAGACGGCCGGCGCGATGGCGAGATGTGGACATTGGGGTCTTCTCCCTCGGATTCTGCAAGAGCTGTCGTGACCGAAGCCGCGGCGCTCTCCCGAATGCTTCACTTGTGTGCGCCCCCTGTCAATGCTTGACGCGGTGACTCCTGTCACAGCCGTCCGGGCGGAACGCGGAGGAGCCCGAGCTCATCGCTCGGGCTCCTTGGGGGGTTCGCTGGGGGCGAACGGCTACATCATGCCGCCCATGCCTCCCATTCCGTCCATGCCGCCGCCAGGGGGACCGGGCGGGGGCTTCTCCTCGGGCTTGTCGGCCACGAGCACCTCTGTGGTGAGCATCAGGCCGGCGATCGACGCCGCGTTCTGGAGCGCGGCCCGGGTCACCTTGACCGGGTCGATCACGCCGGCACCGATGAGATCGACGATCTCGCCCGCGACCGCGTCGAAGCCCTCCGAGCCGGAGGCGGCCTCGACCTCGCGCACCACGATGGCGCCCTCATGGCCGGCGTTCTCGGCGATCAGCCGGGTGGGCGCGGAGAGGGCCTCACCGATGATGCGGGCCCCGGTGGCCTCGTCGCCACTGAGACCGGCCGCGACTTCGGCGACCGCCGCCCGGCTTCGCAGCAGGGCGGTGCCGCCGCCGGCGACGATGCCCTCGTCGATGGCGGCCCGGGTGGCCGAGATGGCGTCCTCGATGCGGTGCTTGGTCTCCTTGAGCTCCACCTCGGTGGCCGCGCCGACCTGAACGACGGCCACGCCGCCGGCCAGCTTGGCCAGCCGCTCCTGGAGCTTCTCGCGATCCCAGTCCGAGTCGGTGTTCTCGATCTCGGCCTTGATCTGGTTGACCCGGCCCTCAACGTCGGAGGTGTCGCCGGCGCCCTCCACGATGGTGGTGTCGTCCTTGGTGATCACCACCTTGCGGGCCGACCCCATCAGCGACAGGTCGACCGAGTCGAGCTTGAGGCCGACCTCCTCGGCCACGACCTGGCCACCGGTGAGGATGGCCATGTCCTGGAGCATCGCCTTGCGGCGCTCGCCGAAGCCGGGAGCCTTCACCGCGGTGGAGTTGAAGGTGCCGCGGATCTTGTTGACGACCAGCGTGGCCAGGGCCTCGCCCTCGACGTCCTCGGCGATGATCAGCAGGGGCTTGCCCGTCTGCATGACCTTCTCGAGCACCGGCAGCAGGTCCGACACCGCGCTGATCTTGCCCTGGTTGAGCAGGACGTAGGGCTCCTCGAGCACGGCTTCCTGGCGCTCCGGGTCGGTGACGAAGTACGGCGACAGGTAGCCCTTGTCGAACTGCATCCCCTCGACGAAGTCGAGGTCCATGCCGAACGTGTTGCTCTCCTCGACGGTGATTACGCCGTCCTTGCCGACCTTGTCGAAGGCCTCGGCCAGCGTCTCGCCCACCGCGGCGTCGGCCGCGGAGATCGACGCCACCGACTGCACCTTCTCCTTGTCGGTGGAGACCGGCACGGCCTGCTCGGCCAGCGCGTCGACCGCGGCCTCGACCGCGGCCTCGATGCCCCGCTTGAGAGCCATGGGGCTGGCCCCGGCGGCCACGTTGCGCAGCCCCTCGCGCACCAGGGCCTGGGCCAGCACCGTTGCGGTGGTGGTCCCGTCGCCGGCGATGTCGTTGGTCTTGGTGGCCACTTCCTTCACGAGCTGGGCGCCCATGTTCTCGAACTGGTCGTCGAGCTCCACCTCGCGGGCGATGGACACACCGTCGTTGGTGATGGTCGGAGCGCCGAACTTCTTGTCGAGCACGACGTTGCGGCCCTTGGGGCCGAGGGTGACCTTCACGGCGTCGGCGAGCTTGTTGACGCCCGTCTCGAGGCCCCGGCGGGCCTCTTCGTCGAATTTGAGGATCTTGGGCATCGGCTACCTCAGACGACCTTGGCGAGCACGTCGCGGGCGTTGAGGATCAGCAGGTCCTCACCGTCGACGGTGATCTCGGTGCCGCCGTACTTCGAGTAGACGACGGTGTCGCCCACGCCGACATCCATGGGGATGAGTTCGCCGCTGTCGTCGGACCGGCGACCGGGGCCTACCGCCAGTACGTCGCCCTGCTGGGGCTTCTCTTTGGCGGTGTCGGGGATGACGAGACCACTGGCCGTGGTCTCCTCGGCGTCGCCGGGCCGCACAACGATGCGATCCTCGAGTGGCTGCAGGTTCATGTGTCCTCCCGGACTCGGTGTTCTTGATGTTTCTTGGACTGAACACGGGCGTTAGCACTCTCCCGTGACGAGTGCCAACGATAGGGCGCGTCGGGGTGGGCCACAACGCGCGAACTGGGCGTTTCAGCCCTCCGGCAGGCTCAGGGACGGATCGGCGCCCACGTTGAGCGGCGAGGGCCCGTCGGCCTTCAGACGCCACCACGCTGCCGCGGCCACCATGGCCGCGTTGTCGGTGCACATGGCCCGGCTCGGCAGGTAGGCGGCCAGCCCGTCGGCTGTGCAGGCGTCGAGCGTCATCTCCCGCAGGCGGCTGTTGGCGGCCACCCCGCCGGCCAGGCACAGACCCAGCGCCCCATGCTCGGCGGCAGCCCGGCGGGCCTTGGCTACCAGCACGTCGGCCACCGCCTCCTGGAACGACGCGGCGACATCGGCGGCCGGGGCGTCGGGCTGGCGGCGCAGGTAGTTGATGACCGAGGTCTTGAGCCCGCTGAAGGAGAAGTTCCAGCCGTCGTGCAGCATCGCTCTGGGAAAGGCGATCGCGTCACGGTCGCCCTGCCCGCTCAGCCGGTCGATGGCCGGGCCGCCCGGGTATCCGAGGCCCATGTAGCGGGCCACCTTGTCGAACGCCTCCCCGCCAGCGTCGTCGACGGTGGCGCCCAGGATCCGGTAGCGCAGCCGTTCCTCCATCAGCACGAGCATGGTGTGGCCTCCCGAGACCAGCACCACGACCACGGGCAGCTCCAGGCTCGGCTCGTCCAGGAAGGCCGCGTGGAGGTGGGCCTCGAGATGGTTGACGGCGACGAACGGCACATCCCATACCAGCGCCAGCGCCTTGGCCGCCGACACGCCGACCAGCAGCGCTCCCACCAGGCCCGGTCCCGCGGTGGCCCCCACTGCGGCGATGTCGGAGTCGTCGACCGCCGACTCCACCAGCGCCTGCGACACCACCGGGACCATGCGCTCGACATGGGCCCGGCCTGCCACCTCGGGAACGACCCCGCCGTAGCGGGCGTGCAGATCGATCTGGCTGGACACCACCGACGACAGCACCTGCCTGCCCCCGGCGACCACCGCCGCGGCGGTCTCGTCGCAGGAGGTCTCGATGCCCAGGATCGGCTCGCCGTCGGCCACGAGCGGCCCGGACTCGGTCATGACGAACTCGCAATCTGGTGGGACTGGGGCTGGGCATCCGGGCGACGCAGGTACAGAGGCTGGATCTCGTCGGGCCGCACGAACTCCTCGCGCAGCGCGAGGGCGTGGGCCAGCAGCACCAGGGACTCAGCCGAGGGATGGGCGAAGCCGGGATCGGCCAGCTCCACGCCTCGCAGTCCCTCGAACATCGACGCGTAGCGCTCCGCGCCGTCACCCACCACGAGCGTCTCGTCGCCGGTGGCCAGGAGCTGTGACACAACGTGTTCGGGGCGACCGACCTCGGGCCCGTCGAGGCGCTGCACCCCTCCGGGCAGGCATCCGTAGCGGGCATGGAACACCTCGCCGCGGCGAGCGTCGATCACCACCGCGATGGTGCGGCCGGTGTGGCGCAGCGGGTAGGCGACCAGGTCGAGGCTGCTGACCGCGACCATGGGCACCCGCAGGGCGTGTGCCATGGTGACGGCGGTGGTCACACCCACCCGCAGACCGGTATAGAGCCCCGGACCCACATCGACCGCGACCGCTCCCAGGTCCCGCAGGGCCACGCCGGCGTGACTGCACGCAGCCTGGATCTGCGGGGCGAGCAACTCGGCGTGGTGGCGGTCGCGGGTGGTCTGAACCGAGGCCCGCACGCCCTCGTGGCCTCCGATGGCGCAGCCCACGCGGCCGGTGGCCGACTCGATGCCGAGGATCAGCACGGCACGGCCCACCCTTCGAGCGCGGCCCTCAACCGGCCGGCACGGCGGTTCCAGGTCTCGCCCCGGCCTCGCAGCTCGAAATTGCGGTCGTCGTCGCCGTCACCGAAGCGGATCGTCACCGACAGGTGCTCGGACGGAAGCGCCGACGCGATGGTGTCTCCCCACTCCACCAGGGTCACACCGTCGTCGAGGAGCTCGGGCAGGGCCAGGTCGCTCACCTCTTCGGGGCAGTCGAAGCGGTACACGTCGAGGTGGTTGACCACCAGACGCCCCTCGTAACGGTTGGCCAGGGTGAAGGTGGGGCTGGTGACGGGGGCGGTCACCCCCAACGAGGCCGCGAAGCCCTGCACGAAGGCGGTCTTGCCCGCGCCCAGGTCGCCGACCAGCACCACGACATCGCCCACATCGACGAGAGCAGCCACTGCGCCTCCCAGCGCCCGCGTCTCGCCGACCCCGGCGGTTCTACACCCGAGCATCCGTACCCCGCGCCGGCCCGCATATGAGTGACGATCTCACCCTTCGATCGTACCGACGGCGCTGCGTACAGCCTTGGCAACGGCGGCTACCGCCATCAGCCGGACATCGTCGGTGTCGGCAGGCACGCCGCCGGTGGCGGCGGCCACCACCGCGTCGCCGTCGCTGCGGGTGTGGGCCGGGACCAGTTCACGGGCCATGCCGTCGTGACCTCCCTGGGCCACCCAGAAGCAGCCGGTCTTGGACAGCGCAGCGTTGGTGATGACCGCGCACAGCGTGGTATTGGTGAACGGGCTGGACCGGTCGTTCCACTGCTGGAACGACCCGTCGGCCACTTGCTCGAACGTCCGGTGTGCTCCCGGCGGCGGGGTGCCGGCCGCGTTGAGCGCCACGATGGCGCTGACCGCCATCTCGTCCCGTTGCACGGTGGCGATGCCCAGTCCCCCGGGCTCGGTGTTCTCGGCGCCGAGCCACTTGGACACGGTGGCGCCCACGCCGGCCCCCACCGGCCCGGTGTCCGCCGATGTCGCCCGGTTGGTGGCCGCGTGGCGGCCGGCGGCGGCATCGGGACGCACGGCCGGATCCCCAACGCCGAGGTCGTAGAGGGCCATGGCCACCACGATCGGCACCGGCCCGTGGGGCGTCTCGAACCCGCGGCCCTCGCCCTCAAGTACCTCCATCACCCCGTCGGCCGCAGCCAGGCCGAAGGCGGACCCACCGGCCAGCACGACGGCGTCCACGCACTCGACCATGCGCTCGGGCGCAAGGAGGGCGAAGTCGCGGGTGGCCGGAGCACCGCCGCGGACTTCCCCGGAGGCGACCGTGCCCGGAGGCAGCACGATCACGGTGCAGCCGGTGCGTGCGACCGGATCCGTCCAGTGGCCGATCTCGACGCCGGGAATCAACAGGTCGACCGGCACGGGTGTACCTAGATCACCACCCGGGGAACCCGGGCCGAGACGGAGGTCAGCACTTCGTAGGCGATGGTGCCGAGCCTTCGGGCGATCTCGGTGGCAGTGATCTCCTCCGCGCCCTGGCGGCCGATGAGCACGACTTCGTCACCGGGAATGACCTGGTCGGAGATGGCCGGATCGATAGCGACCATGAGCTGGTCCATCGTCACTACGCCCACGATCGGGCACCGCCGGCCCCGCACGAGCACTTCCACCCCCGCGGGGCCGCTGCTCCGCCGGATGCCGTCGGCGTACCCGATGGCCACGGTGGCCACGCGAGTCGGCTCGGCGGCCCACCAGTGCCGGCCGTAGGACACGCTCTCACCAGGCGCCACCGTGCGCACCGCGGTGACCCGCGACACAAGCTCCATCGCCGGTTCGAGGGGCACTACGCCGTCCAGTTCCGGCGATGGCGGGACGCCGTAGACCGCGATCCCGGCCCGGACCAGATCGCGGCGGGCGTCGGCATGGGCCAGCAGCCCCGCCGAGTTGGCGGCGTGGACTACCCCTGTGCGCAGTCCGTATCCGCGCAGCGTGGCCAGGGCCTCATCGAACCGCCGCAACTGCTCGGCCGTGAAGGGATCGTCGGGAGCGTCAGCCACGGCTAGATGCGTCCACACGCCCTCGATGTGCAGCGTGGATCCGGCCTCCAGTAGAGCCCCGGCCACCGCCCCGAGTTCGCCGGGCACCGCACCCATGCGGTGCATGCCGGTGTCCACCTTGAGATGGACGGCGTGCTCGGCGCCGCCCGATGATGCCAGCGCACGTACGCCGGCTCCCGACGCGACCGTGAACCGGACCCGCTCCGGGCACACTGCGGCCGCCTCCGCGGCGAGACTGGGGGCGACCTCCGACAGCATGAGCACCGGCGCGTCGCTGTCGGTGCCCTCAACCACCTCCAGGGCCTCGTCGACGGTGGCCACCGCCAGCCATGAGGCGCCGCCAGCGAGAGCGGCTCGGGCCGCGGTGAGCCCGCCGTGCCCGTAGCCGTCAGCCTTGACCACCGCGCACAGCGCCGCGCCGCCGGCCAGCTCAGACAGGCGCCGGGCGTTGGACTCGATGGCGACCGGTCGCACCCGGGCCGCCGTCGGTGAGAGGCCGGGCGAAGTCACTGCGTGACCGTGCGCAGGGCGCCAAGGAGGTCGCTCGCCACCGGGCGGGCGCCCCCAACGGTGGACGCAGCCCTCCCGTGGAGGTGCGCGGCCTCGGCCACGCGGTGAAGCAGCCCCTGCGACCCCAAGGCCGCTAGGCGGCCCGCGATCATGCCGGTGAGGACATCGCCGGTGCCGGCGGTGGCCAGACGGGCGTCGCCGCTGGACACGATCCTGGCCCGCCCGTGCGGGTCGGCGACCACGGTGGGTCCGCCCTTGAGCAGTACGACGGCTTGGGTCTGTGCCGCGGCGGCTCTGGTTGCGGCGATGCGGTCCGGTCCGGGCCTGCTGCCCGTCACCGCCTCCAACTCCGCGTCGTGCGGGGTGAGCACGATGGGCACTGAGCGGCTCAGGCGCTGATCCATGGCCGCCGCCACCGCCGGGTCGTGCAGCAGGCGCAGCCCGTCGGCGTCGATCACCGTAGGCAGGTCGAGCGCCAAGGCGTCGGCGAGACGCTTCGCAGCCTGCTCGCCGGTGGCCAGGCCCGGCCCGGCCGCGCACACCGCGAAGCGGTCCGCATCCACCGCCAGGGGCGGCTCGGATCGCACCGCTTCGATGAATGAGACTGTGGCTGCCTCGGCGGAAGTGCTGAGGTGGATCATGCGGGCCCCGCTGCGCACGGCCGCCTCGCACGCCAGCGCGGCGGCGCCGCCCATTCCCGGCGAGCCGGCCACGACCAGGGCGGCGGAGTGCCACTTGTGAGTGGTGCCGGTGCCAGCGGGCAGTGACTCGATGTCGGCGTCGGTCATCAGGGCGCAGTTATCGAGGTCCTCAGCGCTGACAGCCAGGCCGATGTCGGCGACGGTCGTGGAACCGCAGGCGGCCGGGCCACCGCCGAACAGCAGGCCGGGCTTCAGCGCCGCGAAGGTGACCGTGCGCCGGGCTATCCATACCGGCCCGCCCAGCGGCTCACCGGTGAGCCCGTCGAGACCGCTGGGTATGTCGACGGCCAGCACCGGCGCGTCGGGCCGGCCCCTCTGGGGCGGGGTGTAGGGCCTTGACAGGCCCGTGCCGAAGGCCGCGTCGATGTAGAGAGCCGCAACCGGCAGCGTCTCAGGAGCATCAGTGGCGGAGATGACGCGAACCCGCGCCCCGCGCCGCCTCAGCCGGCGGGCGGCAGCCCTGCCGTCGGCGCCGTTGTTGCCGGGACCGGCCAGCACCACGACACGCCGCCCGTAGGTGCCGCCCATCATCTCCACTGCGGCCCGTGCCACTGCCGCGCCGGCCCGCTCGATCAGCACGTCGACGGGCTTGGGCGCGGCTGCGTCGATCTCGGCCATCCGAGCCGGAGTGACAACCGGAATCATCGGGCCAGCGCTACCACAGTGGCTTGGGCGAGACGGTCGGTGTGAGAGAGGGAGACGAGCCAGCGACTCACGCCGTGCTCCGCCGCCCTCGAGCGGGCCGCGCCGTGAAGCAGGATCTCCGGACGGCCGTCGTCGTCACGGACCACCTCGATCTCGGCCATCCGCATCCCGCCCAGGCCGTAGCCGAGGGCCTTGAGAGCAGCCTCCTTGGCCGCGAAACGGGCGGCTAGCCGGGCGGCCGGGTCGACGGCCCGGTGTGCGTAGGTTCGCTCGTTCGCGGTGAACAGTCGCTCGGCCACCGACGGCCGGCGCCGCAGCACCGTGCGGAACCGGTCGACGTCCACCAGATCGGTGCCGATCCCGACAACCCCGGCGTTCGCAGGCTCACCTGCACTCCTCGCCACCCTCACAACGATACCGAGCCCCTGGCATGGCCTCGCCGTTCCCCCGAACTGCGGGCGGTCAGGAGCGCCAGTGGTCGGCTAGGTCCCCGATGGGCGAGGTGAGCAGGTCGACGGGGGCAATGCCGGCCAGGCGTTCCTCGTCGAAATCGGGCTCGGTCTCGGTGACGGCGTCGCGCAGCTCCGAGTAGCGGTTGTGGTACCCCTGGAGCACGCCCCGGGCTGCGGCCACCGGCAGCGACTCCGCGAAGCGGACGTGCAGCAGGGTTATGCCGACCGCCGATCCCGCGGCGACCTCTGGAACGAACACGACCGTGCGGCCGTCGTGGCGGCCCCGTGCCGCCAGCACCCGGCGCTCCACCGCCACCCGGTGCTTGCTGCCGGTCAGCGCGGGCGAGGCCGCCGTTCGCGAGGCGATGCTCGACGCGACGCCTCCCTGGTCCACCACCGCGATGGTGTCCAGCCCATCGAGGCGGTAGCGGGTGTGGCCCAGCACCTCGACCACGGCGGGACTCAGATCGGCCAGGGCTCGGATCGTCGAGTAGGAGAGCCGATCCCGGGGCGCTCCCGCGGCCAGCACGGCCTGGATCAGCGGTGCCTCCAGCAGGGTCTGGTCCGAGCGCGAGATCCCCACCGTGACGGTCTTGGCCTGGTGACGGATGGCGTCGATCGGCCGGGTCAGCTCGTCGATCCCGACGCTGAGCGCCCCGGCCAGATCGTCGACGACAGCCTCGGGGGTGCCGACCCGGCCCAGCTCGAGTTCGTAGGTGTCAAGCGGCACCAGACCCAACGCGTAACGCATCAGCGTCGTGATGCGCACCGCGGTGGACGCCTCCATGTGGCCGTCGTAGGCGCCTCGACGCAGGCCCGCAGAGAACGCGGCCGCGCCGGTCTCCAGCGCGGGCCGGGCCAGTCTCAGGACCTCCTCCGCGGTCGTGTCGGAGCGGGCCGCGGCCGCCTCGATTGCGGCTCGGGCCTCCCGCAGGGGCCGGGCTCCGGCGTCGATGGCCAGGGCCGCCTCGTAGCCGAACAGGTGACCCACCATCGTCGCTGGCAGGAACGCGAGCCGCGGGTCGACCGCCGGCACGCCGAGCACCGTCGACGCGCCGTCGAAGCGGGCGTCTCCATCGTCGGCCACCACCACGGGCGCGGCCCGATGGGCGCCGAAGATGGCCACCTCCTTGGCCACGTCGTCGGCCACCGAGCCCGACAGCCCCGCCGCGCACACCACCACCAGCGGCTCAGCCGACAGGTCGATGTGCTTCTTGTCCTCGGTGATGTCGCTGGAGATCGACATGTAGCAGAGCTCCGAGAGCTTGATGCGCACCTCGCGGGCCGCCACCTGGTTGGGGCCGTTGCCCACCACCGCCCAGTGGCGGCGGTTCAGGGCGAGGCTCCGGGCGGCCTCGCCGATGGCCGTGCGCCGTTGCAGCACCGTCTCCAGAACGCCGGGCATGGACCGGAGCGACTCGAGGAGGCCGCGTCCGGCGGTCATCGCCGTGTCGCCGGCCGACTCGTTGGCGATGGCGACGGCCAGCAGGCAACCGGCCGCCACCTGGGAGTAGAAGGCTTTGGTGGAGGCCACGCTCATCTCCACGTCCCGGCCGTCAGAGGTGTACAGCACTCCGTCGGCCCGATCGGTGAGGTCGCTGTTGCGACGGTTGACCACGGCCACTACCGACGCTCCTCGGGCCTTCACCAACTCCACCGTGCGGTTGGTGTCGGTGGTGGTCCCCGACTGCGAGATGGCCACCACCAGGGTGTCGGACATGTCGGCCCGCAGACCGAACGCGGACAGCTCCGTGGCCGGCAGCGCCTTGACGTCGAGCGCCGCCTGCCCGCCGGCGGTGGCCATCAGCGTTCTGAGGCACAGCGCGAAGCTCTCCCCCGCCACCGCGGCGGTGCCCTGCCCGATGGCCAGCACCGACGACACCGTGCCGTCCCGGAGGCCGGCTCGGACCTCGTCGGGCACCGTGTCGGGCCCGATCGACAGGTCCGGGCCCACCGGAGTGTCGATGATCCTGCCTCGGAGCGTCTTGCGGAACGACGACGGAGCCTCGCTGATCTCCTTGAGCAGGTAGTGGCGGTAGTCGCCGCGGTCGACGTCGCGGGTGGTGATGGACGCGGTCGAGATCTCGGTCGAGGCCACCGGCAGGCTGGTGCCGTCATAGGAATGCCGGGCCACGCCGGAGAGCAGGCCGGCCCGGGTTGCGTCCAGTTCGACGATCTGGCCGCGGCCGGTGCTGGGATTGGCGCCGGCAGCCACAGCCTCGCCGTCCATACGCAGATAGCGCGACGTCTCCTCGACCACGCCGTAGGGCTCGCTGGCCACGATGAAGGCATCGTCGGCGAGCCCCACGTACAGCGCCTGGCCGCTGCCCCGCAGCGCGAGCTGCAGACGGCCGGGGGACTCCGCGGCGCAGACGGCCACGGCCACCGAGCCCTCGCATTCAGCCACCGTGCGGCGGAACGCTTCGCCCGGATCCAGTCCCTGGGCCGTGCGGCGGCTCATCAGGGCGGGGACCGTCTTGGAGTCGGTGGTGATGGCGGGCGGCACTCGCACCCCGGCCGCGTCGAGCAGTTCGGCGTAGTTGTCGACGTCGCCGTTGATGGCGCCGACCACGTACGGAGTGTCCTCTCCGAGCAGTTCGCTGTTGAGCGGGTGGGCGTTCGCCTCCGAGATGATGCCGACCGAGGCCCAGCGGGTATGGCCCAGCACCAGCACCCGGGCTTCGGTGGAGGCCAGCGCGGCCGCCAGGAGGTCGTCCGAGGCGACCGCGGCCTGCAGGGTCGCAGTGTTGTCTCCGAGCTCGCCGATCTCGGCCGCGGTCTTGTGGACGATGCTGAGGACACCGTCGACGAGGCGGACCGAGCCCGAGCCGAAGGACTCGTCGCCGGCTCGGCGCACCAGAGCCTCAGCCACGGCGGGATCGTCGGGGTCGAGTCCGTGACCGCTGATCTGCAGGTGCAGCCCGGCCGAGTCGCGGCCCCGTACCTCGAGCCGGTCCAGCGCGGAGAGGGCCTGGTGGACCGACAGGTAGCCCTCGACGGCGGCAGCCGGAGCCGAGCCACCGCTCAACCCGGCCGCCGACAGCAGATCCGACACGGCCCGCACCGCCCGCAGCCGGTCCCGCCCGATCGCCCACAGGCCGTCGCGCATCCGCACCAGTTGCTCGTTGAAGTGCTCCAGCTCGCCCGGGCCCAGCGAGGTGTCCGCGTCCAGGCGGGACTCCATGGCGGCGACCGCAGCCGTGGCCGCCTCGATGAGGCTCTTCAGAGCCTGAACCGTCGCCGGTGACGCCAGCAGGAGTCGTAGGCCCGGAACCCCGCCCAGCAGGCCGTTGGCCTCCTGCAGGCGGTCAGCGGCCGCCTCCAAGGTCCCGGCCACACCCTCCAGAGCGCCGCTGGACGCCGCGGCCGCGCCCTCGGTGAGAACCGACGCAGCGGCCTCCACCAGGCTCGTGACATCGGCGGCCTCGGGGACGGGCCGCGACGCCGGACGGCGCACTATGGCGATGATCCCGCACATGTCAGGCCAGCACCGCCTCGATCCTCGCCGCCAGTCGATCGGCCTCGGCTTGGGCCGTGCCAGTGTCGGCGGCCTCCACCATCACCCGGACCAGCGGCTCGGTTCCCGACGGGCGCACCAGCACCCGGCCCGAGTCCCCGAGGCGAGCCATGGCCTCCGAGGCGATCGCGCCGAGCGCCTCGTCGAGGTCAGCAGGTCGCGCCGAGGCGGGCATCGGCACCCCCACCAGCACCTGCGGCAGCCGGGTCATGGCCGCGGCCGCGAGATCTCGCAGGCTGCTGCCGGAGCGCTTCACTGCGTCCAGCAGGTGCACCGCGGTGAGCAGCCCGTCACCGGTCGTCGCCAGGTCGCGGAAGATCAGATGGCCCGACTGCTCGCCGCCGAGCACCAGACCGTGGTCCTCCAGCGCACCGAGCACGTGACGGTCGCCGACGGGGGTCTCTACCACATTGATGCCGTGGGCGGCCATGGCCTGTCGCAGACCGAGGTTGGCCATCACCGTCACCACGACCGCACTGCCGGTGAGCCGCCCCCGACCGGCCCGGTCAATGGCACAGACGGCGAGGATCTGGTCCCCGTCGACCAGCGCGCCGCGGTCGTCGACGGCCAGCACCCGGTCGGCGTCGCCGTCGAAGGCGAGACCGGCGTGAGCGCCCGACGACACCACCTCGGCCTGGAGGCTCTCAGGGTGCAGCGACCCGCAACCATCGTTGATGTTGTAGCCGTCCGGCGCGGCGTGGACCGTCTCCACGTCGGCGCCCAAGCGCCGCAGACACTCCGGGGCGGAACGGAAGACAGCCCCGTTGGCGGCATCGACCACGATGCGCAGCCCGGTCAGGTCGCGCCCCTCGAGGCTCGCAGCCACGGCCCCGATGTGGCGGCCGAGCGCCAGGTCCGGTTGGGCTCCGCCGGAGTCGTGTCCGGTGCCGAGGTCATCTCCGGAGGCTGGTGGAGCACCGCCGAGCAACTCGGCGACCCGCCGCTCGATCTCGTGCTGGGCCCCGTCGCTCAACTTGCGTCCCCCGGACGCGAACAGCTTGACGCCATTGTCGTGCCACGGGTTGTGCGAGGCCGACACCATCGCCCCGGCCACCCGCTCGTCCTGGCACCAGCGGGCCACCGCGGGGGTGGGCACCACGCCCAGGTCCACCGCGGACCCTCCGACTTGCCGTACGCCCCGGCTCAGGGCCTCGACAAGGCCAGGGCCTGAGATCCTGGTGTCCCGCCCCACCGCAAAACGCTCCGCGCCGAGAACATCGGCTGCGGTCCGGCCCAGGGCCTCCACCGCCTCGCCTGTCAACTCGCGGCGAGTGTCACCCCGTATCCCGTCGGTGCCGAACGCCAGCGTCACGACCGCGCCTCGCCCGGTTCGCTCGCGACCGCAGTCACGCCGACTCCTGCCGCGCCCGCAGGGCTCCCTCTGCTGGCGCTCGGCCTCTCAGCGCTTGCTGTACTGCGGCGCCTTGCGAGCCTTCTTGAGGCCGTACTTCTTCGATTCCTTCTTGCGCGGGTCGCGGGTGAGGTATCCGCCCTTCTTGAGCGTGTCCCGCAGCTCGGGCTCGACCTCGACGAGCCCCCGGGAGATGCCCAGGCGCAGAGCGCCGGCCTGGCCGCTGGACCCGCCGCCGCCGATGCTGGCGTCGATGTCGTAGCGGCCCTCGGTGGCCGTGACCGTCAGCGGCTCAAGTATCTGCATCCGGTGGGTCTGCGACGGGAAGTAGTCCTCCACCGGCCGGCCGTTGACCACGATCTTGCCGACACCGGCGCGGAGCCGGACCCGGGCGACGGACCGCTTGCGGCGTCCGGTGGCTTGTACCAGTGGTGCGCTCATCGTTCGATCACCTCAATCGTGCCGTACGCCGATCGCCCCTCATCGAGCCCGAGCGTGCTCGACGACGTAGGGCTGGGGCCGCTGGGCCGCGTGGGGATGGGTGGGGCCGGCATAGACCTTCAACTTGCGGATCTGCGCCCGGCCGAGACGGGTCTTGGGCAGCATGCCCCGGACCGTGTCGCGCACCGCCTCTTCGGGACGGCGGGCCATCTTGGAGCCGTAGGTCTCGGTGCGGAGGCCACCCGGGTAACCGGAGTGGCGGTACACCAGCTTGGTGTCGGCCTTGTTGGCGGTGAGCACCACCTTGCCGGCGTTGACGATGATCACATGGTCGCCGGTGTCGATGTGAGGGGCGAAGGTGGGCTTGTGCTTGCCTCGCAGCAGGCCGGCAACCTCGGAGGCCAGCCGCCCGAGCACCATGCCCTCGGCGTCGACGAGGTGCCAGCTGCGCTCGATCTCTGAGGCTTTGGGGCTGTAGGTCGCCACGTTCGCTCCCGTCGGGTTCATGATTGGGCTGAGGCTGGCGCCACGGTCCAGACCGTCGCACAGACCGGCTCCTCAGGCTACGGCCGACCCCGCCAAACGACACCGGTTCCCCGCTCTTGTTCGCTGCGCTCACGGGCCGCTCGGGCCACGGCCTCGCCCGTATGAACCGGATTCGCTTGCCTACCCGCACGGCCCCTGGGTCAGCGGTGATGATCAGCCGTCGCGGCGGCGTCGTAGAGGGCGGCCCAGAGGACCAGGCCGTGGGGAGGGGCCGGGCTGGGCGTGGCGCTGCGGTCGCGGGCCGCGATGATGGCGCCGACGTCGGAGGGCTTGTGGCGGCCCAGCCCGACCGACACCAGCAGCGCCACCAGCGAGCGCACCATCTGGTGGCAGAACGCGCTGGCCTCGATCTCGAACACGGCGACGTCGCCCTCGAGCCACCACACGGCCCGCCGCACGGTGCGCACCATCGACTGGTGTTCCTTCGACGGGTTGCGGCGGCAGAACGAGCTGAAGTCGTGTACGCCCAGCAGCCGGTCGGCGGCGGTGCGCATGGCCCGCAGATCCAGCGGCCGCTCGACATGCCAGCACAGGCCGGCCGCCAGCGGGTTCGGCACCGGCGAGTTCAGCACCCGGTAGCGATAGACCCGGCCGGTGCACGACCGGCGGGCGTCGAAATCGGGGGACTCGATGCTGGCTCTCGACACCGAGATGCGGGGCGCGCACATGCGGTTGATGGCTCGCACCAGCCGGACGGGGTCGGCCCTCTCCATGTCGGCGTCGAAGGAGATCACCTGAGCCCGGGCGTGCACGCCGCGGTCGGTCCGGCCCGCGCAGACGATCTCGACCGGATGGCCCAGCACGCTGGCCAAGGCGTCGCCGAGTGACCCGGCCACCGTGGGGACTCCCTCATTGCGGGCGAATCCGTGGAACTCCGAGCCGTCGTAGGCGACCGTCATCCGCATTCGGACGACACCCACCGGTTCAGGACGGGAAGCCAATCAGAGGCCCCGGCGCCGGTCCGCTCGGTCTCTCAGACCAGTTCGATGCGGGCCATCGGGGCGTTGTCGCCGTGGCGGGGCCCGAGTTTGACGATCCGGGTGTAGCCGCCGGGACGGTCCACGTAGCGGGGGCCGATGTCGTCGAAGAGCTTCGAGGCCATCTCCCGGTCGCCCAGGAACCTGACGACCTGACGGTGGTTGTGAACCCCGCCGCGGCGAGCCTTGGTGATCATTTTCTCCGCGATGGGACGCATCGCCTTGGCCTTCGCCTCGGTGGTGGTGATGCCCTCGGCCGCGATCAGGGACGCCACCAGGTTGGCCATCATCAGCTTCTGGTGGCGGCTGCTGCCCCCGAAGCGGCGTCCCTTGCGGGGACGGGCCGGCATGTCAGGCCCCGCCCCGCAGCGACAAGCCCCGCTCGTCGAGCTTGGCGATGACCTCGTCGAGGCTCTTCTCGCCGAAATTGGTGATGGCCAGCAGATCGTCGGGGGTCTTGTCCAGCAGCTCGCTCAGCGTGTTGATCTGCGCCCGCTTGAGACAGTTGCGGGGACGCTCGGTCAACTCCAGATCGTCCACCATGAGCTCGGCCTCAGCCTCGCCCTGGGGCGCGGCTGCCACCTCGCCGAGTTCGAGGCCGCGAGGGTCGTCGCTGAGATCCTCGACCAGCTCGATGAGGCTACGCAGGGTGGCACCGGCTGAGGCCACCGCCTCGGCCGGCGAGATCGACCCGTCGGTCTCGACGTCCAGCACCAGCAGGTCGTAGTCGGTCGACTGCTCCACTCGGGTGGCCTCGACGTTGAAGGCGACCCTCCGCACCGGCGAGTAGATCGAGTCGACCGGTATCACGCCGATGGCTGCCGTCAACTCCTTGTTCTCCTCCGCGGACACGTAGCCCCGGCCCCGGGCGACGGTGATGTCGACCGCCAGGCGGCCGGCCCGGTTCAGGGTGGCGATCGGTGCCTCCGGGTTGAGGATCTCGACGTCGGGATGGCGCTGGATGTCGGTTGCAGTGACGTCGGCCGGGCCACGGACATCGAGCCGCAGCGTCACGGGCTCCTCACAGAGGACGACCAGCACCAGGTCCTTGAGGTTCAGGATGATGTCGGTGACGTCCTCAGCCACGCCTGCGATGGTCGCGAACTCGTGGAGGGCGCTGTCGAAGCGGACCTGGGTCACGGCCGCTCCGGGGATCGACGAGAGCAGCGTGCGCCGCAGCGAGTTGCCGATCGTGTGCCCGAAGCCGGGCTCGAGCGGGCCGATCTCGAATTGCTGACGGTGGCCCTCGGTCGCCTCGCGAAGCTCGACCGTGGGGCGCTGCATTACAAGCATGGGACTCCTCGACTCTGCTGCGTCGGGCAGGACCCGTCCGGCGCCGGGTGCTGCCACGTGGGTATGGGATCCAACTACTTCGAGTACAGCTCGACGATGAGCTGCTCCCGGATCGGCACGTCGATCTGCTCGCGGATGGGCAGGTCGCGTACCGTGGCCGTGAAGGCATCGGCGCCGCCGTCGATCCAGGCGGGCGGGTTGCGATCGAGCACGTCCACGTTCCACTGGATCGTGGACGAGTCGCGGATCTTGGCCCGCATCTCGACGACATCGCCCTTGCGCAGCCGGTAGCTGGGGATCGTCACCCGGGAGCCGTTCACGTTGACATGGCCGTGGTTGACCATCTGGCGGGCCTGGGGCCGGGTAGCGCCCCAGCCCATGCGGTAGACGAAGTTGTCGAGCCGCAACTCCAGGAAGCGCAGCATGTTCTCGCCGGTCACACCCTGGCGACGGCTGGCCTCCGCGAAGAGGTTGCGGAACTGGCGCTCGGTGAGCCCGTAGGTGTGGCGGGCCTTCTGCTTCTCCTGCATCTGCACCAGGAACTCTGAGGCGGTGTTGCGCCGCCGGGAGCGGCCCCGCTCGCCGGGAGGGTACGGTCGCCGGTCGAGGGCGATCGCCTCGCCCTTGGTGCCCCAGATGTTGGTGTTGAGCCGGCGCGACACCCGCGCCTTGGGTCCTGTGTAGCGCGACATGTCAGACCCTTCTGCGCTTGGGCTGCCGGCAGCCGTTGTGGGGCACGGGCGTCACATCGGTGATGCCGGTCACGTCGATGCCGACGTTCTGCAGCGAGCGGATGGCGGTCTCGCGACCCGAGCCGGGTCCCTTGACCTGAACGTCGACCTTGCGCAGGCCGTGCTCCATGGCCTTGCGGGCCGCCTGCTCGGCCGCCATCTGCGCCGCGAACGGCGTCGACTTGCGGGAGCCCTTGAAGCCCACGTTGCCGGCCGACGCCCACGACACGACGTTGCCCTGAAGGTCGGTGATGGTGATGATCGTGTTGTTGAACGAGCTCTTGATGTGAGCCACGCCGTGCGTCACGTTCTTGCGTTCACGCTTGCGTGTGCGCCTTCTGTCCGACGATGGTTTCGCCATTGCGCCTACTTCTTGACCTTCTTCTTGCCGGCGACGGTCCGCTTCGGGCCCTTCCGGGTGCGGGCATTGGTATGGGTCCGCTGACCCCGCACGGGAAGGCCCCGACGGTGACGGAGGCCCTGGTAGCAGCCGATCTCCATCTTCCGCTTGATGTCCTGGGAGACGGCGCGCCGCAGGTCGCCCTCCACCCGGAGGTTGGCGTCGATGAAGCCCCGGACCTTCGCCACCTCGTCATCGGTGAGGTTGCGCACCCTGGTGTCGGGGTTGATCTCGGTGGCCTCGCAGACCTGCTGCGCGGTGCTTCGGCCGATCCCGTAGATGTAGGTGAGGGAGATCTCCACCCGCTTCTCGCGCGGGATGTCGACGCCGGAGATGCGCGCCATCTCAGCGGAGCCTCTCGACTACGGGCACGGGCGCCATCTCAGCCCTGCCTCTGCTTGTGGCGAGCGTTGTCGCAGATCACCATGACGCGCCCGCGCCGGCGGATGACCTTGCACCGGTCGCAAATCTTCTTGACGCTGGGTCGGACCTTCATGGTTGGTTGATGCTCACTTGTAGCGGTAGGTGATACGGCCCCTCTGGAGGTCGTACGGCGTCACCTCGACTTGGACGCGGTCCCCGGGCAGTATCCGGATGTAGTGCATCCGCATCTTGCCCGAGATGTGGGCCAGCACGTAGTGGCCATTCTCGAGTTCGACGCGGAACATTGCGTTGGGAAGGGATTCCGTGACGGTTCCCTCCAATACGATCGCGTCCTCTTTCGGCTTCGGCAGTGTCTGTCCTCCTGCAGGATGAGCCCCGGTCGGCGCGCGCCAGCACCGGCCAAAGCCGAAGTGCAACGCTATCTGTGACCGGCCGGCCATCCAACCTGTCAACCGCCGCTTCCGCGGCTTCGTTCGACGGCGGCCACCACCCGTTCGAACACTTGGTCGGGCGTGCCGACACCGTCCACGGTGGCGAGCAGGCCGCGGGCCTCGAACCAGTCGCGCAGCGGGGCGGTCTGCTCCTCGTACAGCTCCAGGCGGCGCTGTATCGCCTCGAGAGTGTCGTCGGAGCGGCCCCGGTCCAGCATCCGGGCCGTGACCTCGGCGATGGGCACGTCGATGTTCAGCGCCACGTCGAGACGGCGGCCCCCCTCGTCCAGGACGGCCTCCAGGGCATCGGCCTGATCGGCGGTCCGCGGGTAGCCGTCGAGCAGCACCCCGGCCTCGGCGACGTCGTCGCGGGCCAGCCGGTCGCGAACGATCCCGTTCATGATGTCGTCGCCCACCAGCCCGCCTTCGTCCATGATGGCCTTGGCCTGCCGACCCAGTCCGGTGCCGGCCGCCACCGCGGCCCGCAGGGCGTCGCCCGTGGACAGATGCACGCATCCGTACCTGTCTGTCAGGCGCTCGGATTGCGTGCCCTTGCCCGAACCCTGCCGGCCCAGGATCACCATGCGCAGAGGAGCCATCTACAGCTACTTCAGGAAGCCCCTTCGTGGCTGCCTCATCATCAGCTGGCTGTCGATCTGCTTCGAGCGCGTCACTTCAGGAAGCCTTCGTAGTTCCTCATCATCAGCTGGCTGTCGATCTGCTTCATCGTCTCGAGGGAGACGCCGACGGCGATCAGCAGCGAGATGCCGCCGAAGGCGAGGTTGAAGGCTGCCGCGCCCGCTCCGGGATCCAGATCGGTGCCGATGGTGACCGCCACCAGGACAGTGGGAACCAGCGCGACGGCGGCGATGAACAGAGCCCCGGGCAGGGTGATACGCGACAGGATCCTGGCCAGGTAGCGCTCGGTCTGGACGCCGGGCCGGATGCCGGGGATGAAACCGCCCTGCTTGCGGATCGTGTCGGCCTGCTTGACCGGATCGAAGGTGATTGCGGTGTAGAAGTACGCGAACCCGATGATCATCAGCCCGTAGAAGAACATGTACACCGGGCTGGTCGGCAGGGTGAGATGGTCGTTGACGAAGTCCTTGATGCTGCCGCCGATGCCGCCGTCGGGCATGGCCGCTCCGATCAGCGTGGGCAGGTACAGCACCGAACTTGCGAAGATGATCGGGATAACGCCCGACTGGTTGACCTTCAGCGGGATGTAGGTGCTCTGCCCGCCGTACATGCGCCGGCCCACGACCCGCTTGGCGAACTGCACCGGTATGCGGCGCTGCCCCTGCTCCACGAAGACGATGCACACCGTCAGGATGACCGCCACCGCGATGAAGCCGATCAGGGCGTCGACCCCGTGGTTGGCGTGGACGGCGGTGAGCTGGGCCGGCATCGTCGACACGACGCTTGTGAAGATCAGCATAGACATGCCGTTGCCGATGCCCCGCTGGGTGATGAGCTCCCCCATCCACATGAGCAGGGCCGTGCCGGTGGTGAGCGTCAGGACCACCACGAACACCACCCAGACGGTGAAGTCGGGCAGCAGGTCGATCCCGCCGACCAGCGCGCCGCTGTGGAACAGGAACGCGAAGCTGGTCGACTGGAGAAGGGCGATGCCGACGGTGAGGTACCGCGTCCATTGGGTGATCTTGCGCTGACCCACCGCACCCTGCTGCTGCCACTGCTCGATGCGGGGGATGACCACACCCAGGATCTGCATGATGATCGATGCCGTGATGTAGGGCATGATCCCCAGCGCGAAGATGGCGAACTGGGTGAGCGCGCCGCCCGAGAACAGCTGCACGAACCCGAGGATCCCGCCCGACGTGTTGGCCTGGTCCCGCATCAACTGGACCGCGTCGGTGTCCACGTAGGGCGCCGGGATGAAGGCGCCGAGGCGGTAGACCGCGATGATGAACAGCGTGAAGAGGATCTTGTTGCGCAGATCCGGGATGCGGAACATGTTCAGCACGCGGTTCAGCACGGACGCCTCCCCGATCCCTGGCGGAACATGTTCAGCACGGCCGGCCCTCTCCTCTCAGCGGTTGGTGTGCTGGTTGTAGCTGCCGTGGGGCGGCCGGC
>VYCW01000091.1:16922-58621 GCA_009843735.1 Acidimicrobiaceae bacterium | reverse complement strand
CGGTGATCCCGTCGAGGGCCTGGAAGTCCCCGAACCACTTGTTGACCCCCTCGCACACGATCATGTCGTCGCGGGCGGCTAGCTCCTCGGTCAATGCGGTTGTGGCATCACTGACGCTCATGGCTTCTTTCCCCCTGTTGCCAGGTCACTGGCACTCGTGGCTCATCCCGGCGGTGTGTGGACGGTCCGCACGGCTAACGCTCCCCCACCCCGAGGCGCTTCTCGATGCGCTGGCTGTGCTTGGACATGTTGTAGGCGAAGATCCAGTAGATGAACGACACGAACAGCAGCCCCTCGCGCTTGACGCCGAGGAACTCCGACTGCGCGGAGATGACCTTGTCGGCGATCCGCAGGAAGTCGAACATCCCGGCGACGGCCAGCAGCGACGTCTCCTTGAACGTGGCGATGACCTGCCCGACCAGTGGCGGTATCGACACCCGCAGAGCCTGCGGCAGCACGATGAACAGGGTGCGCTGCACGGTGCTGAACCCGACCGCGTCGGAGGCCTCGTACTGGCCGCGGCGCACGGCCTGCAGGCCGCCGCGGATGTTCTCGGCGAGGTAGGCGGCCGAGAACAGCGCGAAGCCGATGGTGGCGCCGGCGATGTCGGTCAGCGACATCCCGCCGGGCAGGAACAGGTTGAAGATCAGCACGAAGAAGAACAGCAGCGTGATCAGCGGCACACCCCGGAAAACCTCGATGTAGGCGGTGGCCAGCACCCTGAAGATGGGCAGCTTGGAGGTGCGGGCCAGCGCCAGCAGCACGCCCATCGGGAACGCCAGCAACAGCGTGAAGGTGGCGACCGTGAGCGTGGTGGCGAAGCCGCCGAACAGGGCGTCGGTGGGCGTGTCCACGGTCGAGGGCGAGTTGACCAGCGTCACCAGCCAGTGGAACACGGCCATGATCGCCACCCACGCCACCACCAGCCGCATCCGATGGGTTCGGTCCCCGGCGAAGTTGTGGGCCAGCAGGGCGACCACCGCCAGCAGCAGGAAGCTGATCCGCGCCTTCTGCAGCATCGGGTACCAGCCGAAGTACGCGGCCACCCAGTTGAGCACGGCCACCCCGACCAGCACCACCGCCATGATCCGGCCGGCCTCGCCGATGCGCGGGTGGGCCAGGTACCACACCACGAGGCCCCCGAAGGCGGCGAAGAACACGGCCATCGGGATGTCGGTGGACAGAACGTGGTCCCAGTCGAGATCGGGGTCGCGCAGCACCGCCCAGTACAGGACGAACGGCGTCATCACCCAGAGCAGGTTCAGGGGCACGCGCAGCCTCGAAGCCGCCCCCGCCGTGCTGAGCGCTCGCCCCAACAGGAAGGTGCCGACCAGCAGCACCCACATGACAGTCCACGGCAGCTTGGTGGTCATCGCGACGGTGCTGCCCGGCTCGGAGATGAACTCACCCTCCAGGAAGGCGTAGTGCCCCCACGGGTACAGCCACGCCGACAGCACCATCACCGCGGTGGCGGCGAAGAACACGTACATGGCCGGCACGAACGTGTTGCGCCGGCGGGCGTCGCCCAGCCCGAACCACACCGCTGCGCCCGCTCCGGCCAGCAGGGCCGCGGCCAGCCACCACCAGGACCGGTCCGCCATGGCCTCGGCGAACGACTCCCGTACGACCTCGCCGCTCGCGTACTGCTGCACGATCAGCACCCCGATGCTCACCAGCACCAGCGCGCCGTGGGCGAGCCTCGGCTCCGGCCCGTCGCGCAGGTAGGTGCCCTGGAGGTGGAACCACACGGCGACGACTGCGTTGGCCAGCACCAGCACGCCGAGCACGGTCAGAGCGTTGCCGTCCAGCCAGTCGACGAAGGAGTCGCCGACCGCTGCGGCGGGATCGCGGTGCACGACCAGGCCCTCGCTGTCGACCACAGCTGAGGGCTCGCGCAGCAGGATCCCCAGCCCGATCACGCCCCCTGTGCCCATCAGGTTCATCGACAGCCTCTTCATCGAGATGCCCCGACCGGTCTTGGCCAGCAGCCCCACCGACAATCCCGACAGCACCGCGATGACACCGACACAGACCCAGATGCGGGCGTACTGGTCCTGGGGGTAGGCGTGGGTGAACAGGAACCGCACGTTGGTCTTGACGGCCCGCCAGGTCCGCTCCTCGCTGAACGTGAAGTTGAGCAGGCCGCGCACCGCCAGCAGCACCAGCAGCGTGAAGACCACGGTGAGCACGGAGTTGGCCGCGGAGGAGAACAGGTTCTTGCTCAGCCACTCCCCGGCCGACAGGCTGGGCTCCTCGGGCTTCTGGGCGGGCTCGCGCTCGCCGGCCCACGCCTCCGCGGGGTCTGCGGCCGTCACCGCTCCGTCGCCCATCGGCATGCCCATCTCAGCGCTCCACGATCTTCAGGCGGATGTTGAAGAAGTTCACGATCACCGAGATCGTCAGCGAGCAGGCCAGGTAGAACAGCATCCACAGCGAGATCACCTCGAGAGACTTGCCGGTCTGGTTGTAGACGATCTGGCCCACCTGCACGAAGTCGCTGTAGCCCACCGCGATGGCCAGCGAGGTGTTCTTGGTGAGGTTCAGGTACTGGTTGCCCAGCGGCGGGAGTATCACCCGGAAGGCCTGGGGCAGGATGACCCGGCGCAGCATCGTCACCCGCCGCAGACCGACCGCCTGGGCGGCCTCGGTCTGGCCCTTGGGAACAGCCAGGATGCCGCCCCGCACGATCTCGGCGATGAACGACGCGGTGTACAGCACGACACCGAAGAACACCGCGGCGCCGCCCTGGGTGAGGTTCAGCCCGGCCGGGCCGGGGTTGGGGAAGTTGCCGACCTGCTCGACGTCGGGCGCCTTGATGTCGATGGGCCGCCCGGTGCGGCCGTCGCCGAACTTGTCGGCGATCACGCCGAGCAGGTCGGTGCCGGAGTTGATGATCCAGCTCGACAGTCCGGGCCAGCCCACCAGCACGAAGGCGATCACCGCCAAGGCGCCCACCCCGGCGAAGATGATCCGGAACTTGTCGTCGTCGGTGAGCTTCATGAGCCCCGCCGGCGTGCGGTGCCGGGCCAGGAAACGCCTGATCCACCATGCGGCCGCCGCCAGGGCGGCCAGCGACAGCACGACCTGCATGACCACCGGCGTCAGCGCGGAAAACCCGTCGCCGATGAAGTCGAAGATGGCGCCGACCCAGCCGAAGATCGGGTGCGCCACCCAGCCCACCGCGCCGAACAGAGCCAGCACGCCGACGAAGCTGGCCACCGGGTAGGTGTCCTGGCCGGTGGCGTCGTGGCGCCGGTCCTGGCGGCGCTTGACCAACCAGCCGACTAGCACGCCTGCTGCGATGAAGATGAGCCACTGGTAGAAGCCGTCGTCGATGTGCAGCCTTGGCACCGACACTCCTTTGTTGGACAGGTGCAGGAGACCGTTGATGGGCCCCTGGTCCAGCTCCACGTTGGGAAGGGTGGCCACCAGCGCCCAGATGAAGATGATCTGGACCAGCAGCGGGATGTTGCGGGCCGTCTCGATGAAGACGCTGCACATGCGGCTGACGATCCAGTTGCTCGACAGCCGCCCGACGCCGACCAGCACCCCGAGGATGGTGGCCGCGATTATCCCGCCCACCGCGATGCGTATGGTGTTGACCGCTCCGGCCCACAGCGCCCGGCCGGCGGTGTCGGGGTCGGTGTCGATGCCCTCCCGGAGGTCGCTCCCGAGCCCGATGCTCAGGAAGTCGTACTTGATCTCGATCCCCTGGCGGTCGAGGTTCTCGAGGGCCTGCGTGGTCAGGAAGAACAGGGCGAAGACCACCAGCAGGAGGGTGAACACCTGGGCCAGCCACTTGACGACGGTGACATCGCGGTAGAAGGGCGGACGCTGCGACTGCGTCGCGGCCAGCGTGGCTTGATCGGTGTTGGACACGCGGGGGCGCCTCCGGGGCGGTGGGTCGCGGTCTTCGAGTACGGAAACGGCAACGGGGGTCCGGGACTGCTGTCCCGGACCCCCGTCAACCTAGACGAGCGTGCTCTCTAGGTCATGCTTTTGAGATGTTCCTCTACCGTGCCGGTGGCGCGTAGATCAGACCTCCGTCGAGCCAGCCGGCGTTGGCCGAGCCCTCGCGGGTCAGGCCGACCGGGTTCAGGTGGCGGGAGTAGATCTCGTCGTAGTTCCCGACCTGAGCGATCACCTGGTAGAAGGCGTCAGGGGCCAGGCCCATGTTCGACTGCTGCTCGTCGTCGGCTGCGCCCAGCAGGCGGGCCGCCTCAGCGTCGGGCGGGTTGGCCGCCATGTCGGCCACGTTGCCCGAGTTGATGCCCTTCTCATCGGCGATGACCGTGGCGTACACAGTCCAGTTCACCACGTCCGCGAAGCGGGACTGGTTCTGCCCGTAGGTCGGGCCGAGGGGCTCCTTGGAGATCGGCGTGGCCGGGAAGATCACCCAGTTCTCGCCGGCGGGCTGCTGGTTGGCCTTGCGACCCACGAGGGCCGAGCCGTCGGTGGTGATCACGTCGCAGGCGTCGTTGATGAAGTTCTCGGTCACCTGGTCGAAGTCCTCGAAGGTGGTGAGTTCGATTTCGATCCCGGCTGCCTCGGCGGCGTCGGCGACGTTCTGCTCGGTCGTGGTGCCCGCATTGGTGCACACCACCGCGCCGGCGATGTCGGCCACCTGCGAACCGCCTGAGAAGCCGTCGCCCTCGCGGGCCATGAGCTGCTGGCCGTCGTAGTAGGTGGTGGGACCGAAGTCCATGCCCACCTCGGTGTCACGGCTCTGGGTCCAGGTGGTGTTGCGCATCAGCACGTCCACCTCACCGGTCTGAACCGCGGTGAACCGCTCCGCCGCGGTGAGCGGGGTGAACACGACCGCGCCGGCGTCGCCGAACAGCGCCGCGGCCACGGCACGGCAGTAGTCGGCGTCGAAACCGGTCTGCGAGCCGTCGGGCTGGGTCTCGGAGAACGCCACCGCCGAGCCGGACACGCCGCAGTTCAACTCGCCGCGGGCGAGGATCGTGTCGAGGAGGTCTCCGTCCTGGGTGTCGGCTATTGCGTCGGCAGCCGTGGTTGTGGTCTCCGCCGGCGCCGCGGCCGTGGTCTCCGGAGCCGTAGTGTCTTCGGGCGCTGCTGTGGTGCCGGTGTCGCCTTCGTCGTCGCCGCAGGACGCCGCAATGAGCGTCACCGCGAACACGACGGCGAGCACGCGCCAGACAAGAGCTTTCTTAAGAGTCACAGTCTCCCTCCGTGGGTGTGTGGTTGCGTGACGGTGCCACGGTATTGGCAGACCCCGCCCGTTTCAAGTGATTCCTTATCGTGATATAGCACTAATTACTACTCCGATACACGACAGTCAGCGTGCCGGAGGTGCATAGATGAGGCCGCCATCGCGCCAGCTTGCGTTGATCGAGCCGCGGGTCAGGCCCGCCGGCTCGAGGTGGCGGGCGAGGATCTCTCCGTAGTTGCCCACCTGCGAGATTGCCTGGTAGAAGGCGTCGGGAGCCAGGCCCATGGCTGACTGCAGTTCCCCCTCGCCGCCGAGCAGGCGGCGCGCCTCCGCGTCGGGCGGGCCCGCGACCATCTCGGCCACGTTGTCCGAGGTGATGCCCTTCTCGTCGGCGATGATCGTGGCGTAGACCGCCCAGTTCACTACGTCACCGAAGCGAGACTGGTTCTGGGGGTACACCGGGGCGAGCGGCTCCTTGGAGATCGGGATGGCCGGGAAGATCACCCACTCCTGGTCGTCGGGCTGCTGCTTCGCCTTGCGGCCGGCCAGCGCCGAGCCGTCGGCGGTGGTCACGTCGCAGGCGCCGGTGATGAAGTTCTCGATGATGACGTCGAAGTCCTCGAGGGTGGTGAGGGTGATGTCGATGCCGGCGGCGTCGGCGGCGTCCGAGACGTTCTGCTCGGTCGTTGTCCCGGCCAGGGCGCACACCACGGCGCCGGCGATGTCGCCCACCTGCGACGAGGCCGAGAAGCCGTCGGACTCGCGGGCCATGAGCTGCTGACCGTCGTAGTAGATCACCGGACCGAAGTCCAGGCCCACCTCCGTGTCGCGGCTCTGGGTCCAGGTCGTGCTACGGAAGAGCACATCGACACGGCCGGACTGCAGGGCGGCGAAACGCTCTCCCGTGGTGAGCGACACGAACTCCACCGCGTCGGCATCGCCGAACAGAGCTGCCGCCATCACGCGGCAGAAGTCCGCGTCCACACCGACGACGCTGCCGTCGGGCTGGGTCTCCGAGAAGATCACCCTGGTGCCCGACACGCCGCACACCAGTTCGCCGTTGTACTGGACCTTGTCGAGCATGTTAGTTGGGACGCCGTTCGAAACGATGTCCAGCGACGTCACCCTCGTCGTGGTGGCCTCAGCGGCTGTCGTGGTGGCCTCAGCGGCTTCGGAGGTGGTCGCCTCCTGCTGCACCGGAGCGCCAGCGCGGTCGGATCCGCCGCATGACCCGAGTGCAACAGCGGCCAGGACCAGCGCCGCCGGAAGTCGTGCACTGGACATGCAGGCCTCGCAAGCTCGGCCTCTAGAGGTACTGGCCGGTCTGCACCCGCTCGATCGAGCGCCCCCCGGAGGCTTCCTCCTCGTGGTCGCTCGACACCAGCGTGCGCACGAACACGATGCGCTCGCCCTTCTTGCCGGAGATGCGGGCCCAGTCGTCGGGGTTGGTGGTGTTGGGCAGGTCCTCGTGCTCCTTGAACTCCTGGCGCACCGAGGCCAGGAGGTCGGAGGTCACGATGCCGCGGTGGCCGCCGGAGATCTCCCGCTTGATGGCCAGCTTCTTGGCCCGCCGCACCACGTTCTCGATCATCGCCCCCGAGGCGAAGTCCCGGAAGTACATGACCTCCTTGTCCCCGTTGGAGTATGTGACCTCCAGGAACTGGTTGGTGTCAGCCGGCCGGTACATGTCGTCCACCGTCTGCTCGATCATGCCCCGCACGGCCTTGTCGGAGTCGCCGCCCCCGACGGTGTCGACCATCTCGGCCGCGATCGGAAGGGTGGGCACCAGGTAGCGGGCGAAGATGGCCGCCGCGGCCTCGGCGTCGGGGCGTTCGATCTTGATCTTCACGTCGAGACGACCCGGCCTCAGGATGGCGGGGTCGATTAGGTCCTCGCGGTTGGAGGCCCCGATCACGATCACGTTGCGCAGCGCCTCGACGCCGTCGATCTCGGCCAGCAGCTGGGGAACGATGGTCGACTCGATGTCGGAGCTGATCCCGGAGCCGCGGGTGCGGAACAGCGACTCCATCTCGTCGAAGAACACGATCACCGGCCAGCCCTGCTCGCTCTTCTCCCGGGCCCTCTGGAACACGAGCCGGATCTGGCGCTCGGTCTCGCCCACGTACTTGTTGAGCAGCTCGGGGCCCTTGATGTTCAGGAAGAAGCTGCGGGCGTTGGCGTCGCCCGAGAGGTCCGAGACCTTGTTGGCCAGGCTGTTGGCCACCGCCTTGGCGATCAGGGTCTTGCCGCAGCCGGGCGGACCGTAGAGCAGCACTCCCTTGGGCGCGGGCAGGTCGTACTCGGCGAACAGAGCGTGGTGAACGAACGGCAGCTCGACCGCGTCGGTGATCTGCTCGATCTGCGCGTCGAGCCCGCCGACATCGTCGTAGCTGATGTCGGGCACCTCCTCGAGGATGAGGTCCTCCACCTCGGGGCGGGGCAGGCGCTCGATCACCAGGTCCCCCGAGGAGTCGATCAGCACGTTGTCGCCGCTGCGGATCGGCCCGGCGGCCACAGCCGCGCTCAGCTCCACCACCCGCTCCTCGTCGGCCCGCCCCAGCACCAGCGCACGGTCGCCGCCGGGCAGCAGCTCCTTCACCGTGGCCACCTCGCCGGTGCGGTCCGGCCGGCGGGCCAGCACCACGCTGAACGACTCGTTGAGGGCGACTTCCTCGCCCGCGGACAGGTCCTCGGCCAGGTCGGGATGGACGGCCACCCGCATCTTGCGGCCGCCGGCTCGCACGTCGACGGTGCCGTCGTCGTTGCAGCCGAGGACGGTGCCGTAGCCGCTGGGCGGCTGGGTGAGCTTCTCCACCTCCTCGCGCAGCGAGCCGATGTGCTCGCGGGCGTCGCGGAGCATGGTGGTGAGCCGCTCGTTCTGGGAGACGGCCTGGGTCAGCCGGCCCTTGGTGTCGGCGAGGCGCTCCTCGAGCATGCGGACCCGCTTGGGCGCGTCGTGGAGCCGGCGGCGCAGGGAGGCGACCTCTCCCTCGAGCTCGGAGACGAGGCGGCGCAGGCGTTCAAGATCCTGCTTCGAGCTGTCGCTGCCGGTCTCGCTCACGGCTCACCTCCTCGCTGCCGGTCGGATGACTCCGACGACACCCTAGACGGCACCGGCCCCTGGCGGCGCATTTGACCTCTGGCGGCGCCTCCAAGCAGCTCTGCGGAGGAGTACAGTGCACGGGTGTTGGCATTGGTGGGAACCAGAGGGCAGGCTTAGTGCTCCAGCCCCGCTATGCTGTAGTAGCTGCCGTGAGCCGCGGGCGCTCCTGGCCCCGTTCATCAGCCCGCTGAAGAGAGGTTCCTCCAAGGATCATGAAGGTCTGGATTGATCAGGATTTGTGCACGGGCGACGGCTTGTGCGAGGAGATCGCCCCCGACGTCTTCACCCTCCTCGACGACGGACTCGCCTACGTGGTCGAGGACGGCAACGTGTTCTCGGACCCCGGTGGCCCCGACGGGCTGGCCGCGGTGCCCGCAGGCCAGGAGGAAGCCGTGATCGAGTCCGCGGAAGAGTGCCCCGGGGAGTGCATCTTCATCGAGGTCTGACCCGACCCCGGGCTGGACTCGGCCACCGGCGGAACATATTGAGTCACTCGGGGAATTGAGCAGTGCAGGATCTCCTGCCCACGACTGTCATGGGCAGCTATCCCCAGCCCGGATGGCTCGTCGATCGCGAACAGCTTGTGGGCGAGGGGGTGCCCCGCGTCCGAGCCGAGGGCATCTGGAAGGTAGATCGGGAGTTCCGGCAGGAGGCGATCGAAGCGGCCGTGCTGGGCGCCATCGCCGATCAGGAGGCCGCGGGGGTCGACATCATCACCGACGGCGAGATCGGCAGGGAGTCGTACTTCAATCACTTCGCCAACAGCCTGAGCGGCGTCGACACCGAGCGGCTCGGCAAAGGGGTCAACCGGCGCGGCGGCGAGGCCGTCGTCCCGCTGGTGAGCGGACCGATCCGCCGGACCCGCCCCATCGAGCTCGACACGGCCCGGTTCCTTCGGTCCCACACGTCGCGCCGGACCAAGGTGACGGTCCCCGGTCCCTTCACCCTCAGCCAGCTGGCCCAGAACGACCACTACCCCGACCAGCGCTCGCTGGCCATGGCCTACGCGGCCGCCATCAACGCCGAGCTACGGGATCTGCAGGCAGCCGGCATCGACGTCCTGCAGCTCGACGAGCCGTACCTGCAGGCCAACGCGGAGGTTGCACGCGGCTTCGCGGTGGACGCAGTGGCGGCCGCGGTGGACGGCATCGAGGCGACCACGACCCTCCACACCTGCTACGGGTACGCCCTCTACATGGGCGACAAGTCCGGCGGCTACCCGTTCTTGAGCGAGCTCGCGGCCGTACCGGTCGACTATGTGGCCATCGAGGCCGCCCAGCCCGGCCTGGATCCCTCGGTGGTCACCCAGCTTTCACCAAGGTCGGTGGTGCTCGGGGTCCTCGACCTGGGAACCGAAGAGGTCGAGACACCGGCCTCCATCGCCCAGCGGATCCGGTCCGTGCTCGAGCACATCGACCCCCACCGGCTCTCGGTATCACCGGATTGCGGCATGAAGTTCCTGCCCCGCCGGGTGGCCCGAGCCAAGCTCGCCGCCATGGTCGAGGGCGCCGGCATCGTACGGTCCGAGCTATAGAAGGCTCTCCACGCAGGCAACCAGCTGGCGCACTGTCCGCACCTCGAAGGTGCCGGCGCAGTGCCGAGCGTAGGCATCCATCTCCGAGTCGTGGGTGTCCCACTCCCGGCGAGGCTCGGGATTGAGCCAGTACACGGCCCGGCACCGGCTCGAGATCTCCTCCAGCACGTCGGCCCGATGGTCCAGGTAGTTCGTGCGGGCGTCGCCGGTGATCATGAGCGTCGAGTTCGGACCCAGGTCGGAATGGCCGATCTCGTCCCAGAACTGGCCCAGCACCGCCCCGTAGTCGGAGTGGCCGTCGCCCGCGATCACGTCGGTGTTGCGCATGAGCTGCCACGGCTCGATCCCGTGGTCGGTGGCGGCCAGTAGGTCAGTGACCTCGTCCACCGCATCCACGAACACGAACGATCGGCACCGGGGGATCTCGGCCGAGAGGGCGGACATGAGGGTGAGGGTGAACACCGAGAAGTGCGCCACCGAGCCGGAGATGTCACACAGCACGAAGAGGTCCGGCCGATGGGGCCGGTTCCGGTGGTAGGCCACGTCGATGGGTGTTCCCCCGCTGGCCAGCGACCGGCGGATGGTGCGACGGAAGTCGACGCCGCGACCATGCCGAGCCCGCCGGCGGCGAGCTAGGCGGGCTGCGAGCCTGCGGGCCAGCGGCCTTACCGCATCACGAATCTCGTCGAGCTGGTGCCGGGTGGCGCTGAGAAACTCGATGTCCTGCACCGCGGTGTCCGGCAGCCTCTGGTCGGAACTGCCGAGCCGGTAGCGCACCTCGGCGGCCATGAGACGCTTCAGGTGCTCGATCCGCTCCCGCAGCTCGGCAGTGGGCACATCGGGATTGGCCTTGCGGGCATCGCTCATGATGCGGGCGAGGTCAGCCGCCCTCAGGGCGCGCTGAAGGTGGTGGCGTTCGCCCCGCAGCTCGCCGTCGAAGCCACCGTGCTCGGCCACCAGCTGCGCAGCCAGGGCGGCCGGGTCGGCGTCGAACGCGACCACACTCACGGCGTCGACGGCCGCGGTTCCCTCGCCGGTGTGGGCGATCGCCCCGCTCAGCGGGAACAGCCGGTCGAAGGCGGCGTCGAACAGCGCGTGATGGCGTGCGTTCTTGACCAGCGTCGCTCGCAGCGCGCCCCGGAACTCCGAGCGCGAGCCCAGATCGACAAGGGTCGCGGCCTGGGCCGCGTCGATTATCTCCGCCAGGGTGACCTCCACCCCGCGTGCCTGGAGGCTGTGGCCGAGCTGGGTGACCCGCTCGGCTATGGCCTCCCCCGTGAGGGACTCCTCCGTTGGGTTTCTCGGCATCCAGTCAACCTTGGCATCCGGTCGACCTTGGCACTCGGCCAACCAGGCGCTGCTAGCATCTGTATACCGCACGCTAGCCGTGGGGTCGCACGATGCAAGGACAACGCACGGGGCAGCATTGCCCAGCGGGAGAGGCCCCATGACGGACTACAGGACTGTGTTCGGCTCGCTCGAGGACTACGCCAAGGGCGGGGTCCAGATCGTCGACGACGACCCGAAGTACTACGCCTTCTCCAACATCTTCGAGGTGGCCTCCCAGGCCGCTCCCTACGAGAAGATCGCGGTCGGCAAGAACCTCGAATACGTGCTGGAAGCGATCCGGGCCGAGGGGACCAGCGAGTGGCGGGCCACCCCCCACGACGAGTTCGCCCTGGTCATGGACGGAACGGTGCGCATCGAGCTGTTCGACCCCTCCGCCGAGCTCGTCGACCCCTCCGCCGGCGGCTCGGTAACGCTGGGCGGAGAACCGGAGGGGAACCCCATGGGCACGGTGACCGCCCAGCGGGGCCACATGACCATGCTTCCGGCCGGAAAGGCCTACCGGATGCACTGCGACGGCGTGGGCGTCGTGCTGCTCCAGACCATCGAAGGGCCCGACACCGTGTTCCGGTGGGCCGACATCTGCCAGACCTTCTAGAGGCCGAGCGAATAGGCATGCGCGAACACGTAGTACAAGCGAGGCCGTGGCCCGAGCGGCCCGTGAGCGAAGCGAACAAGAGCGGACATCAGGGAGGACATCAATGACTATCACCGACGAAGCCCCGAACCGGCTCGGATACCGGCAGTTCGGGGTGGGCGGGTTCACGTTCAGCCGAGACGAGTACTTCGTCACCGTGGAGTGGCCGACCGGCAACCACCAGATGCCGGTCGACCACTGGCTGCGTTGCATCCAACGCGACGTGGCCTGGGGGTTCTTCTACGGCATCGTCAACTTCGACTCGGTCATCGGCACCATGAACCACTACGGCACCGTCGACATGTTCGCGGGCCGCTTCAATGAGGCCTACCGCCGGGCCGAGGTGGACTACAACGAGACCTTCGGCCACGACGAGTTGCTCGGCTGCTTCAAGGCCATGCTCTCGGACTGGACCAACGAGGGCTACGACCCCTTCGCGGCGCCCCTCGAGACGGGCAGCGCCTTCGGGCCCAGCAGCGGCAGCAACGACGAGGCCGTCACCCGCAGGCGGGTCGTGGCCGATCGCATGGTGAGCGTGCCCGGCGACGAGCCGCTGCGCAGCGACGACTCCGGCTTCCCCGTGAACCGGGCCTTCGCCGACGTCGAGCAGGGCGAGCCCGTCATCGAGGCCACCCCCGGATACGAGGACGAGCTGTGCTCATTCAACCTGTTCGCGTACCTGTCCCGGTCCGACGTCACCTGGAACCCCTCGGTGGTGTCAGCCTGCAAGGAGAGCCTCTACTGCCCCACCACCGAGGAGTTCACCCTGCCGGTGATCCACGGCAACGACCGGGTCGAGTGGTTCGTGCAGCTCAGCGACGAGATCCAGTGGGACGTCGAGGACCGCGACACCGGGGCCAAGCGAGCCCGGGTCATCATGCGGGCCGGTGACGTCGCCGCCATGCCGGCCGACATCCGCCACACCGGCTACTCCCCGAAGCGTTCGATGCTGCTGGTGTGGGAGAACGGCTCGCCCCGGATCCCCGAGATGATCGCCAAGGGCGAGGCGCCGGTGCACCCGGTCGACTTCTGAGAGGCCGAGCGGGTAGGCGCACCAGTCCGGCCCATAGGGGCGAGGCCGTGGCCCGAGCGGCCCGTGAGCGAAGCGAACTAGAGCGGACAATCACGTGCGCAGGTTGTCCGCTATGTGGTAACTTGTCTGCATAGCGGACACCACTGGAGAGGGGGTTCGTCAGTTGTCGAGGGTCGAGGGCTTCACCTACGACGCGCTGCCGGGACGGGTCGTCTTCGGGTCGGGCTCCCGCAAGTCGCTGGCCGCAGAGGCCGAGGCCCTGGGCGCCGAGCGAATCCTGGTGATCGCGGACCGCGCCGAGGACGCCCTCGCATCCGAGATCGGCGCTGTTCTCGGCGACCTTGTCGTGAGCCGGTTCGACCAGGTGGCCCAGCACGTGCCCGTCCCGCTGGCCGAGGCGGCAGCAGCCCAGGCACGCGACGTCGGCGCCGACACCGTGCTCACCATCGGCGGCGGCTCGGCCACCGGGTTCGGCAAAGCGGTGGTCCTAAACGTCGGCATCAAGCAGATAGCGGTGCCCACCACCTACGCCGGCTCGGAGATGACGCCGATCTGGGGAATGAGCGACGGCGACCGCAAGCAGGTAGGCGTCGACGCCAGGGCGAAGCCCGCCCTGGTGGTCTACGACCCGGAACTGACCCTCACCCTGCCGCCGCGCATCGCGGGACCCTCCGGCATGAACGCGCTGGCCCACGCGGTCGAGGCCCTCTACGGCCCTGGCGCCAACCCGTTCATATCCTTCATGGCGCTGGAGGGCATCCGGGTCCTGCACCGGGGCCTGCCCGCCGTGGTGGCCGATCCCGACGACCTCGACGCCCGGACCGACGTCCTCTACGGGGCCTACCTGGGCGGTGTGGTACTGGGTACCGGTGGCACGGCCCTGCACCACAAGACGTGCCACGTCCTGGGCGGGATGTTCAACCTGGATCACGGGGGCATGAACGCGGCCGTCCTCGGCCACGCGGTGGCCTACAACGCTCCCGCCATCGAAGAGATCATCCAGGACATGGCGGCCGTGATCGACGTGCCGGCGCGCCAGGTCCCCGCCGCCCTCTTCGACCTCGCCAGCGCCATCGGCGCACCCACCAGTCTCGAAGCCCTCGGCATGCCGGCCGACGGGCTCGACGAAGCAGCCCGAAGGGTTGTGATTGAAGCGGCCGCCAACGTGCGGCCACCCATGGAGGACGGGATCCGGCAGATGCTGGACGACGCCTTCCATGGCCGCAGGCCGGCGTAGCCGCCGGGGCTGACACCGAAAGGAAACCCAATGGCAGAACCCAACAAGCGCACATCCTCGAGACGGCAGTTCCTGGGCAGCGCCGCCGCAGTCGGCCTCGGTGGCGGGCTGCTGGCCGCGTGCGGTGACGACGAGGAGGCCGCGCCCGCCGCAACCACCACCACCGCAGCCGCGGCCACCACCACGGCCGCCCCCACTACGACGGCGGCGGCCACCACCACGACCGCCGCGGCCGCCTTCTCGGACCTCCCACCGGCCAAGATCGGCTTCGTCACCCCGAGGACCGGCCCTCTGGCCGCCCTGGGCGAGACCGACGACTTCGTGCTGGGACAGATGCGCGAGCTCTTCGGCGACCGGATCGAGATCATCGACAAGGACACCGAGACCGACGCGACCCGGGCCGGCGAGGTCACCAACGAGCTCATTGCCGAGGGCGCCCACCTGGTGCTCTGCGGGGGCACGCCCGACACCACCATCCCGGTGGCCGCGGCCTGCGACCTGGGCGAGACGCCGTGCCTGTCGACGCTGGCTCCCTGGCAGCCCCACTACATCAACATCAAGGGCGGTCCCCCGGGACCCGAGCCGGCCTCGGTGTGGAACCACCACTTCTTCTGGGGCATCGAGCACCTGACCGCGGTGTTCCTGGACCTGTGGGCTCAGGCCGACGTGGAGCCCATCATCGGCGCCCTCTGGGGCGGCGATCCCGACGGCCTGGCCTTCGGAGACGCCGAGCTCGGGCAGCCACCCGCCTTCATCGCCGAGGGCTACACCATCATCGACGACGGCCGCTTCGACCTGGGCACCCAGGACTTCTCGGCACAGATCGCGTCGTTCAAGGACAACAACGTGCAGATCGTCACGGGCGTGCTGCCGCCCCCGGTGTTCGCCACCTACCAGGCCCAGGCCCTCCAGCAGGGCTTCAACCCGCCGGTGGTGACCGTGGCCAAGGGCCTGCTGTTCAGCAGCGCAATCGCCACCTACCCCAAGGGGGACGGGCTCAGCTCGGAGATCTGGTGGACCGACCGGTACCCGACCACGTCGTCGCTCACCGGCCAGAGCGCCAACGAGCTGGCCGAGGCCTACATCGCGGCCACCGGCCGCAACTGGGAGCAGCCGCTGGGCTACGGCCACGCGGTGTGGGAGGTCGCCATCGACGCCCTGCGGCGGGCCGGCACCACCGAGAAGACCGCGCTCAACGAGGCCATCGGCCAGACCAACCTGGACACCCAGGTCGGAAACGTCAACTTCAACGCGGGCCCCGTCCCCCAACTGACCACGACCAGCCTGGTCGGCGGCCAGTGGGTGGCCGGCGAGCGGTTCCCGTTCGAGCTGTTCGTGGCAGTCAACACCTTCCTCCCCGACCATCCGATCGACGGCCCCCTCCGCCTGATCGAGTAGCACCGGCACCAACCCGCCCGGCTCATCGGGTCGCTGCGCCGCTCGACTAGCTTGGGCGGATGGCCCCGCTGCTCGAGGTCGCCGGCGTCGACAAGTCCTTCGGAGTGAAGGTCGTCGACGACCTCTCGCTTCAGGTCAACGAGGGCGACGCCCTCGGAATCGTCGGCCCGAACGGCGCCGGAAAGACCACGCTGCTGAACCTCATCGCCGGCGACCTGAGCTGCGACCGGGGCTCCATTCGCATCGAGGGCGAGGACGTCACCAGGACATCGTCCGACTGGCGGTGCCGGCACGGCCTGGCCCGGACCGCGCAGATTCCCCGGCCCTTCGAGGGGATGACAGTGTTCGAGAACGTGCTGGTGGGCGCGGTGTTCGGCGCGGGCGTGCCCATGTCGGAGGCCCACGCCACCCCGGCAGCGGTTGAAGCCCTGGAGCGGGCGAAGCTGCTGACATCGGCCAACACCAGGGCCGGAGCCCTGCCCCTGCTGGGCCGCAAGCGCCTGGAGCTGGCCCGGGCCCTGGCCACCCGGCCCAAGATCCTGCTGCTCGATGAGATCGCCGGGGGCCTGACCGAGGCCGAGGTGCTGGAGCTGGTCGACACCATCCGCGACATCCACGCCGGCGGGGTGACCATCGTGTGGATCGAGCACATCGTGCACGCCCTGCTGGCGGTGGTGGGCCGGATCATGGCCATGAGCTTCGGCATGAAGATCGCCGAGGGCGATCCGGCCGAGGTGATGGCCAGCCCGGAGGTCCAGGAGGTCTACCTGGGGGTGGCGCCGGAATGACCCTGCTGGAGGTGCGGGGCCTCGACGCGGGCTATGGGGACTTCCAGGCGCTGTTCGGCATCGACGTCAATGTGGCCGAAGGCGAGACGCTGGCCATGATCGGGGCCAACGGGGCCGGCAAGACCACATTCCTTCGGGTGCTGGCCGGGCAGGTGCCGGCGTGGGCCGGATCGATCATGTTCGACGGCACCGACATCGCGCACGTCAAGGCCCACCGCCGGGTCGGCCTCGGCATCGCCCTGGTGCCCGAGGGCCGCATGCTGTTCGGCAGCCTGACCGTGCGCGAGAACCTGATCATCGGCGCGCACGCGGGCCGTGCCGGCCGCTGGAACCTTGACACCGTCCTGGACGTGTTCCCGTTGATCCGGCCGCTGCTCGACCGTCCCTCCCACGTGCTGTCCGGAGGCGAGCAGCAGTCGGTGGCCATCGGGCGCGCCCTTATGTCGAACCCCCGGCTGATCCTGCTCGACGAGGTTTCGCTGGGACTCGCGCCGGTGGTGGTCAAGTCGCTGTACGAGGCCCTGCCCGCCCTGTCGGAGGGGGGTGCCACCGTGCTGCTGGTGGAGCAGGACATTGGGCAGGCCCTGGAAGTGGCCTCCCGGCTGGTGTGCCTGCTGGAGGGGCGGGTGTCGCTCGAGGGCAAGCCGGACGGCGTGGCTCGCTCCGACATCACCGCGGCCTACTTCGGACTGCCTGCCGGCAGCGGCTCCGAGGCATCAAGCTGATGGAGTGGCTCAACGCCATCGTTCAGGGGATCATGCTGGGCGGGCTGTTCGCGCTGTTCGCCACCGGCCTCTCGCTCGCCTTCGGGGTGATGCGCTTCGTGAACCTGGCCCACGGGGATCTCGCAATCCTCGGTGCCTTCGTGGCCGTGTCGGTCATCTCGGCCACGGGCCTCAACCCGTTCGTATCGCTGGTGATCGTGGTGCCTGTCATGCTGGCTGCGGGGTACGCGCTCCAGCTGGGAGCCTTCAACTTCACCATCAGCCCGGACCCCCTGCCCTCGATCCTGGTCACCTTCGGACTCGGGATCGTGATCCAGAACGTGCTGCTCGAGACCTACAGCGCCGATTCGCGTGGCCTCGACGTCGGCTCGATAGAGATCGAGAGCATCAGGGTCACCGATGCCATCGCCATCGGCTGGATCCCGTTGATCACGCTGGTCGTGGCGGTGGCAGTACTCGGAGCTCTACAACTGGTGCTGTCGCGCACCTCGCTGGGTCGAGCCTTCAGGGCCGTCTCCGACGATCCACCGACGGCTCGACTCATGGGAATAAACGACCGCAACCTCTACGCGGTGGCTATGGGCATCGCCTTCGCAACGGTGGCCGTCGCGGGCGTCTTCCTCGGGATCAGGCAGAGCTTCGGGCCCCTCGACGGGCCGGCCCAGTTGCTGTACGCATTCGAGGCAGTGGTCATCGGCGGCCTCGGGTCGGTATGGGGCACTCTGGTGGGCGGGCTGCTGCTCGGCGTGGCCCACACCGTGGGTGGACAGTTCGAGGTTACCTACGGCTACGGCTCCGGCCCGCTCGTCGGCCATCTCGTGTTCCTCGTGGTGCTCGCCACCAGGCCCAGCGGCCTGCTGGGCCGGAGAGCCGAATGACCGGGCACCGGGTCACCCGCTCGGACCGCCAGTCCACCGCCGGGCTGGCCGTGTCGGCCGTACTGCTCGTGGTGCTGTTCCTGCTGCCCTGGTGGGACAGCGACGGCAGCCTCCGGGTACCGCTGGTCGCGATCCTCTACTACCTGGCTCTGGCGCAGATGTGGAACCTGCTGGCCGGGTTCGCGGGGCTGGTGTCGATCGGTCAGCAGATGTTCGTGGGAATCGGCGTGTACACGCTGCTGAGCTTCGCCGAGGACTTCGGCGTCGACCCCTACCTGTCGGTCCTGCTCGCCGGTCTGGTGGCTGCTGTCCTGTCCCTTCCCGTCGCCGCCTTCGCGTTCCGCCTGCGGGGCGGGTACTTCGCCATCGGCACCTGGGTGATTGCCGAGGTCTTCCGGCTGATCGCGCTGGAGAGCGACTTCCTGGGCGGCGCGAACGTCCGGACCCTGACCAGGGAGTCGCTCGGCGGCTACAGCCTCGACACCCGCAACACCGTCACCTACCTGATGGCCCTGGGACTGGCCGCAGGGGCCACTGCCATCGTGGTGCTGGTGCTCCGGTCGCGGCTGGGCCTGGCCCTGCGCTCCATCCGCGACAACCAGGAGGGGGCCCGGGGCCTGGGCGTTTCCGTTGGCAGGGCCAAACTGGCGGTGTGGGTCATCTCCGCGTTCTGGACGGGCATGACCGGCGCGGTGATCCTGCTCCACAACCCGTCGACCCGGGCCGAGTCCGCCTTCAGCGTGCTGCGCTGGACCGCGCTGGTGGTGTTCATCGCCATCATCGGAGGCGTCGGCTCCACCACCGGCCCGATCATCGGCGTGGCGATCTACTGGTTCGTGCGGGAGTTCCTCGAGGACGCTGAGGAGTGGCGGTTCATCATCCTGGGCCTGATCGCGGCCGCAATGGCCATCATGGCCCCCAGAGGCATCTACGGACTGCTCCAGAAGCGGTGGTCGGTCCAGTTCTTCCCGGTCCGTCGAAAACTCGTGGGGCCCGGCGTCACCGGCCCCGCGCCCGGAGGCCCGGCCCAGCCGGTGGCAGGCACCGGCCACCCATCGGCGTGACCGGGGCTGTCTACATCGTCGATGCGGTGCGAACGCCGGTCGGCAAGATCGGAGGGGGCCTGGCCGGGGTCCGCCCCGACGACCTCGCGGCCGGGGTGATCGCGAACCTGCTCGAGCGCTCCCCCGCTCTCGACCCGGCCACCGTCGACGATGTCCACTTCGGCAACAGCAACGGCGCGGGCGAGGAGAACCGCAACGTGGCCCGCATGGCGGCGCTGCTGGCCGGCATGCCCACCTCCGTTCCGGGAACCACCGCCAACCGGCTGTGCGGATCGGGGCTGGAGGCTGTCGTCGGAGCCAGCCGGGCCATCGCGGTCGGCGACGCCGACGTGTGCATTGCCGGTGGCGTCGAGTCGATGACCCGGGCCCCGTGGGTGGTTCCCAAGCCCGATCGTCCCTACGAGCGCGGCCACCAGCAGATGCACTCCACGACGCTGGGCTGGCGGCTGGTCAACCCGCGCCATCCTGATCGTTGGACGGTGCCCTTGGGAGAGGGCGCGGAGATCCTGGCCGGCAAGTACGGCATCACCCGTGGGCTGCAGGACGGCTTCGCCCTGCGCAGCCATCAGAAGGCAGCCGCAGCCTGGACCCGCGGCGACTTCGCCGACGAGGTCGTGGGTGTCCATGGCACCGAAGTCGACTGTGACGAGACGATCAGGCCCGACACAAGTCTCGATGCGCTGGCTCGGCTGCGACCGGTGTTCCGCCGTGACGGCTCGGTGACCGCGGGCAACTCCTCACCCATGAACGACGGCGCCGCCGCGCTGCTGCTGGCATCGGAGGCCGGGCTAGCCACCTCCGGGCGGGCACCGCTGGCCCGGGTGATGAGCCGGGCCGTGAGCGGCGTCGACCCCGACCTCTACGGCATCGGCCCGGTCGAGGCCGCCCGCACGGCCCTCGAGCGGGCCGGCATCGGCTGGTCGGACCTGGCCGCGGTCGAACTGAACGAAGCGTTCGCAGCGCAGTCGCTGGCCTGCCTCGCGGAATGGCCCGATCTCGACCGGCGCATCGTCAACCCGCTGGGAGGCGCCATCGCCATCGGCCACCCCATCGGGGCGAGCGGGGCGCGCATCCTGACCACCCTGGCCCATCACTTGAGGCGCCGGGGCGGCCGCTACGGCCTAGCCGCCATGTGCATCGGGGTCGGGCAGGGCGTCGCGGTCACCATCGAGTCCTGCGCCTGATCGGCCTCTGCCGGAGACCGGCAATCGATCTAGCCCGTCGGCTCCAGCACGAAGTCGTAGTCGCAGCGACCGCCGTTCATGTCGACGATCAGCGAGTCGCGCACACCGAAGACCACGTCACTGTCGAGGAAGTCGCTCTCGCTGTCGAAGAGGTGGGTGATCACCGTCTTGTGGCCCGGCGCCGAAACCACGAAGTGCACGTGCGCGGGACGCCAGTTGTGGCGTCCGGTGGCATGGAGCAGCGCCCCGGCGGGGCCGTCGTCGGGAACCGGATACGACACCGGCCGCACGGTGCGCACCTCGTAGCGCCCGTCGACGCCGGTGGTGAAGATGCCCCTCATGTTCAACGGGGTCTGATCCGAGTCCTGGACGTCGTAGAAGCCGTTGCTGGCCGCCTGCCACACATCCAGTGTCGCCCCCTCGATCGGTCCGCCTCCCAGCGAGCTGACCTCCCCCAGTATCGTCAGCGGCTCGTCCGCATCCATGGGGTCCACGACTATCGAGTCGCCCATCTGGCGCGGTGTGGCTCCCTCCACGTGGAACGGGCCGAAGACGGTGGGCTCGGTGGTCCCCTCGGCTCCCATCTGATTGATCATCTCCACCAGCATCGAGACGCCGAGCGTGTCCGACAGCAGGATGAACTCCTGGCGCTTCTCGTCGCACATGTGCCCGATGTCGGCGAGGGCCTTCATGCTCGCGAACCACTCCTCGCGAGTCAGGCCGACTTCAAGAACGAACTCGTGCATGTGCCGGATCGCGCACTTCATGATCTCGGCGAGCCTCGCGTCGGGAGCGTCATCGAAGCGGGACAGGACCTCCGCCAGGTGCTCGGCGGGCGTGATGTTGGACACGGGTGCTCCTCTCAGAGTGCGCGGTCATCCCGCGGCCGGGCGCTCCGGACAGGCGCTCGGCCGCGGGATTCGCGGTCAGTAACGGATGTGCTCAGTACTCGATGGTCTCGAGCTGGGCGAGCAACTCCTGGCGGGAGTCCTCGAACTGGGGCGAGATCATGATCTGCGCTCCGAGGCTGTCCCGCGGCTCGTCGATGGCGAAGTGCTCGGGCTTGGTGTAGGTGGCCTCGAACAGCGGGCCGCCCGGGGTGCGCACGTAGATCGAGTAGAAGTAGCCCCGATCCTTGACATCGGACACGTCGGTGTAGCCGAGGCCCTCAAGGAACAGCTTCACGGCCATCTGCGACTCGAGGCTGTCCACGCTGAAGGCACAGTGGTGCACGTAGCCCTCGCCGAAGGTCCAGCTTCCCGGCTCGCGGTTCGGCTCGAGGATGTAGTCCACGATGGCCCCGGGGCCGCCCTCGCCCATCTCGTAGCGGGTGGCGTTGCCGTCGCCCTCGACCATGCGGCTCCCCCAGCCCATCTGCATGAACTGGTCGGTCAGCTCCATGTCGCGCACCGAGCAGCTGATGCTGTGCACGCCCCGGACGCCGAACTCATCGGGGATGTCGGGATGGCTGGCTGGGGTGCGCTCGTCGTCGGCCACCCCGACCAGCTCGTAGTCGATCCCGCAGGGATGCTGGAAGGCGAGACGCTTCTCGCCGAAGCGCTCGACCGGGGTCACCTCGAAGCCGTACTCCTCCAGGCGGTTGCGCCACCAGTCCAGCGAGGACTCCGGCACCGACAGGGTGAGCACGCTGATCTGGCCGCTGCCCTTCTTGGCGGTGAGGCCGGCGTGACGGAACGGGAAGGTGGTCACCAGGGTGCTCTCCTCGCCGACGTCGTTGCCGTAGTAGAGGTGGTAGATGGGGGCCTGGCCGTCGTACAGGAGGGTCTTCTTGACGCTCTTGAGGCCCAGCACCTGGGTGTGGAAGTCGTAGTCCTCCTGGGCGCCGCCCACATTCAGGGTGATGTGGTTGTGGCCACTGAGGATGCTGGTCGGATTGTTCACGGCGGCTCCTTCCGCGGTGGGAAATGCTGGTGACCGGCAGGTCGTGTCCGGTGACGCGGCGACCCGGTCCGAGCGCGATACTACGCTCGGACTGATAGTAGCAGCCTCGCCGTACGTCTGCCGGTAAACTGTCCGCATGCCGGACAACCCTCCGGCAGAGACCGACGAGACACACCGCCGAGGATGGGAGCACCATGAGCCAAGCCGTCGCCCAGAGGCTTCACCACAACGCCTACGTCACCAAGGACCAGGAGGCCACCCGAGCCTTCTACGAGGACATCCTCGGCTTCCCCCTGATCGCCACATGGTCGGAGGCCGACGAGCTCTTCGGCGCGGTCCGGGTCTACTGCCACACCTTCTTCGGCCTCCAGGACGGCAGCGCCCTGGCCTTCTTCCAGTTCGCCGACGAGGAGGACCAGAAGCTCTTCGACCCCGCCCTCGTGCCGTCGCCGTTCCGCCACATCGCGCTCAAGGTCGACGCCGAGACCCAGGCCGACCTCGAGAGGCGCGTCGAGGAGTCCGGCTGGGACCCGGAGGGGGGCAGCTTCGTGCTGGAGCACGGCTACTGCCGCTCGTTCTACACCCACGACCCCAACGGCATGCTGCTCGAGTTCACCGTCGACGCCCCCGACGCGGACGAGATCGCGGCCGACCGGGCCGGCGACGCCCACGAGACCCTGCGGCGCTGGCTGGCCGGCGACCACACCAGCAACAACAACTACCGCTAGTCCGGCGCAGGCGCCTCCGAGACCGGCAGCATGGCCAGGTTCGACCATTCGCGTGTCACCGCGGCCGCGGTGTCGAGCAGCGCGGGGAGGTACTCGCCGGTCAGGTGCTCGATGGACGTCTCGGCCGCGTACACGGTCACGTTCATGGCCGCCGCGATGCGGCACCCGTCGTCGCGCACGGGGGCGGCGATGGAGCGGATGCCGACCGTCAGCAGCTCGTCGGACAGGGCCCAGCCCCGTTGGCGCACCTCGGCCAAGTCCTCGTCCAGCCGGGCCCGTGAGGGCACCACCCGCGGGATTATCCCCGACTTCGACGGCTGCTCGAGGACCGCGTCGAGCTCGTCGGCGGTGTGCTCCGACAGCAACACCTTGCCCATCGAGGTGGCTACCGCCGGGAAGCGGGTGCCGATGCTCACCGAGAGCGCGATGATCTTGGCCACCGGGACCCGGGCGGTGTACACGATGTCGCTCCCGTCGAGCTGCGACATCGAGCTTGACTCGTGCGTGCGGGCCACGAGGGCCACCAGATGGGGACGGGCGACGTCCCACAGGCCCTGGGCCGCGATGGCAGCTGTACCGATCTCTAGGACCTTGGTGGTCAGCGAGTACGCGCCGCCCACGGAGCGGACGTACCCGAGCTGTTCAAGGGTCATCAACAGCCGCCTGGCGGTGGGCCTGGCCAGCCCGGTGCGGGAGGCCACCTCGCTCACGGTGAGTTCGATGGCGGTGGGGCCGAAGGCCTTGAGGACGTCGAGACCCCGGGCCAGCGCCTCCACGAACTCGCGTCGCCCCCTCTCCTCCGCCGCCGGGCTCATGACACGAGCCCGGTCGTCGAGCCGGCCATGACCTCGGAGACCCGGGCCACCGACCCTTCAGCGACTGGCACGGCCGCTGAGACTGCCCCGCTCGACGGGATACTCGTCGCCGACCTGTCCCGGGTGCTGGCCGGGCCGTACTGCACCATGCTCCTCGCCGATCTGGGAGCGACGGTCATCAAGGTGGAGAGCGCGGCGGGCGACGACACTCGGGCCTGGACCCCGCCGGAGAAGGACGGCATATCGACCTACTTTATGTCCATCAACCGGAACAAGCAGTCGATCGTTCTGGACTTCCGCGACCCCGACGACGTGGCCCTGGTCCACGAGCTGTTCCGGCGGGCCGACGTGGCCATCGAGAACTTCAAGCCGGGTGCGCTGGCCAAGTTCGGGCTCGACTACGAGAGCGCCCGGGCCGTCAACCCCGCCCTCGTCTACGCCTCGATCAGCGGTTTCGGCACGGCCGAGGGTGCTTCGCTGCCCGGCTACGACCTGGTGGTGCAGGCTGTGTCGGGGCTGATGAGCCTCACCGGCGACGCCGACGGCCCCGCCTACCGGGCGGGCATATCGGTGTTCGATGTTATGACCGGGCTTCACGCCGCCATCGGGATCCTGGCCGCCCTCCACCACCGCCGCCTGACCGGCCAGGGGCAGCTGGTGGAGCTGAACCTACTGTCGTCGGCGCTGTCGGGCCTCGTCAACCAGACCGGCGCCTACACCGCTTCGGGGACGGTGCCCCACCGGATGGGCAACGCCCACCCGAGCGTCTACCCCTACGAGGTGATCCCGGCCAAGGACCGGGACATGATCATCACCGCGGCCAACGACCGGCAGTTCAAGTCCCTGTGTGAGGTCCTGGGCATCGGGGAGCTGGCCACCGACGAGCGATTCAGGCTCAACGCCGATCGCACCCGCAACCGCGACCAGATGCACTCGCTGCTGATGGAGAGGGTGGCGCAATGGAATGCCGATGACCTCTTCATCGCGCTGAACGATGCGGGTGTGCCCTGCGGGCCCATCAACTCCATCCGGGAGGGCATCGAGCTGGCTGAGCGCCTCGGCCTCGAGCCCAGGGTGACTGTCGGCGCCGGTGACGAGCAGGTGGACCTGGTGCGCAATCCCATCGGGTTCAGCAATGCCTCGCTGCGCTACGAGCACCCGCCCCCCGGGCTGGGAGAGCACGGCGACGACATTCGGGACTGGCTGTCGACGCCGCAGTCCAGCGCTGAGACCGAGAGATGACCGGAGCCACCTACCGCACCGGCCTCGGCACCTCCGACGCCGACAGCATCACCGTGCTGGGCCACAGCCTCGCCGACGACCTGCTCGGTCAGGTGTCGTTCGGCGAGCTCGCATTCTGGTTGATGGCCAAGCACCGCCCGACGCCGCAGCAGCGCAACATGTTCGAGGCCGTTCTGGTCGCGCTGGCCGATCACGGCTTCACCCCCACCGCCATCGCGGCCCGGGTGACACTGCTGAGTGCACCCGAGTCGATCCAGGGCGCGCTGGCGGCCGGGCTACTCGGAGGCGGTGACCGCTTCCTCGGCGTGACCGAGAACGCGGCCCGGTTCCTGCACGCCGCCCTAGAGGGCTGTGACCCGCTGCCCACCGATCCGGCGGGCTGGGACGACCTCGCCGCCGAGGTCGTGACCCGGACCCGGGCCGAGGGCCGGTTCGTACCGGGACTCGGCCACCCCGTCCACAAGGACGGCGACCCCCGCACGCCGGCTCTCTTCGAGCTTGCCCGCCGCAACGACCTGTTCGGCCCCCATCTCGAGCTGTTCGCGGCCATCGGCCGGGCTCATCCGGCGGTGCTGGGCCGCAAGCTGCCCCTCAACGGCGCCGGCGCCTGCGGCGCGGTCCTGGGCGACATCGGCCTGCCGCTGGGCGTCGCCCGCGGCGTGGCCCTGCTGGCTCGCTGCGCCGGGCTGCTGGGCCATCTGGCCGAGGAACTCGACGACCCCATAGGCAACGACATCTTCATGGCGGTGGACCGCAACATCGACTACCGGCCGCGCCCGGCGCCGCCCGCCTGACTGCGGGCAGCCGCTCGGCCTCTAGCTGCAGGCGGGGACTTCGGCGGGCTGTTCCAGGTCGGACGAGGCGAGCAGCCCGGCCAGCGGACCGGCCCGGGTGGCGTACGCCACCCCTCCCCCGCCGCGGCGCGACGCGCCCCAGGCGACACCCACCGCGGTGATCCGGCCGTCCACGCCGGTCACCAGCGCAGCGCCGGAGTCGCCCACCTCGGTCTGGGCGGCGAGGAGCCACGACTGCCGCTCGATGCGCTCGTCGCCGTTCACGATGTCGGTCCGGACCGTGACCGGACGGTCGATGCGGAACGGCGTCGGGTCCGGGGAGGCCTCGGCCTCCCAGGCCAGCACCGCGCCGACGGTGCCGTCGGGAACGGCCTCACTCAAGGGCAGGGGACGCAGGCCGGCGCCCGAGACCCGCAGCACGGCCAGATCGTTCACGGCATCGAAGGCCACCAGCATCGCGCCGAGCTCCCGGCCGTCGTGCAACTCGACGGTGGGCTCGTGCATGCCGATCATCAGGTGCGCGATGGTCACGACGAGGTCGCCGTCCACCACCGCGAAACCGCTCCCCTCCCGCACGATCCCCCGGCAGGCCGGACCGTAGACCCTCACCGACGACTCCACCGCCGCGGCCAGATCCGCGCTCGAGAGGCCGTGGTCGTCTGGCACCGGACCCGGGTCGGGCGGGTCGTCGAGCGGGGGCCTGATCGACGAGGTCGCCGGCGGAGTCTGCGGCTGGCCGTCACCCGGCGCCGCGGTCCCGCCGTCGAGCATCGCCACCGCCGCGATGGCCGCGCCCGCAACGACAGCCGCGATGGCCACCCCGAGAAGGAGCCGCCGCCCCGGCGTCACTGCTCGATCAGCCGGCTGACGGTGAGGAAGCCGGTGTGGGCCACCATCCGGTGGTTGGGGCGCACCGCCTCACCCTCCACATGCCATCCCCGCTGGAGGACCTCGACCGTCTCGTGGAGGTCGAAGGCAGAGTCGTCCAGGGCCCGGCGCAGTCTCTGGACCTGCATGATGCTCGGCGTGTAGGCCAGCAGGATCCCGCCGGGTCGCAGGGCCACCGAGGCGTGGGGCACCACCTGCCAGGGCTCGGGCAGGTCCAGCACCACCCGGTCGAGCCCGGTCTCGTCGATGCCCTCGTAGACGTCGCGCACCTCGGTGCGGTACCGCTCGAGCGCCTCCGCCCCGCAGAAGCGCTCCACATTGGCTCGGGCCCGGGCGCAGAAGTCCTCGCGCCGCTCGTATCCCGTCACCACCGCGCCCGCCCGCAGCAGCGCCATCGACAGCGCCCCGGAGCCGATACCGGCCTCGAGCACCCGCGCGCCCGGGAGAATGTCGGCCAGCATCAGGATGGGGCCGATGTCCTTGGGGTAGATGACCTGCGCGCCGCGGGGCATCTTGAGCACCGCGTCGGCCAGCGTCGGCCGCAGCGCCAGGAACGAGGAGCCCCGCGTCGACCGCAGCCTGGACCCCTCCGGCGCCCCGATGATCTCGTCGTGGGCGATCACACCGGTGTGGGTGTGGAACTCGCGGCCGGCGGCGAGGTCGAACAGGTAGCGGCGGCTCTTGCGATCGACCAGAAGGACCGGCTCGCCCGGCTCGAACGTCCGCCCGGTCATCGTCCCTCGCGTTCGGTGAACCGCACCGGCGCAGGCCCGGCGGCGCGCTCGGCCAGGCGGCAGAATGCGCACACGCCCGCGTCGGTGGGCGACCCGCAGCGCTCGCACGGCGCCAGCTCGCCGCGGTCGCGCTCCACCTCGGCCCGGAAACGGTCCGACGCCCTGTCCAGGAAACCGAAGTAGAAGTCGTGCTTGGCGCCGGGCGACTCGACCTCGATGTCGTTGAGCGCGGCCTTGTAGGCCAGGTGCTTGTTGCCGGCCGCCATGGGGCACTCGTCGACGATGTAGTCGATCCCCCGCAGCAGGCAGTACGCCGCGGTCTCCCGCTCCCCCAGGCGGACCAGCGGCTTGATCTTGCGGGGGAAGCCGTCGCGTGCCGCCAGCACCGGCAGCTGCCTCCCGAGGTACTCGGTCTGCCACCGCAGGGTGTTGCCCATCAGCACGGCCGCCTCGTCGTCAAGGTTGTGACCGGTGGCGAGAGCGTCATAGCCGCCGCGGCGGGCCGCGTCGTCGAAGAGGTGCCGCTTCGACAGACCGCAGGCCGAGCACGGCGCCCTCTTGGCGGCCCGGGCGCCGCCGGGAACGTCGAAGCCGTGGGCCTCGGGCAGGTCGACGGTGTGGAGGGTCAGGCCCCGGCTCTCGGCGTAGCGGCGGGCGTAGCCCTCGGACTCCTTGCTGTAGTCGCCGATGCCGAGCCCCAGGTAGAAGCCGTCGACTGTGTAGCCGAGCTCGGTGAGCAGATCCCACGCCGCCAGGCTGTCCTTGCCTCCCGACACCGCCACCAGCACCCGGTCGCCGTCGGCCAGCATGTCGAAGCGGCGGATGGCCTTGGCCACCTGGTCCCGGCACAGGCGCAGGAAGTGCTCGGCGCAGAAGTTGGCGTTGTGGCGACGCACGTCGATCACCGCCGGCCCGCGGCACACCCGGCACTTCATGGGTGCGCCCCGGCCCGCCCGTCGCCGGCACCGCCGGAGATCACACTGCGCACCTCCACCTCGGAGCGGTCCGGGAGCGTCCGGTCGCCCGGCACCAGCTCACCGTCGCAAATCACGAGATGCGATTCCCGGTTGAGGCCGAGGCGGTCGAGTAGGGCGCGCACCGTCACCGGTCCCTGCACCTCCAGTTCCCTGGTCGGGTTGCGCAGCACGACTCGCATCCGAGCTGTGTGCCTACCGGGGCGCCCTCAGGGGCCGTCCGGTTCGACGTTGCGGATCTCGATACCGGTGGACGGCTCCAGACGCTCCGACAGCACCGTGATCGGTTCGCGGGGTCCGACCGCCCGCCGCACCAGCTTGACCGCGCTGGTCGCGACGAAGGCCCCGAACCAGAAACGCGAGCTGCCGAGCAGGCCCCTTCGCATCGCCTGGCGGCCGATCCAGGCTGCCGCGGTCCGCCCGCCAACCAACCCCACCGGTCAGATCCGCCTTACTTCGACGACTGTCCTGCGGAGCCGGCCGGCCCTGCGCCCCAGCACGTAGGCGAGGCCGATCAGGACACTGGCGGCTGCGGCCGCTCCGTAGGCGACCTTGACGAGCAGCGGCTGGGTCTCGCGGTCGATGTCGGTCTGGAGGTCGCGCAGCGCATCCTCCAGCGAATCGCGGGTGATCCGCTCGGACTCCTCACGCGCCGGGCTCATCCCAGGCCCCGCTTGCCGACCTGGCGAACCAGCAGCGCTATCACGACGCCCAGCGCCGCGACGACGATCAGGTAAGGGATCCACGAGAGACTCCCGGCGAAGACGGTCCCGGTCTCGGTCTGCAGGGCCCGCAGCAGCGACAGCAGCAGCAGGATCACCCCCACCACGAGCGCGAGGCTGCCGGCCAGGCCCATCGAGACCCACCGGCCAGCGCCCCGGAGCGGGCCGAGCAGCTCCTGGCGGACGTAGGCCTTCACCAGGTCCACGACTTCTGCTACGCCCTGCCTGCGTGCCAAAGGTGGGTCCTCCGCGGTCGGTGGACTCCTGACGCTACCCGCTGCCGAGCTCGATCCGGGCCCGCAACAGCTCGGTGGCGTCGGCCACCAGGCGGCGGGTTACCGTGAGCCTCTCGGTGGCTGTGGGGGTGCTCAACACCTTGAACCGGTCGAACGGTCCCAGCGGGGCCAGGGCCGCGGCCCGGTAGGAGGCCAGCGAGAGGTTCCGGCCCAGCTCGACGGGACCGGGCGCCTCGGCCTCGGCGTGAGCCGGATGCCCGATCTGGAGGCGGAGGGCCAGCCCGCGGGCCTCGGTGACCAGTCCGGCGAGCTCGTCGATGGACTCCGGGTCCGCTCTCACGGCGGTCTCCGGCTCGTCGGGCCAGTCCTCGGTCTCGGCCCAGGGGTGCGGGTCGTCGACAAGCCACCGCCGGACCCGGATGCGGCGGTGCCCCACGGCCATCACCAGCAGCCGCCCGTCGGACACCCGGCGAGCCTCGACCACGCGGGCCATGGTGGCGACATCGCACCGCACATCGGAGCCACCGACCTCGCGGCCCCGCTCGATCAGCACCACGCCCATCTGCTGGTCGCCCTCAAGGACGGTTTCGAGCATGGTCAGGTAGCGGGGCTCGAAGACCTGCAACGGCAGCGGTGATCCGGGCAGTAGGACCGACTGGAGCGCGAACATGGGAGTGGCCATCTCGTCTGCTCGCGGCTATTCGCCGTCGGCCGACTCAGCGATCGGAGCGACCACCGGCTGCCTCGCCGGCGCCGGATGCAGCGCCGCGTCCGCGGAGGACGGACCGTAGGGATGGCCGGAGACCGCCCTGATCAGACCCTGCTGCAGATCGTTGCAGCTGCTCAGGAACAGGCCCTCGCGGTTGGCGATCAGCGAGAACGTGAGCACGTCGCCGTTACGGGCCACGGTGACTCCGGCCAGCGCCGACACATCGTTGAGGGTCCCGGTCTTGGCCCACACCGTGCGGGACAGAGGGCTCTGCCCGTCGGGGCCGGCGCCGGCCCCTGCGGCCGGCTCGAGGCCGGCGTCGCAGTCGCGGAGGGTCCCGCTTTCCCCCACCACGGCCAGGCCCCTGACCAGCGGCGAGTCCGGACCGGCCCGAAGGAGCAGCTCGGCGATGAGGTCGCAGGTCAGCCGATTGTGAACCGACAGGCCCGAGCCGTCGGCGATGACGATCCCGGCGGTCTGAACACCCAGCAGACGCCCCAGCACGTCCTGCACGCCCTGGACCGCTTCGGCCCGGGCCGATCCCGACAGCCGCCTGCCGATCTCCTTGAGCAGCATCTCAGCGGTGGTGTTGTCGGAGTTGCGCAGCATGCGAGCGACGATCTCCGCCATCGGCGGCGACTCGACGGTGGCCAGCGAGCGAAGCTCCGACAGCGGCGGCGCAGTCCCCTTGAGGGCGTCGGCGGACACGCCGACGCCCCGAGCCTCGATCAGCCCGTCCAGCACCTGGGCCGCATGGAGGGCGGGATCCGGGGCCCGCACGTTCTGCCCCCGGCTGGCGGTGTCGGCCGAGGGCGGGAAGGAGACGTAGCCGTCGTTCAGCAGCAGCGCGGAGAGCGGGCCGACCTGGTTGTTGTTGACGTAGGACCGCTTCCAGACGGCGCCGGCGTCGGGCTCGACGACCTGGGTCGTGTAGTCCCGCTCCGCCTCGGGGAAGCGGGACTCGTCGGCCACGATGCCCCCCTCTACGGTGAGGATGCCCTGCGCTCGCAGGGCCGCGGCCGCTTCGACCGCCAACTCGGTGAAGTCGGTGTGGACGATGGGCTGGTCGAAGCGCCTCACGTAGGCCAGCGTCGACAGGACTGGATCGCCCCCTCCCACCAGGTAGACGTCGCCCACCAGCACGCCGTCGGCGGCCGTGCTCAGAGCGTCGGCGCGGACGAGCACCTCGGTGGTGTACGTCGCGGCCGGACCTGCGATCTCGAGTATCGCGGCCGCGGTGACGACCTTCATCAACGAGGCCGGGACCATCAGCTCATCGGCCCGTTCGGTCACGACGGACGCCGTGCCGCGGTAGACGGCCAGGCACGTCTGCGGCGGAGCGCTCGGCTCCTCGACCACGCCGGAGAGCCTCTCGAGCAAGCGGGTCCGGGTCACGGGCGCCGAGACCCATCCCGGCGTCCGGCGCACGCTGAGCATCGGCGTGGCCACGACCATCTGGGGAGGGCCGGTCTCGGTGATCCATCCCGGGTCGGAGGAGGCGTCGGTACGGCGAGCCTGGACGAACGAGCCGACCGCGGTGGTCAGCAGGGCCGCCAGCAGGATCGACACCAGGATCCGACGCATCGCCAGCATGGTACGCCGCGCGTACCAGGGGGCGAGACCAGAGGCCGAGCGGCTGGCGGCGAACCCAGTTCATACGGACGAGGCCGTGGCCCGAGCGGCCCGTGAGCGCAGCGAACAAGAGCGGGAGACCCGGGCGCGCCGGTTCGAAGTCCTCCTACACTGCCGCCAAATCCGCTCGTGCCTCCGGAGAGCCGACCATGGACATCGTGGCCGCCCTGTTCATCGACGACATCCAGCTCCGCCAGGTGCCGGGACCGTCCACCCGCATCGACCTCACCGGGGTGCAGTTCTCGGCGGCTGCGCCCACCGAAGTCCCGCTGGTGTGGGCCCCCCATCTGGTGGTGATCGTGCGCTGCGCGCCCGACGAGTCGGGCGTCGGGGCCCTGGAGGTGGCGTATTTCCGGGGCGACGAGCGCATCGCTCGCAACGTGCAACCCCTGCAGGTTGAGCCGGGCAAGTTCAACTACCGGCTGGTGCGGGCCGAGCTCGAATTCGCCGACTACGGCACGGTCGAGGCCCGGGCCCGCATCGACGCCGGACCGATCATGGTGGTGCCCTACACCCTCCTGCCTCCCCCTTCGTAGCAAGACACCATCACCCGCCTGCAATTGTCTATGGTGAGCCGGCGGCAGGCATCCGGCGACGGGCGGGAGGGTCCGTGACTCCGATCGAGCGGCTCGGTATCAACGTCATCAAGGCGCTGGCCATGGACGCGCCCCACGCAGCCCGCTCGGGCCACCAGGGGACCGCCATGGCTCTGGCCCCGCTGGCCCACGTTCTGTGGACCCGGGTCATGCGCTATGACGCCGAGCGGCCGGACTGGCCCGACCGTGACCGGTTCGTGCTGAGCGCAGGCCACGCCTCCATCCTGCAGTACGCCATGCTCTACCTCACCGGGCACGGTCTGACGCTGGACGACATCAAGGACTTCCGCCAGTGGGGATCGGCCACGCCTGGCCATCCCGAGGCCGGCTGCACCCCGGGCGTGGAGGTGACGACCGGCCCGCTGGGCCAGGGCATCGCCAACGCGGTGGGCATGGCCATTGCGGAGAGCCAGATGCGCACCCGCTTCGGCCCCGAGATCTGCGACCACCGGATCTTCGTGATCGCCGGCGACGGCGACCTGTCGGAGGGTGTGAGCCACGAGGCGGCCTCCCTGGCGGGCCATCTCGGCCTGGGTCGGCTCATGGTCGTATACGACGACAACGAGGTCACCATCGACGGAGGCACCGACCTGGCGCTGTCCGACGACGCCGCGGCCCGGTTCCGGTCCTACGGCTGGCACGTCATCGAACTCGGCGAGGCCGCCGAGGACCTGGACGCCCTGGAGTCCAGCCTGCGCGACGCGGCCGCCGTCGAGGACCGGCCCTCGCTGGTGATCCTGCGGTCGGTGATCGCCGCACCCGCGCCCCAGGCGTCGGGCACCCCCGCGGCCCACGGCTACGCCATCTTCGACGAGGAGATCGCCGCGACCAAGAAGCTGATGGGCCTGCCCGCCGACGAGTCGTTCCACGTGCCCTCCGAGGTGGTCGACTACTACCGGCAGGCGGGCACGGCCGGCCAGGCGGAGCGCTTCGCCTGGGAGGCGAGGGCCGCCGCTTTCAACGGAGACCGATCCAGCCTGGAGGCGTGCCTGGCCGCGACGGGCCGTCCCGGCTGGGAGGCGGCGCTCCCCGCATTCGAGCCGGGCCAGTCGGTGGCCACCCGCAAGGCCTCCAACGTCACGCTGCAGGCCCTCCTGCCGGAAGTCCCCGGGCTTACCGGCGGCGGGGCCGACCTCACCGGCAACACGGGCACGGTGCTGGCCGACAGCGGCGTGTTCTCGACCGGCGGCCCCGGAGGACGCCAGATCTACTTCGGGGTGCGAGAGCACGCCATGGGGGCCGTCGCCAACGGCATGGCCTTGCACGGCGGGGCCATCCCGGTGGTGGGGACGTTCCTGGTGTTCGCCGACTACATGCGGCCCGCGGTGCGGCTGGCCGCGCTATCGGAAGCCAAGGTCGTCTTCGTCTGGAGCCATGACTCGGTCGGTGTGGGTGAGGACGGCCCCACGCACCAGCCCGTGGAGCAGGTGGCCTCGCTGCGAGCCATACCTGACCTGACGGTGATCAGGCCCGCCGACGCCACCGAGACGGTAGGGGCATGGCGGGTGGCGGTGGAGTCCGCCGGACCGACCGCGCTGATCCTCACCCGCCAGGGGGTGCCCGTGCTCGAAGGCACCCGAGCCGAGTCGGTGGCCGCCGGGGGTTACACCGTCCTCGAGCCCGACGAACCCAGCATCACCCTGGTGGGCACGGGCAGCGAGGTGTCGGTCTGCTGCGACGCCGCGGCCCTGCTGGCCGCCGACGGGATCTCGGCCCGGGTGGTGTCGCTGCCGTCATGGGAGTTGTTCGCCCGGCAGCCCTACTCCGAACAGGCCCGCGTGCTCCGGCCTGACCTGCCGTCGCTCTCGGTGGAGGCGGGCACCACGATGGGATGGAGCCGCTGGACCGACGAGGCGGTGGGCATCGACCGCTTCGGCGCCTCGGCACCGGGGGCGCAGGTGATGGAGAAGCTCGGCATCTCGGCCCCCAACGTGGCCACCAGGGCCCGGGCCCTGGTAGAGGGCTCAATGTCCCGGGCGGCGCTGTGATACCGGCGAGGAGGCCCCCGAAATGACCGCGACCACCAGACTGCAGGACCTCTACGCCCGGTGCGGGCAGAGTCCCTGGCTCGACAACATCCGGCGGGGCTGGATCACCGGCGGCGACCTGAGCGACTGGGTCCAGCAGGGCGTCAGGGGTCTGACCTCGAATCCGTCGATATTCCAGAAGGCCATCGCCGCGGGTGCCGACTACGACGACGAGTTCCGCTCGGCCATCGCCGACGGCCTCGACGTCGAGTCCTCCTACTGGCGCCTGGTCACCTCCGACATCGCTGCCGCAGCCGAGATCCTGCGTCCCGTCTACGACACGTCAGGCGGTCTCGATGGTTTCGTGTCGGTGGAGGTCGCCCCCGACCTGGCCCGCGACGCGGCCGCCACCGAGGCCGCGGCCCGCGACCTGCACGAGCGGCTGGCCGTTCCCAACCTCTACGTGAAGATCCCCGGCACCGCCGAGGGCCTGGAGCCCATCTCCACGATGATCGCAGAGAGGCGCAGCATCAACGTCACGTTGATATTCAGTGTCGACCGCTACCTGGAGGTCGCCGAGGCCTACATCTCGGGCCTCGAACGGGCCGACGGTGACCTGTCGAGGGTGTCCAGCGTGGCCTCGTTCTTCGTGTCCAGGATCGACACCGAGGTGGACCGCCGCCTCGACGCCGTCGGCACCTCCGAGGCTCTGGACCTGAGGGGCCGTGCCGCCATCGCCTGTGCCAAGGTGGCCTACTCGCACTTCCAGCGGCTCTACGCGGGACCCCGATGGGAGGCGCTGGCCGCCCGGGGCGCCCGGCCCCAGCGGCTGCTGTGGGCCAGCACATCGACCAAGAACCCGGCCTACCCGGACACGCTCTACGTGGACGGCCTGATCGGCCCGGACACGGTCAACACCCTGCCCGACGCCACGCTGGAGGCATTCGAGGACCACGGCTCGGTCGAGCCCACCCTCGCCGCCGCGCTCGACGAGGCCATCGACGTACTCGAGAGGCTCGCGGCCGTGGGCGTGGACCTCGACTCGGTGACGGCCCAACTCGAGGACGAGGGCGTGGCCGCGTTCACCAAGAGCTTCGACGAGTTGCTGGGCGTTCTCAGTGACAAGGCCGACGAACTCCAAGCCGCATCCCGCCGCTAGTTCACTTAGCCTGCCCGCGGTGATGGAGCGGGACCGTCTGCAGCGCCTCGAGGACGAGAGCGTCCACATCATCCGGGAGGTCGCCGCGCAGTTCCGCAAACCGGTGATGCTCTACTCGATAGGCAAGGACAGTTCGGTGATGCTGCACCTGGCCCGCAAGGCCTTCCATCCCGGACCGGTCCCCTTCCCGCTGCTGCACGTGGACACCACGTGGAAGTTCTCGGAGATGATCGCCTTCCGGGACCGCATGGCCGGCGAGATCGGTTTCGAGCTGATCGTGCACACCAACCCGGACGGGCTAGCCGCGGGAATCAACCCGTTCGACCACGGATCAGCGCACTACACCGACATCATGAAGACCCAGGCCCTCAAGCAGGCCCTCGACGCGGGGCGTTTCGACGCCGCCTTCGGCGGGGCCCGGCGCGACGAGGAGCGCTCACGAGCCAAGGAGCGGGTGTTCAGCTTCCGGGACGGCCAGCACCGCTGGGATCCCAAGAACCAGCGGCCCGAGCTGTGGAATCACTACAACGGCCGGGTCGGCAGCGGGGAGAGCATCCGCGTGTTCCCTCTGAGCAACTGGACCGAGCTCGACGTGTGGCACTACATCGGGGCCAACGAGATCGAGATAGTGCCGCTGTACCTCGCGGCGCCCCGCCCGGTGGTGGAGCGCGACGGCACCCTGCTGATGGTGGACGACGAGCGCTTCCGCTTCGAGGCGGGCGAGCGGCCCGAGACGCGATCGGTGCGCTTCCGCACGCTCGGCTGCTACCCCCTGACCGGGGCCGTCGAATCGACCGCCGCCACCCTGGCCGAGGTGGTGGCCGAGATGGCTGCAGCCACCCGCTCCGAGCGGGAGGGCCGCGTCATCGACCACGACCAGTCGGGCTCCATGGAGCACAAGAAGCGCGAGGGCTATTTCTGATGGGCGGCGAGCCGGTGGCGCCGCGGCCCTCCGCCGACCTGCTGCGGGTGCTGACGTGCGGATCGGTGGACGACGGCAAGTCGACGCTGATCGGCCGGCTGCTGCACGACTCGGACCTCCTCTACGAGGACCACCTGGCCGCGGTGCGCAAGGACTCGGCCACCACCGGCCACGCCGGAGGGCAGGTCGACCTGGCCCTCCTCGCCGACGGCCTGGTGGCGGAGCGGGAGCAGGGCATCACCATCGACGTGGCCCACCTGTACTTCTCGACGCCTCGCCGGAGCTTCATCATCGCGGACACGCCGGGACACGAGCAGTACACCCGCAACATGGTGACCGGAGCCTCGACCTCCGAGCTGGCCGTCATCCTCGTGGACGCGGCTCGGGGCATCACCACCCAGACCCGTCGCCACAGCCTGATCGTCAACCTGCTCGGCATCTCGTCGGTGGTGGTGGCGGTCAACAAGATGGACCTCGTCGACTACCGCGAGGACCGGTTCGAGTCGATCGCCTCCGCCGTCCGCGAACTGGCCTCCGCGCTGGGCCTGCCCGATCCGGTGTGCATCCCGGTCTCGGCCCTTCACGGCGACGGCGTGGTCGAGCCCGGCGCCAACATGGGCTGGTACGACGGCCCGTGCCTGATGGAGCACTTGGAGCAGGTGGACGCGGCCGTCCACGCGGCCGGCGCATCCGGGATCGTCGGGGGGCGGCTGCGGTTGCCGGTGCAGCTGGTCATCCGGCCCGATCACCGGTTCCGCGGCTTCGCCGGGACGGTCTGCGAGGGCACGCTGCGGGCCGGGGACAGGGTGCGGGTCGAGCCCTCCGGCCGCACCACCGCCATCGCGCGGATCGTGACCTTCGACGGCGACCTCGAGGAGGCCCCGACGGGCCGGTCGGTGGTGATTACCACCAGCGACGAGATCGACATCGGCCGGGGCGACGTGATCGTCGATCCGGCCCACCCGCCCCAGCGGGCCCGACGGGTGACGGCCACCATCGTGTGGATGGCGGAGGCCGACCTGGTGGTGGGGAGGGAGTACCTGCTGGCGCAGGGCGGCCAGACGATGAGCTGCCGGGTGTCGGAGGTGATGGGCCGGCTGGACGTGGACGCGCTCGAATCGGTGCCGGCCGCCGCGGTGAGGCTCAACGACATAGCCACCGTGACGGTCCGCACCGATGCCGAGCTGATCTTCGACCCCTACACCCAGAACCGGACCACGGGCTCGTTCATCCTGATCGAGCGGTCCAGCAACGCCACGGTGGCCGCCGGGATGATCGAGGCCGCCGCGCCGGCCGCGGCCTGGGAGGCCGTGCCGGGGGCGACCCTCGAGCGCCAGCGCAGCTCCATCAGCGGTGCCGAGCGGGCGGAACGCCTCGGCCAGCGACCGGCCACGGTTCTGCTGACCGGGCTCACCGGCGCGGGCAAGTCGACGATCGCCTCGGCCCTGGAACGCGAGCTCTTCGAGCGGGGCCGAACCACGGTGCGCCTCGACGGGGAGAACATGCGTCTGGGCGTCAGCCGGGACCTGGGATTCTCCAGCCGGGACCGCTCCGAGAACGTGCGCCGCACAGCCGAGCTGGCCCGCCTGGTGAACGATCAGGGCCTCATCGCCATCGCTGCTCTGGTTGCGCCCAGCGCAGCCGTCAGGGAGCGCGCCCGCGAGCTGATCGGCGCCGACCGGTTCGTGGAGGTGTTCCTCGACCCTCCGCTGGAGGTGTGCCGGGCCCGGGATCGCGCCGGGTTGTACGAGGCGGCCGACCGGGGCGAGATCAGGCAGTTCCCTGGAGTGTCCGCCCCCTACGACAAGCCCGCCAACGCCGACCTGGTGCTGGACACGTCCCGCCTCGACGTCGACGCCTGCGTCCGGGCCATCACCGCGTGGCTCGAGGCCGGCCAGTTCATCGGTGCCGTCGAGACACCCGAACCGTGACGGGTGAAGAGTCGTCACCCTCCGGCGAGTCCGCCGTGGTGTGGAGCGCACCGACGGTGACGGCCGGCGACCGGGCCGGCCTGCTCGGCCACGGCGCGGTCACCGTGTGGCTCACCGGCCTGCCCGGTTCGGGAAAGTCGACGCTGGCCCACGCCGCGGCGGCGATGCTGGCGGCAGAGAACGTGCTGGCATACGTGCTCGACGGTGACAACCTGCGCTTCGGCCTCAACTCGGATCTGGGCTTCTCGCCCGACGACCGGGCCGAGAACATCCGCCGGGCCGGAGAGGTGGCCGCATTGCTGCGCGACGCGGGGGTCGTGGTGCTGGCCTCGTTCATCTCGCCCTACCGCGGGGACCGGGACCGGGCCCGCAGCCTGCACCCCGACGGCGCCTTCGTCGAGGTGTTCGTGGACGCGCCGCTGGAGGTCTGCGAGCGCAGGGACCCCAAGGGCCTGTACGCCAAAGCCCGGTCGGGGGCCATCGCCGGGTTGACCGGGATCTCGGCCCCCTACGAGGAGCCCGACGACCCGGAGCTGCGTATCGACACGTCGGCCGACGACGTGCAGACCGCGGCGGCGGTGATCGTGGCCGAGGTGCTGGCACGGGTCCGCCGATCCAGTGACCGAGGCGACGGCAACGTCGGTTAGCGTGGGATGATCATGACTGTGGACCGCTTCGACGATCCGGTCGAGCTGGCTGCGCAGGCCCGCTCCATCCGGGATCGTGCCCACGGCTCGAGGGTGACCTACTCGCCCAAGGTCTTCATACCGCTCACCAAGCTGTGCCGCGACCGCTGCGGGTACTGCACCTTCGCCCAGCCGCCGGCCCGGCTCGAATCCCCCTACCTGACCGAGGAACAGGTCCTGGAGATCGCCCGGGCCGGAGCCCGGCAGGGCTGCCACGAGGCGCTGTTCACGCTGGGTGAGAGACCGGAACTTCGCTACCCGGTGGCCCGCGACTGGCTCGACCGCCACGGCTATGCCAGCACCGTCGACTATGTGGCCGCCATGGCCCGCAGCGTGCTGGACGCCACCGGCCTGCTCCCTCACGCCAACACCGGCGCCATGAACGCCGAGGAGCTGGCGACGCTGCGCGAGGTGGCGCCGAGCCAGGGAATGATGATCGAGACGCTCAACGCCGGCCTCGACGCCCACCGGGGAGCCCCCGACAAGACTCCGGAGCGCCGTCTGGCCACCCTGGAGGCCGCCGGCGAGCTCCGGATTCCCTACACCACCGGCATCCTGGTGGGAATCGGCGAGAGCCGGGCCGACCGCATCGAGGCCCTGGAGGCCATCGCCGAGTCGCACCGCCGGTGGGGCCATGTCCAGGAGGTGATCGTCCAGAACTTCCTGCCCAAGCCGCAAACGGGCATGCAGCACTGGGCGCCGTGCCCGCGTGCCGACCACCTCGACGCCATCTCTCTGGCCCGGGTGATCCTGCCGCCGGAGGTGCATGTTCAGGCGCCGCCCAACCTGGCCGAGGACTTCGGCGAGTTGCTGGCCGCGGGAATCGACGACTGGGGCGGGGTGTCGCCGGTAACGGCCGATCACGTGAACCCCGAGCGTCCCTGGCCCGACCTGGACCGTCTGAGGGAGGTGACCGAGGAGGCCGGGCACGTGCTGGCCCCCCGGCTGACCGTTCACCCGTCGTACGTGCGCGACGCAGACCGCTGGATCGACGAGGGGCTGCACTTCGCAGTGACCGACCGCAGCGACGCCGAGGGCTTCGGGCGCGACGACCCGGGCTCGCAGTTCCCGGAGCGGACCATGGAGCGGGCCCGGGCCGGCGACGGAGCCGACGTGGAGCTGGTCGGAGAGCGCTCCACCCAGTGGTACTCCGGGGCGGGCACCGACCCGATGGTGCTGGTGCCCGGGCGGGCCTCGGCCCGGGGCGCGGTCGGCGAGGTCCTCCAGGGAGTGGCCGGCGGTTCAGAGGTGGGCTTCGACGAGATCGTCGCCCTGTTCGGCGCCCGCGGCACCGAGGTGGTAGCAGTGGCCGAGGTCGCCGACGACCTGAGGCGCTCCATCGTGGGCGACGACGTGACCTGGGTGGCCAACCGCAACATCAACTACACCAACGTCTGCACCTACAAGTGCCGCTTCTGCGGCTTCTCCAAGGGGCCCCTGTCCCTCAACCTGAGGGGCACCCCGTACCTGCTCGAGATCTCCGAGATCGCGCGGCGCTCGGTGGAGGCCGCCCAGCTGGGAGCCACCGAGGTGTGCCTGCAGGGCGGCATCCACCCCGACTTCAACGGCGACTACTACATCGATGTGGCCGCCGCGGTCCATGCCGAGGTTCCCGACATCCACATCCACGGGTTTACCGCGCTCGAGGTCACCGAGGGCGCCCGGCGTAACCGGGAGCCCCTGGACCAGTACCTGCGCCGCCTGATGGCCGCCGGGCAGCGGTCGCTTCCGGGCACGGCCGCCGAGGTCCTCGACGACGAGGTCCGGGCCACCCTGTGCCCCGACAAGATCACCACCGACGAGTGGCTGGAATGCCACCGCATCGCCCACGGCATCGGGCTCGGATCAAACGTCACGATCATGTTCGGATCGATAGAGCGCCCCGAGCACTGGGCCCGGCACCTGCTGCGGACCCGGGCCCTGCAGGCCGAGACCGGTGGGTTCACCGAGTTCGTGGGCCTGCCCTTCGTCCACATGGCCTCGCCCATCTATCTCCAGCGCCGGGCCCGGCGGGGTCCGACGTTCCGCGAGGTGCTGCTCATGCACGCGGTCGCCCGCATCGCCTACCGGGGCTATATCGACAACATCCAGGGTTCGTGGGTGAAGCTCGGCTTCAAGTCGATCGAGCAGCTCCTCCAAGCCGGGGTCAACGACCTGGGCGGCACTCTCATGGACGAGAACATCTCGAGAGCCGCGGGCGCCGAGCACGGGCAGGGCGCCACCGCCGACGACTTCCGGCAGCTGGTCGAACCCCTAGGGCGCCGGCTGGTTCAGCGGACCACGCTCTACGGACGGGTCGATCCCGATTCCTCGCGCCGAGTCGCCTCCAACGGCAGGCGGCGCGTCCGCGTGGCCGTCACAGCCCGGTAGCCTCCCACCCACGCGGGCGGCTACCCATCGGATCGCAGGAGGTGCGCGGCCTTCTCGACGGCCCTACGGGCCCGACCGAGCCGCTTCTCGGTATCCGAGGGCTTCGTTTCACCAGCCTCGATGGACTCCCGGAGACTCTCAAGTGCCAGATCCGCAATCTCCTCGGCAATGGCCGAGAGCCTCTCTGAAATATCATGACGCTTATCAACCATGTCTGACACCCTAACGCAGACCTAGCGCATGCAGAACTTCAGGAGGACCTTCGGCGCGGCCCGCAATCCCCGTCTCCTGGCTGCCTCGGCGGCCACCGGGGTAATCGTGGCTGTGCTCGTGGCCGCCTTCGAGACGGTGGCGCTGCACGTAGTGCTCGAGCGGGTGCTGGAGCAGAACCTCGCGGTGTTGGCGCTGGCCCCGATCCTGGGCATCGCGGCCTCCAAACTGGTGCTGCGAACGGTGGGCGGCGACACCTCCAGCCGGACCGCCGACGAGTACATCCGGGCGTTCCACGAGCGCCAGCCCAGCATCCCGATGCGGTACCTGCCGGCCAAGCTGCTGGCGGGGGTCGCCACCATCGGCGGGGGCGGCGCGGTG